>JAADFL010000029.1 GCA_013152945.1 Deltaproteobacteria bacterium | reverse complement strand
AGGGTGGTGGATAGCCGGCCTGGTCCAGGAGATAAAAAAACAAATTGTTTGGCTTTTTTTCATGCCTTGAAAATCAACCTGGGTGGGGAGGACCGGGTGGGGAGGGCCTGACTCCAACCAAAGGTATGTGGCATGAACCATTACCCCAACGACATTTTCACTCGGCACTATACTGACATATTGACTCGGCTTCGACAGACCATTGCCTCTATTTTGCCGACAAGCAAGCGGATATTTTAAATTGTCCTTGCCTGTCCAGCTCGTATTGTGCTACCAATATTTAATCGAAATTCAGCCGAGGCACTCGCAAAGCGGGTTGTTGTTCTATTCACTCGGCCACGTGGGCATGGAGTAAGGATTGCTCTGTTACCGTTGCGGAAGCGTCTTGCCGGATGGCACTGACATTTGTCCACACTGCGGATACCGCTTGAAAAAGGGGCATAATGCGGGCCGTGGGGGCATACGAAAGAAAACCTCGCCAATCACGCGCCAGTCCTTTCATGAAAAAGGTGAAAAGATTGCAGAGCGTTACGAAGTTATTGACGTAATCGGCAGTGGCGGTCTGGGGGTGGTTTACAGGGTCAGGGATCTTGAAATCGACGTGGATGTTGCGCTGAAATATTTTGACCCATCTCTTTTTCCGGACAGTGCAAGCCTGGATCGTTTCGGCAAGTCTGTACGGGCAATCCGGAGATTTTCACAGCCCAACATCGTAAGAATATACGATGTGGAACAGATCGGCCGAAGCTATTATGTGACTATGCAGCTTCTTGAAGGCTTATCGTTAAGGCAGATAATCGATCTTCGTCAGGGCAAGGGGCAACTATTCAGCATACCGGAAATCGAACCTATTATCAGCCAGGTTTCACTGGCCCTGCAGCATGCGCACCAGTATACGTTTCACGGCAACCTGAAACCTGACAACATTATTGTTTTGCCGGACCTTCTCAAGGTCACTGATTTTTGTTTGGATCGGGCAATTCATCATGAGGCGTATCTGAACGCACAGGCGGAAAGCGGAACCCTTGACTACCTTTCTCCGGAACAGAAACATATTGCGGCAAGGGCCGATCGGAGAACCGACATCTACTCCTTGGGCATAATGATCGGAGAGATGCTTGCAGGAAGAATTTTCAAGGGGATCCCCTTCAAATTATCCAAATTCAATGACCAGATTCCACCGGCCTTGGATTATGTTTTTTTACGTTCTGTTCACCCGGTGCCTTCAGTAAGATATCCGGCGGTTGAGGATTTGGCCGAAGATTTGCTGGAGATACTTGAAAAGGGTGATCTTACATATGCCTACTCGCTGGATGACCTCAGTATGCCGCAATCCAGGCCATCTCCCTCGCCTCCTCCTATTCCCGGCAAATCAGAGGATAAACAATTGGCGGCCGGGAAAAGAAAGGCTGCTGAAAAAAAGAAAAAAACTCTGAAACAAAAGAAAAAGGCCGAACATACCGAACATTCGGATGATGTAAAAAGCAAACAGCCGAAAGAAGCGGCTCCAGTAATCGAAAAACCTTCAACCGGCCCAACAACAAGCGACAAAGTTTCGGACATCGATGACTCTGCTTGGGATGATGTTGAATTGGAGGCAGTACCTGCATCAAAAGCAAAAGAGACCCCGGTTTTTATGAAAGATTCGCAGGTGCCTGCTCAAAAAAATATAGATGAACAAATACACGAGGAGAAACAAGTCGAGCTTGACGAAGAGCATCCGCCATCAAAAGGCAAAGAAGACGAATTTCAACCGGTCGACGAATCGAATATCGAGGAAGAGGAATTTTCCATCGATATTGACATGGGAGACGATGAACCGGAAGAAGAGGAGTCTGAAGAGGGAATCGAAGAAGGGGCATTACCCGCTCCTCCACCGGAAGACGAACGTGAAGCCGGTATACGAACAGCCGAGCACCTGGGCGGTGAAGAAACCGTAGCCAGGATTATCGGCGCTGAAGAAGACGAAAAATATTCTGGCACACAGGCGGACGAACTCGGTCAAGAACTGGGACCGGATGTTCGCGACCTCGCGTCCGGGGAAAAAGCCCCGACATCCAAGCAAGAAATAGCTGAACCTCCTGCCCTTGATAAAAGCGCAAAAACAACAAGTCCTGAATCAATGGGCCGCACCAACAAGTCTATTCTACCTGTCCTGGCGGTAATCGGGATAATTATTGCCATGATTGTCGGCGGCAGCCTGCTCTATCTCTCATCAGGCGGTTCAAATGAAAAACCAACGAATTACAAGCGGAATGCCTCCCCTATTGCCAAGGAAAGAGCACAAAAGAAGCAAACAAGTAAGACGCGGGTTTTAGTTGAGACAAGCCCAAGCAAAGAGAAACCGACTTTGGAAAAGCAAGAAACGGCCCAGGCAAAAGTTATAAAAAAGCCTGAAAACGAAAAGCAGGCACAAGAACAGGCCGGCCGGAACCAGGAAAATGAGCCGGGACAGGAAAATATAATAGACAAAAGAAAGAACGTGAAACCGGTAAAACAAGCAGGCAAACCAAAAAAAGGTTTAAACAATAAAAAATTTGCAGCCTTGAAAAAGAAAAGGCAACAACAGAAAGCTGCAGAACTGGAGAAAATAAAAAGGCAGCAACAGAAAGCTGCAGAACTGGAGAAAAAGAAAAGGCAGCAACAGAAAGCTGCAGAACTGGAGAAAAAGAAAAGGCAGCAACAGAAAGCTGCAGAACTGGAGAAAATAAAAAAAGAGCGGGAAGCCGCCATGGCAGCTCAACCACAGCCCGGCAACCTGACCGGCAATATCAAGTGTCCCCGCGGCATGGTAATGATCCCTGCCGGACCTTTTCTGATGGGAAGCTCTCCCGGCGATCCAATGAGGAACTTCGGTGAAAAAGCAAACACGAAAATCGAGTTGCCTGCCTATTGTATCGATTACTATGAGTACCCGAACGGGCGGGGTCTGAAGCCAAGGGTCAATGTCTCCTGGTACACTGCATCAAAGCTATGTGCACGCAGAGGAAAACGATTATGCACCGAGGAAGAATGGGAAAAGGCTTGTAAGGGTCCGGGGAATAAAAAATATCCATATGGTAACCGTTTCGAGCCGAACAAATGCGACAATGAAGATGAAAATGGAGAGGATCGCGACCTTAGTCCATCCGGGACATTTAGAAAATGCAGAAGCGGTTATGGTGTCTTTGATATGAGTGGTAACGCTAGTGAATGGACATCAGGCTTGTGGTCATCTACAATAAAAGATAGAGTACAAAAAGGTGGCTCGGCGGATCGTCCCGATTGGGCGGTGCGATGCGCCAGCCGGGAGAATCATGCGCCCAGTTCAAAAGGTCCGTTGGCTGGTTTTCGCTGTTGTGCCGATCCAATCTCCAAATAGTCATCCCGGTGTAAAAGCCGCCATTAGAAAGTAATGCCCACGGGAGAATGTATGAAACACAACTTTTTAAACCTGCGTCAATTCTCTGCCACATTGATTGCTATCTTGTTCTTTTGGGGTAATCCGACAAGTGCGCTGGCCAGTAAAGAAATCGCCGCCGTCAAGAGCAAAGACCTGGAGATCTACAACGACGTTCTTACGGCATTCTCCGTCGAAACCAAGATGCGTATCATCGAGTATGACATGAAAGGAAACTTGAGACGCGGTCAAAGCATCTTTCAAAGAATTCGCTCCAGAAAACCACTTGCCATTCTCGTCATAGGCACTGAAGCGGCCACTCTCGCAGCCAGGGAAATAAATGACATTCCCATAATATTTTGCATGGTGCCCCATCCTGAAAGGTATAACCTGTCAAATGACAATATCACCGGGATCTCCTTGAGCTTGCCGATAAAGACTCAATTGGCCACCCTTCAGACGATTGCGCCTTCAACGAGAACCGTGGGTGTAATGTACAATCCAAGGTACTCGCGCAGACTTATCGAAAAAGCTTTCGAGTATTCGGAACAACTGGGAATGGCCTTGGTCCCTGCCAAGATCGATCGATCCGAGGATGTGACCAGGGGAGCACGTGCCTTCCTGGGCAAGGTGGACGCCCTTTGGATGGTCCCGGATCCCACATTGATGAATTCCCTGGCCTTCAGGACCCTGGTGGACTTTACAAAAAAACACAAGATTCCTTTCTTCTCAATCTCGGAAAAGATGGTAAAAGCCGGGGCACTGGTATCTCTATCTCCGTCGCCGTCGTCGATAGGCCGACAAGCCGGAAAGATGGCAAAAAAAATCATTAGGCAGGGGCTGTCCCCGAGCCTGTTGCCCATAGAATTCCCCCAAGGACTCGAGATTGCCATCAATCTGGATACAGCAAAAAAGATAGGCGTCGAATGTGATATCGCCCTCGAAGTTTTCACCTTTGCAGCAAGAAATGACTACAAGATACAAGTATACGAATAAAAAATAAAAAAAGTAAGTCAGGGCAAGTGCTCTAATTCAGCGGTTCCTTTCAAACAGGATTTTCAAACCTTTCAGGGTCAGGTGCTCATCCACCTCTTCGATGGTCTTGGTGGCCGATACAAGCACACTCGCAATACCGCCCGTGGCAATTACCCTTGAAGGAAAATCTATTTCACTGCGAATTTTCCGAACCATTCCATCAACAAGAGATACGAAACCAAAAAACACGCCCGACTGTATACTCTCTACCGTATTTTTGCCTACTATCCGCTTCGGTTTGGCCAGTTCTACCCTCGGCAGCTTGCTGGCCCTGTGAAACAGGGCCTCGTTGGCGATGAAGAGGCCAGGAGAAATAGCTCCTCCCAAGTACTCCCCCTTGGGAGAAACCACATCGAATGTAGTGGCCGTCCCAAAATCCACTATTATCGTTCCCTGTTTGAAATGCTCATAGGCAGCCACCGAATTTACGATTCTATCTGCGCCTACCTCCCTCGGATTGTCATATAGTATTGGCATACCTGTCTTCAATCCCGGTCCCACAACAAGCGGAATGACATTAAGCAAGCGTTTCAAGACCGATTTGAACGTAGCGGTGAGTGGCGGAACCACACTCGACAGAATGGCTCCACTTATCTGTTCATCCTGCAGCTTTGCTCCGTCGAGGAGGGATCGAATAAACAAACAGTATTCATCGGCTGTCCGTTGTTTCTTGCTTTCCAGCCTCCAATCGGCTGCCAAGCTGTCACCCTTGAATAGTCCTATTACGGTATTCGTATTACCAATATCTACAACTGCAATCAATTCCGACCCCCTATGGACTCACTGTTGAAATATTGCCAATAAATCCCTACCGGCCAAGAATGAAAAAGATGTCAGGTCCTTTCGATTTCCATTGAAAAATCAATTGCCCTCGAAGAATGGGTCAATATGCCCACGGAAACGGCATTGACTCCGGCTTCGGCGTATTTCCTCGCCGTATCCAATGTTATTCCCCCCGAAGCCTCTGTCAGAACATTCGGCGGGCACAACCGGCATGCTTCCTGGACCTGTTCAGGGGACATGTTGTCGAACATGATAATGTCGGCACCGGCATCAACAGCATCTCTCACTTCTTCCAGTGTAGTAACCTCCACTTCCACTTTGAGTGTCCAGGGACCTGTCAATCTTGCAAGCCGCACACTTTGTACAAGGCCGCCTGCAGCGGCAATATGATTATCCTTTATCAAGATGCCATCAGACAGAGAAGCCCTGTGCATTCGTCCACCACCCACAAAAACAGCATAACGCTCAATTACCCTGTGGCCCGGAGTGGTCTTTCGGGTAGGCAGCAAAATCGTGTCCGTGCCCTTCAACTCTTCTTTGAATTTTCTTGTCAACGTTGCAATGCCCGAGAGCCGTTGCAGAAAATTGAGAGCTGTTCTTTCCGCTGTTAAAATAGGGCCTGCATTGCCATGTACAGATGCCACGACCATACCTGGGTCCACGGCCTCTCCGTCAGACACATGAGTGTCCACCAATACGCCCGGATCCGTTTTCTTGAATACGGCGACCAGCACCGGCAAACCGGCAATAACACATTTCTCTTGTGCAATGATGTCTGCTTGTATGACTGCGTCATCCAGGCCGGAAATTCCTACAGTAACATCTCCAAAAGGAGCATCCTCCAACAACGCCAAATCTATGATTGATTCAACCAAGGGACTGCTTAGCAGGCCCACTGAAAGCTCCATTGTCAGATGACCTGAAGATCCATCAATTTCAATTGGATCCCTTCTTTTCCCTGATCAAGCGATCCAGTTCCTCGCGTATCAGAGTTTCTGCAAGATCGGGAACCACTTCCCATGCAATTCTCTCAATTATCCTGTAAGCAATAGCACCCAACTCGCGTTCCAGATCACTCCCGGCTTTCGATGCTTCAAGTCCGTCCGGTTCGACATGCCGGCTGTCCGATGCGACCACAGGCTTTGGTTCCAAACTTGATGGAACGGGAGAGGAGTCCGGCACAGAAGGCGTTTCCTCGGTCTCCACGCTCTCTAAAGCTCCGTCACTCGCCGAAAGATCAGCCCCCTTCCATGGTTCGGGCATCTCTTCCGAAAGAGATTCTTCCGGATTCTCTTCATGGGCCTCATCGGCTGAAGATGATAAGCCCTCACTCGCATTGTCGCCTGACTGAGCCGGTTCACCGTCAAGGCCGAAATCAAAAACATCTTCCCCAATATCTTCGGTCCCCGTGGCTGCACCTGCTTCTCCGGCATTAGCGGCTTCGGGTGGATTGCCAGCAGCCTCTATTTCATCCTGGAGCGGCTCCGGCGTAGTTGACTCTGAAACTTCTTCTTCCGGCAGTTTGCCGCCATCTTCAATCGGCGCCTCGGAAAGATCTTCGATCGGCTCCTTGGGAAGGTCTTCGATCGATGCCTCGGGAAGGTCTTCGATCGATGCCTCGGGCAGATCTTCGATCGAGGCCTCGGGAAGGTCTTCGATCGATGCCTCGGGAAGGTCTTCGATCGATGCCTCGGGAAGGTCTTCAGCCGATGTCCCCATGCCCTCTTCACCAGTATCCGGAATTTGCGCATCCACAGGAGAAGGCATGCTCGAGAAATCAGTAGCCGCCTTATCCTGGGCATCGCCAAGGGATGGTTCGGGAGCAATCGGTTCGGGAGCAATCGGCCTGGCTTCATTGACACCGGGTTCCGGGGCAATAGCCTCGACATCCTCCTCGACCTGTTCAGGTACAGTGGGCACAGCTTCCGGCTCAGGTGAAATCGCTTCCGACTCTGCCGGTGCAGGAGGTTCCGCAGGAGAACCGGCAAAGTCACTTATTGTTTCCGAGATGGCTGCTGCTACTGATGATTTCTCTTGTGCCGGCCTCGAGATTGCTTCATCCAGGGCGCTCAAAAGCTCGCGGCACTCGAAAGGCTTGGACACATGACCGCTGCCGCCTGCTGAAAATGCTGCTTGTTCATCAAAGGTTCCCATCAAAGGATGCATGAAGATTACAGGGATGTCCCTGCAAGAGTCTTCACTCTTGAGTTCCCTGCATATATCCAAGCCTGTCCTTTGATCTTCTTTGTCATTGAAATTGACATCCAGCAACACAGCCGAGAGATCGATTTCCTTACATTTAGGCACCACATCTGCAGCTCTGGAAACTGCAACGATATCATAATCCTCACCGTCCAAGGCCATTTCCACGGCCTTCCTGATAGTCTTGCTATCATCAGCTAGGAGGATGGTCCTTCCCATATACCGCCTCCTGTCAGGGTCGTTTTATTCCTCAAAACCCCATGCGGGCCTCAAAATTAAATATTGAGCTAGCATAGGAAACGTCCTTATGTCAAGTTATTACAATATATTCAGTATTGGTTGAAAACAGAGGAGGCAATCCAATACAAGTACTTGCAACAAACCGATGTAATGTGGATACTCTGCCCATTGGAGGAAAAAACGAATTGAATCAACATGACACGTACACATCGAGGGTCAGAAAATCATCGGCTCGGAGACGTTTGTTTAGAAATCTTTACAGGCTGGCCGCATTCCTGATCCTGCTGGGTGCGGTCTATTTCTTCCTTGCCGAGAGAATCCCCTTCTTGATGGGTATCAACGGCATTGTTATTGACAGAAAAATAAAACGTGTCCATGTCATCGAAGAAGACGGCGGAGTAAGCCAAGACAGGTATTTTATCTCGATCAAGGAAAACAATGGGAAGACCGTAGAATTAAAAGTGCCCTACAAGGTATTTGTTCTCGCCAAGGAAGGCTCACCGGTATTCAAGTATCCATTTTCCAACCATTATTCGTTTGAATGAAAGCTTCGATGAAAAATATCAAGAATGTATACTATATAATTACGTTAATCGTCATACCACAATGCTTGGCTTGTGTTCCCCATAAAAGCATAAAAGACAGGATCGACGCAGCCTCGGCCTACCTAGAGGCAGGTGATGCGGCAATGGCTGAAAAGGAATACCTGACCATCATTGAACAAGCTCCAAAACAACTCCGGGCTTACCGCGGTTTAATCAAGGCTAGCCTCAAGACAGGGCATATCAAAGTACTGCAAAAACATTACGAGTCCACACTCAAAATGTCACCCGATTCTCCGATTGCTCTTTACTGCCTTGGATTGATTGCCCTGGCCCAAGGTAAGAAAGATCAAATTGCAAAAGCGATTACCCTTTTCGACCATGCTTCCAGGCTTGCACCAAAGGTAGGAGAATATAAATACCGGGCCGGCCTGGCTTGTCTCCTGACAGGAAATGCTGAAGATGCAATCGAAAGAATCGACAAGGCATTGGAAATCTCGCCCGGCCAGGCAAGGTATTATCCTGCTGCGGCGGATGCATACCTGCGGATTGGAAAGGCTCGAAAGACCCTTGAATTGCTTTCGCGCATGTTGAACTATCGCCCGAGAATTGAAGACATAAAATTGGGTAGAGCCATCATCGTAAAGGCATCCAACCCATTCACCGGCGTACCTTCCGCCGGGCAAGGTAAACTGGACGCACTCCTGAAACAGGCGGAGAGTGGGATTCTCGGAGAAGAACTCTCTGACCAGGTCCAGGCACTATTGGTAAAATACGAGAAATGCCCCCTCCTTCATTACCTTGCAGGTTTGGCCAAGCTCGAAAGCGAAAACAGGGCACAAGGTATAGCCGAATTAAAAAAGGCAATACACTTGGCTCCCATGTGGGCCGATCCCGTGCTCGCACTGGCAACCGTTTTCGAATCCCTCGGCAGGCAACCGGAAGCGGAAAAGCTGTATTACAAAGCTTCCAGGCTGAATCCGCTTTCAGTTGAAATCAGGTACAAGAGAGCCAGGTTGCTCATGGCAGATGACAAACCCGATGAAGCGGCAAAAGAACTAATAAAAGTTGTTGCACTAACCAACGGCTCCGTTGCGTCAAGGCTTGCGTGCGCGGATGCCCTTACTGCAGCCGAAAAGCCGGCCGAGGCCAGGAAACAACTGGAAACTATATTAAAGTCTCATCCCGACCAAGTCGAGGCTATATTCAGGCTCGCCCAATTGGAATTGAAACTCGCTGCCGAACTACCCAAGGGAATGCTTAAAAATAAGGCTCTCGAAAAAGCAAAAATGATGATCGACAAGCTCCGAAAACTCACACCCAAGAATAAAAAGAGAATCAATTATCTTAACAGACAACTGGAACAGATTTAAAACGGCCAGCAGTTTCTGCCCGGCTGAACCCTTTTTTTCTGCAAGCCCACCTCACTTCCTCCCGGGCAAAAAAAGCAAGGGATCCCTCGGCTCCCTGTCCAGCCTGATTTCAAAGTGAAGGTGTGGTCCGGTGGCCCGGCCGGTGTCGCCTACCCGGCCTATCACTTGACCCGCCTCGACCCTGTCTCCAGTATCCACCAGAAATTCTTTCAAATGAGCATATATGGTAAGCAACCTGTCATTATGTTTCAAAATCAGCAGGTTCCCGTATCCGCCTGTAAACTTGGCATACACCACCTCACCTTTTGCAGCAGCTTTTACCGGTGTTCCCATGGGGGCAGCGATATCTATACCGTCATGGCGCCTTTTCGACCTCATGCCGAAACGGCTGGTCAAGACCCCGTCCAGAGGCCAAGCCAATTTCACTCCACAGGCACTATTCCCTGTGCTTCCATGTACTATCTTGGTAACGGTTGCCTTTTCTCCCTTCACCCCTTTTGTATCGACAATAGCCGGAGCCCTGTACGGTTTTACGTCCACAACCTTCTTGGCACCCGGAATGAACAGCCTGGTTCCGGCTCGTATCCTTGCAGGGTCTTCAATATTGTTGATATCTGCAAGTTCGTACAGATCGACGCCATAGGTCCTTGCAATCCGCCAAAGAGTCTGGCCTCTCTTGACCTCATGCCATACACCATCGGTCCGCCTGGCAGGTGGAACACAGCCGATACCCTGCCCATTAATGCCGGTGAAAAGACATAAGCTCAAGATAACGAGATACCGATAGTAACGACGGGTGGTTGAACAATTATCGCCTGTCATCTTCCCAGCCATGTTCTCCCAGCAGGGGGACGAATCTGCATCCACCGGACCTGGTCTTCTTGAACCTTTTTCCATGCCTTTCGAGCACCAGGAGC
Source organism: Deltaproteobacteria bacterium (assembly GCA_013152945.1). Classification (GTDB taxonomy): domain Bacteria; phylum Myxococcota_A; class JAADFL01; order JAADFL01; family JAADFL01; genus JAADFL01. The sequence continues at coordinate 22,001 of JAADFL010000029.1, read as the reverse complement.
GTCTGAATGAACCTGTCGCCCACAGGAATTACGAGTCTGCCTCCTTGGTCCAGTTGGTCGAGAAGCGGGGGCGGAACACCGGGCGCTCCTGCAGTAACGATTATTCCCTGAAAAGGAGATTCTTCAGGCCAACCCAGGGTGCCGTCACAGTTTCTAAGCTTCACATTCGAATAACCCATGCGCTCCAGTCTTTTTCCGGCCTGCGCCAATAGGCTGTCTATTCGTTCGATCGTACAAACCATACCGGCAATCCTGGCTAATATTGCAGTCTGGTACCCGGAACCCGTACCGATTTCCAATACATTTTCACCGCCCTTCAAAGCAAGCTCTTGTGTCATCAGGGCTACCATGTATGGCTGAGAAATAGTCTGCTCCCCGCCGATAGGCAACGGATGATCACCGTACGCCTCTTCAACATTCCGTGTTTCCACGAATTCATGCCTCGGCACATCAAGCATTGCCTGGAGTACGGCCCTGTCATGAATTCCCCGCTTCCGGATTTGTTCCCGCACCATTCTCTCACGCAACTCAAACGTGGATTCATGCGAAAACACAGGTCAAACTCCCTTTTCAAAGTCTTCCAGCGCCCAAGATGTCATATTTGACAATAACCCGTGTGCAGTCAAATCCAGCTTTAGCGGCGTAATTGATATCAATCCTCTGTCCAGGGCATCCCCATCCGACCCCGGGATATTCTCCCAGGTGCCGGCATCCTTGCCGCCTATCCAGAAATACCGTACACCCCTTGGATCGAGACGCTCGTCCACATCTTGCGGATACCTGCGTTTGCCCTGCTTGGTGAAGACGAACCTCGGCGGATCATGCGCCGGCTTTGCCGGAACATTGACATTGAAATAAATCCTCTCCGGTACTCCGGCCATCATAAGAAAATTTGCCATGGACGCGCTGAATTTTGCCGCTACGCTATAGTCCTTTGGCTTCCAGTCGTTCAATGAAACAGCGAATGAGCCGATCCCGGCCAACGCAGCCTCTGCCGCAGCGGCGACAGTGCCGGAATATGATACATCATCACCCACGTTAGGGCCTCGATTGATTCCGGAAATAACCATGTCGGGTCTTTTCCCCAAAACATGGTGAAGAGCCATGTACACGCAATCGACCGGGGTGCCGTCCACCGCGTACCAATCCTCTTTTACTTCATCGAGTCTTAAGGGCCTCACCATTGTTATGGCCCTGCTTACCGCGGACATTTCGTTCTTGGGCGCTACGACAATGGTTTTTCCAAGTTCCCGGAGTGCTTCGAACAACGAGGAAAGGCCGGGAGCTTCTATTCCGTCATCATTGGTCAAAAGGATGTTCATATCAAGGCACCCTGCTCTGCCGTCAGATCGGCAGACCCGACAGTACGGTCATCAAGGAATCAAAACCAGGGAAATACGATTGATGGTCGGGGCGACTGGATTCGAACCAGCGACCACCTGAACCCCATTCAGGTACGCTACCAGACTGCGCTACGCCCCGGCATCCGATTCGCTTCAACCAGATGATTCTATACACCATGGCGACCGGTCATTGCAACATGATTTAAATGTTCTTTCCGGTAAATGTTATTTCCGGATCAGACCGAACTTTTCCTAGACAGTCGATGAATCCTCCAGCTTTTCCACTTCCTGCAACATGGACTCCAGATCCCTGACAGCTTCCTCGATCACGGCTTGTGCCTCCTTGCGACCAAGGTTGAGATCGAGTTGCTTGTTCCTGGTTTCACCTCCGGCATTCTGCTTGAGCTTTCTCCTGGCGCCTGCAATTGTATACTTTTCGTTGTACAGCATGTTCTTTATCATCAGGACCGTTTCTACGTCCTTGCGCCTGTACATCCTCTGGTTGGTCTTTGATTTTACGGGTCTTATGATATTGAACATACTCTCCCAGTACCGCAAGACATGCGGTCTTACACCAGTGAGATGAGCAACCTCACCGATTTTGAAATACAGCTTGTCCGGAATAGTTACAGGCATCTGTAATCCACTCCACCTGTTCGACCGCCATGAAAGAAATCACCTGTTCGGATTCAACATCTTTTTCAAAACCTGGCTTGGCTTGAAGGTAAGGACACGCCTGGCTGAAATTTCGATCTCTTCACCTGTCTTGGGGTTTCTGCCTTTTCTCGCCTTCTTGTCCCGCACCACGAAATTGCCGAAACCGGAGATCTTGATTTTCTCACCTTTCTCCAATGTCTCTTTCAAGGTTTCGAACACCATGTCCACCAACTCGGCTGAATCCTTCTTTGAAAAGCCGACCCTTTGATAGACAGTCTCCACAATATCCGCCTTTGTCATATCGCACCCTCCTGTGTCTTCCCCCTTGGGTTCACACTGAAAATAGTTTCAAGAATCCCTGATTTCCGCATTCAATTTATCTCGCAGGGCTTGTACGAGCACCTTGTTTTCTTCATCTATCCTGGAACTCTCCAAGCTGCCTTCGTTCGACCTGTACACGATCTTGATGGCTATACTCTTTTTTCCCGGTGGTATGGTTTCACCCTTGTATACATCGAAAACATCGAGGTGGGCCACAAACCCGGCACCCGATCCCTCGGCCGCTTCGATAATACTCGCCGCATCCAGGTCTTCGTCCACTATCAATGCCACATCCCTTCTAATAGATGGAAATTTCGGCAGGCTCTTATATTCAATTGTTTCCTTTCCCGCAAGGCCGATAATACCTATATCCAACTCGAAGGCAAATACCGGCCAAGGAACATCGAATTCACTGCAAACCGATGGAAGTATTTCTCCGACCCATCCGGCAACCGAGTGATCCATCATTAATGATGCGGCAGCATGGGGATTCAGCCATGGCTGGTTCGCCTTTTTCCATGTCACTATACCAAGGTCCACCTTTAGTCCGCCGAGTATGGTTTCTACAGCCCCTTTTGCATCATAGAAATCCATGTCACGAGATCTGCCGAACCACTTCTCTTCCCGGGCACTACCCCACAACACCCCTCCCACGACACGCCTCTCAACCGGCAGGTTCTCGTCATTCCTCGGCGTATTCTTGAAAACCGTACCTATCTCGAAAAGAAAAACTGATTCAGCTCTTTGGTTGACATTGGTCTGCACGTTATAGAGCAGACCGGGTAGCAGCGTGGTCCGAAGGGCTGAAAATTCTACCTTGATCGGATTTGCGGCTTGCACGAGATCTGCAACCGGATGATCCGCCGGGGCCTGAAGCCGTTCCGGGAAATCCGGGGCGACAAAGGCATAGTTGTAAGCCTGTGACGCGCCGGCAGCCACCAGGGCCTGCCTTGTTTTCCTTTCGAAGATGAGTTCTTTCGCTATCTCGGGATGCTTGAGATACCCCACCGGCCGTGTAGCCGGAATCTTGTTATATCCGTACAGCCTTGCCACCTCTTCGATGAGATCTATCTCCCTTTCCACGTCCGGCCTGAATCCGGGTATCCTTACATGCAGTGTGTTTGTATCCGATTCGGTCACTGAAAAATCCAGGCCCTCAAGCACGGCTGCAGCTTCTCCCGCCTCGATATCCTTGCCCAGTATCCGGGCCAACCGGTCCATCCTCAGATCCGTTTCAATGGGCTTGAACGGCTTTGGATAAACATCTATTCTGCCGCGTGCGACCCTACCGCCCGCCCAGTCGGAGATCAAAGCCGCGCAACGGTCTGCCGCCCTGTCAATGCCTTCAGGGTCAACTCCTGCGCTGAATCGCCTCGAGGATTCGGTATTCAGGTCGTATCTTTTCGAGGTCCTTCTGATGGAACGGGGTTCGAACCAGGCTGATTCAAGGAGTATACGAGTAGTTTCCTTTGTAACCTCTGAATCGAGACCGCCCATTATCCCTGCAAGCGCGACAGGGCGGTCTGCATCCGCTATTACGAGGTCATCCCGAGACAATTTCCTTGTTATCCCGTCCAACGTGGTAAACGATTCTCCGGGATCAGCCGGCCTGACGATTATCTTGGCTCCGGCGAGCCGGTCCAGGTCAAACGCATGCAGCGGCTGCCCCAGTTCCAGAAGCACATAATTGGTGGCATCCACCACGTTGTTAATCGACCTGATACCTGCAGCCTCCAGCCTGGCCCGCACCCAACCGGGACACTCTCCGATCTTCACGCCTTCTATTATTCTCGCACAGTACCTCGGGCACTTGTCCGGGGCCTTCACTTCTATTTCAGCCAAACCGGACACGGGCGCGCCGTCCAAAACCTTGTCCAACCCGGTTGACACGGGTTTGATATGCCGGCCCAGGATTGCTCCGAGCTCCCGTGCGGCTCCCAGGTGAGAAAGGCAGTCCGGCCTGTTCGGGGTCAGGTCCAATTCTATTACCACATCCGCGTAGTCTTTAAGGCTCCGGTGTACACTTCCACCCGGCACAAACGAAGCATCGAACTCGATAATTCCCGAGTGCTCATCGGAAAGGCCGAGTTCCTTTTCGGAACACAGCATTCCCTCGGAAACCACACCTCTTACCTTGGCGGTCTTCACCTCTATGCCGCCCGGCAATATTGCGCCGGGAGTAACGAGCGCGGTCTTCATTCCTTTCCTCGTATTAGGAGCGCCGCATACAACCTGTCTATAACCTGTTCCGTCAAAGACACGACAGACCTTGAGCTTGTCTGCATGAGGGTGGTCTCCGACTTCTACAACTTCACAGGCCATGATACCGAATGCTTCCGCATAGGCTTCGATACCGGCTAATGTCAATCGCCGGGCTATCTCACCCGGAGAAATATCGATGTCCAGGAAATCTCCAAGCCAATTGAGACTAATACGCAACTCGATTTACCTCTCAAACGAACTGCTTCAAAAATCTCAAATCATTCTCTGCAAAAAGCCTGATGTCATCTATGGCGTGGCGCAACATGGCGATCCTCTCCACGCCCATGCCAAAGGCCCAGCCCGTATATTTTTCGTTGTCATATCCGACAGCATCGAAAACAGCCGGATCCACCATTCCACAGCCAAGTATCTCGATCCATCCCGACTGCTTACACAAGGCGCAACCCTCCCCTCCACAGGCGAAACACCGGACATCCATCTCGGCTGAAGGCTCGGTGAAAGGAAAGAACGACGGCCTGAACCTGGTATCTCCTTCTCCGAACAACTTCCGGGCGAAAAGGTTCAGCGTACCCTTCAATTCCGCAAAGGATACATGTTCACCGACCATCAGTCCCTCGACCTGGAAAAACGCAGGCGCATGAGTCGCATCCGGCGTATCTCTCCTGTACACCACGCCCGGGCAAACCACCCGGAGGGGCGGCTTCCTGCTCTTCATGGTTCTCACCTGGACAGGAGATGTATGGGTCCTGAGTACTATCTCATCCTCGATGAAAACAGTATCCTGCATGTCTCTCGCAGGGTGATCGGGAGGAAAATTAAGGGCATCGAAATTATTCCAGGAAGTTTCCACTTCCGGGCCGAGCACCACGTCGAAACCCAGCCCTGAAAAAAGATCCAGGATCCTGTCCATGACCTGATCGAGTATATGGACCGTGCCGCGACCGAAAGGCCTGCCGGGCAGGGTCACGTCCACTTTACGGGCCTCGAGTTTCTGATCGAGGGCATCCAATTTGATGGCTTCTTCCCGAACAGCCAGTGCGTTCTCGATTGCCTGCCGGGCCCTGTTCACCTGCTGTCCGAGTGCCTTTCTTTCCTGTGCAGGTGCGGAGCCGAGAGCCTTGAAATACGAAGTCACCTTTCCCTTCTTACCAAGGTAAGTAACCTTCAATTCCTTCAGTTCGTTTTCCGACCCGGCCTTCTCAATAATTCCAAGTGCTTGTTGGACCAAGTCGTCAAGCCGGCTGAAATCCTGCATCAGATTCACCAACCACGCCGGTTTCTAATCAAAGGACCTGGCCAAATCCACCACAGCCTCGAAGGCCTTGGGATCTTTCACAGCCAAATCAGCGAGCATCTTACGATCCAACTCGACATCGGCCTGGTTCAAGCCATACATCAATTTACCGTAAGTCAGGCCGTGTTGCCTTGCCGCGGCATTGATTCTTGTTATCCAAAGCCGCCTGAACTCACGCTTCCTGGTCCTCCTGTCATGATATGAGTATGCCCATGCACGATGGACCGCCTCTACCGCGACCGTGAACAGCCTGGACCTGGCTCCACGGAAACCCTTTGCCTGTTTCATGATTTTCTTGTGGCGGCGATGCGTTACAACGCCTCTCTTTATTCTTGCCATTTCGTGTCACCTCTTCCCGGCAGCTCATCTGTACGGCAACAAACGCCTGAGCTGTTTCTCGTCAGACTTGTCGATTATGTCGTTCTTGCGCAGACGACGTTTTCTTTTCCTGCTCTTCTTGGTTAAAATATGGCTTGCATAGGCCGTGGCACACCTTATCTTTCCTTTTCCGGTGTACCTGAACCTCTTGGCAGCGCTTCTCTTTGTCTTGATCTTGGGCATAATGCCACCTCTCCTTTCTTCAATCAATCAACTTTTCTGGTGTTTCTGGGGCGCCATTACCATCACCATGGCCCTTCCCTCCATGGAAGGCGGAACCTCGATCACAGCCACGTCTTCCACTGCCTCGTGGATTCTCCTCATCAGGTCGATGCCCAGGTCTTTGTGAGCCATCTCTCTGCCCCTGAACCTGATTGTCGCCTTTGCCTTGTTCCCGGCTTCAAGGAATTTCCTGACCCTGCGAATTTTGTGTTCGAAGTCGTGCTGATCCGTCTTGGGCCTGAATTTCATTTCCTTGACCTCGATCACTGTTTGTCGTTTCTTGGCCTCTGCCTGGGCCTTCTTGGCTTTGTACTTATACTTGCCGAAGTCCATGACCTTGCAAACCGGCGGGTTCGCCTTGGGTGATACTTCAACCAAGTCCAGACCGATATCCCTGGCCTTTTCAAGTGCCAGATACGTCGGCATAACACCGATTTGTTCTCCGTCCGGACCTATCAACCTCACTTCTGGAACCCTAATCCGTTCGTTGGCTCTAAGTTCTCCCTCCCTATCAATTTTCTTGTCGTCCCGGAATCCGGCCACACAAACCTCCTAGTATGAAAACTGGTTAATTCGACAATCCCTGCGTTACTCCCTATCCAAAAGATCATGCTTTCCAGGTATTGATTCCTTTAGCATTTTATCGATCAATGCCGCAAGCCCTACGTCTTTCTCCTCTTTTCCGTCCCTGGTCCTTACGGATACGCACTGGCTTTCAACCTCACGGTCACCAACAATCAACATATACGGTATCTTCTTGAGCTGTGCCTCTCTTATTTTGTACCCGAGTTTTTGGTTCCTGTCATCCAAATCGACGCGAAAGTCTTTTTCTTTCAAATCACTTACAACCCGGGCCGCATAGCCTGCGGCCCTGTCGGTGACAGGAAGAACAATCGCCTGCACCGGCGCAAGCCAAAACGGAAAAGCGCCTGCATAGTGTTCTATCATAACGCCCATGAAACGTTCCAAAGATCCCAGCAATGCCCGGTGAATCATTATGGGCCTGTGTTCCTTACCGTCCTCGCCGACATAATTCACATTGAACCTTTCAGGCAGATTGAAGTCTACCTGTATCGTCGTGCACTGCCATTCCCTGCCCAATGCATCGCGTATCTTCATGTCTATCTTGGGACCATAGAAAACTCCCTCACCCGGATCAAGCTTCCATTTGAGTCCGCTCTTATCCAATTCGCTTTCGAGCGCGTTCGTGGCCAGGTTCCAGGATTCGTCGCCGCCGACAGATTTTTCAGGCCTCGTGGACAAATAGACCGCCAAGTTGTCGAAGCCGAAATCCGCCAGTATCTTTCGTGCAAAGGCTAATGTTCCCGCAACCTCCTCCTCTATCTGGTCCGGCCGGCAGAATATATGGGCATCGTCCTGTGTAAATCCCCTGACCCTTTTCAATCCTTCGAGGACTCCGGACAGTTCATACCTGTACACAGTGCCCAGTTCAGCCCATCTCAAGGGCAACTCCTTGTATGACCTGGGCCTGCTCTTGTAGATCTGTATGTGAAAGGGACAATTCATGGGCTTGACGAGATAGTCCTGACCGTCCACGTCCATGGGAGAGAACATGGAATCCTTGTAAAAGCCCAGGTGTCCCGAGATCTTCCAGATATCGGCCCGTGCAATGTGCGGGGTGTACACGATTTCGTACCCTGCCTTGAAATGTTCCCTTCTCCAGTGATCTTCTATTACAGTCCTGACCCTGCCTCCCATGGGATGCCAAAGGATCAGGCCCGGACCGATGTCCTCTTTTATCCGCTCGCCGTCAATGGCCACGTAATCGTTCCTGTCGCCGGCAGTAGAAAAGAGATCGAGTTGCTTTCCAAGTTTCCTGTGATCCCGTCTTTCAGCTTCTTCAAGACGATCGAGGTACAGGGCCAGGTCCTTTTTCTTGAACCAGGCGGTTCCGTACACCCTCTGTAGTTGTTGCTTTGTCGGATCACCGTGCCAGAAAGCGCCCGCCACCTTCATCACCTTGAAGGCCTTTATCCTGCCCGTGCTCGGTACATGCGGACCACCACAAAGATCTTTCCAATCCGAATTGAATTCCGTGCCGGTAACATAAAAAGTCACTTCCTCTTCATCAGGAATTCTTTCGAGATTGTCCAGCTTGTACTCAAGGCCCCGGAGCATCTGCGCCGCATCTTTCCTGGAAACCCCCACCCTTGTAAAGGGAAGATCCCTGGAAATAATCTCGGCCATTCTTTTTTCTATCTTGTCGAAATCATCCGGAACGATTCTATGTTCCAGTTCCATGTCATAATAAAACCCGTCTTCCACCGGTGGGCCATAAGCAAGCTTGGTTGAAGGCCATAGTTCGGTTATGGCCTGTGCCATGACATGGGCGGCCGAATGCCTCAATACTTCAAGAGCCTCCGGATCCTTTTCGGTTATAACCCTGAACTCTCCGCCCTGTTTCAAACTGCCGGCCAAATCGAGCAGGCGGCCATCCACCATCACGGCTATTGCGGCTCTTGCAAGCCCGGAGCCGATAGCAGACACTATGTCACGCACAAGCGCGCCTCTATCGACTTCCAGCTTGGTAGCATCCGGTAAAACCAAAACAAGCTTGTCTTCAGCCATCAAAACAATCCACCTCCACTCGAACACAGCGACTCGAAAAGAGCCGTGCCCAAGTGAAACCCTTGTCAGGGAAGGGAATTCTTGGTAGGCGCGGAGGGTATCGAACCCACGACCTCTACCGCGTCAAGGTAGCGCTCTCCCACTGAGCTACGCGCCTACACAGAACACCGCAATCCCGCCAGGCAACAGCAAACCAGCTTCTACCTGCGGTGAGATGCGTCTATACAATGGAGTGGAATATGTGTCAAGCATAAAGAAAAACAATGAATTTACAAAAGCAGCCGAAAAGCCAACAAGATTTTACCAAAATAATAATCCATTACATTAAGTCATTGGTTTTAATTTATTGGTTTATCTATTCATTATTAATGTTTTATTTACACCAAATCAAAGAACGTTATTTGTCGGCGCATGCAGGGGCAGGTGGTGATATCCAAGAGCTGCTCAAAATAAACAAAGGAATGTATGTGTAGGGACGGTGGATGTGGGGGTGGGATGTGGGGACGGACGTGTGGGCGGGATATGGGGACGGACGTGTGGGCAACAAATTTTGGTTGCAAGGTAACATCATGTGATTATTATCTATTTTGCAAAGAGTGAAAATCAACGTGGGTTAGGTTACCGTGGTAAGAGTGAAAATCAACGTGGGTTAGGTTGCCGCAATCAGGTTGCCGCAATCCTGTGGTTGCTGGTTGCGTTTTGTTGATTCAACAAAATGGTTGCCTTAAAAAACATGAAATCTATTTATTTCGATCACCTGTTTCGCTCGGCGATGACGAGATCCCGTATCAATGCCGTGAGTCCTTTTGGATCGAATGGTTTCTCAAACCGATGGTTGGGTATACGGGCAAGAAACTCCCGGGCCCGCGGAGTGAACGCTCCTCCGGTCATGAACACAATCTTTTCAGACAGCTCCGGATAGCTGCTTGAGAGCCACTCGTATAGATCCATACCCGAAAGATTCGGCATCAACAGATCGCAGAGGATAGCGTCGAATGTCGTGTCGGTTTCCAGTATTCTCTTCCCCTCTGCTCCGGAGTTTGCCACTTTAACCTCATGCTGCCTGCCGAGCGTCCGTTGGATGACTCTGCAGATTCCGGGTTCATCGTCGATCACGAGTATCCTGCCTCTGACCACGGCACTCTCAGGCTCCTTTTTTTCAGCTTCTTTCTCCTCGTGCACTTCATCCAAGGGTTTGATGGGCAGCCTGATGAGGAAACAGGTCCCCTCGCCGACTTGGCTCCGCACCTCTATCTTGCCGCCAAAGTCGGTTATGATCTTGTGGCAGATCGAAAGACCCAGCCCGGAACCGAATCCGACGTCCTTGGTCGTGAAGAAAGGCTCGAAGAGGCGATCCATGTGCTCGGGTAGTATGCCCTTGCCGGTGTCCTTGACCTCGGCGAAGACCCAGTTCTCGTCAGCCCAGGTTCTCAACCTGATCTCGTTGTGTTCGACATCCCCTTCTTCAATGGCCTGGGCAGCATTTACGAGGAGGTTTAAGAAGACTTGGGCCAGCCGGCCCTGGCTCGCTACAACTGGAGGGATGCTTCTAAAATCCTTCACCAGCCGGGCTCGGTACTTGATCTCGTTGTACGCCATGTTGATGGCCGCCTCGATTACCTGGATGAGATGCACCCGCGTTTTGGCTTCTTTCTCGACGCGGGAAAACGTCTTGAGATCTTTCACGATTTCACGAATGCGGCGTGCGCCCCCAACCGCATCACGAGTTCGATCCAACATGTCGTGCAGACCAATATGCAATTCCTGCCCAAGACTCTTGGCTACTTCCTTCTCTTCACTGTTGTTGTTCGGTCTAGCAACCAGTTGCTCCAGATCCTCTACCAGACTTTCCAGGTTGTAGAGCACGTAGGTCAGGGGGTTGTTGATTTCATGAACCACGCCCGCGGCAAGCAGACCGACGCTTGCCATTCGGTCGGCCTGGGCAATGGATGCTCTCAACTGTTCGCGCTCCACGACACCGGCCAAGACACCTGCTGCTGCCCTGAGGAATCTTTCCTCGGTCTCATTCCTTGTGTGTCCGGCCTTCACATAGAGATTAATCACCCCCTTCACGCTTCCGTCGTGCATGATGGGAACACAGTAGTGCCCGTGGGGCCGGATTCCTTCATATTCGTTTTCGTGCCTTTCATCCAAATTGCCGGCGTGCTCAATCCTTCCAGACCGTGCAGCGCGTCCGCAGAGACAATGCCCGAAGGGAACCCTGGCGCACATCTTTCGAATCGGGGCATCAAAATTGTGGTGGGCCTTCATCACGAGGTCGTTTGTGATCTCGTCGACCAGGAAGATGCAGCCCTTGGCTTCCAAGCCAATCCATGGAATGGACAGGATTTTCACCAGGGCGATCTGCAGGATCCTATCGAGAGGCGCGGGATCGAGGGCAGCGACCAGGATCTCATCCAGGGCAGATTGAGTCTGGGAGACTCGGAGCAACTTATCCTTTGCGGCCTTTTCTTCCGTGATGTCGAAGATCGTGTGGAGTAGAACCGCCCTACCTCCTTTGGTTCGAAAACGAGTTGGATAAACCGCAGACCTGAACCACCTCCCGGAATCCTCGTCCCATAACTCCCTCTCAACTGCACGGCCTTTTTCGACCGCCTCCTCCAAAGGGCATCCAGGAAAGGGATCATCGAGGCCATGTATGGCTTCAGGACAATACCGGCCGCATATCTCATCCCGAGTGACGCCATGGCTATCCGTTGTGGTTTTATTCGCCAGAACGATGTGGTGGTCCTCATCCACCAGCAGGGCGTATTGATTGGGGAGTGCGTCGAGAATGCCCTGGATGCAAGCAAGGGTTTTCGCTTCAAGCTCTTCGATCCGATCCAAGTTTGCACCTCCATGGGAAGTTGAAGCGTTTCTTGTGGAAATTGAGTTACTTTCAAGGTCATGCGTCATGGCATCGTCGCCTCCTGATCTACTAACTATCGCAATCAACGTGCCAAAACCATGAAGTCCAAAACACTCTGAAATCGTTTTCTCTTCAGGATGATCGGTCTTTTCAAACTTCAGATACTGTAGAATATTCTGCATTCACCAACATGTTATATAGAATATTCAACAGACAGCATGGCTCCGGTTAACCTGTATTCAGGGAGACGCCAACCCGGTACGCCGGCGTACCCGGATAAGTCCAGGATGATACTGTCTGGCGTTAATGTTACCTTCGGTCAAAGCGTCCTCGTCCTTGGAACGAGCCTCGGCCAAACACTCAACAACCGCCTCTGCTTTGCAACCGGTCCACTGCCTGGTGCGCTTGCCGGGCCGAACACGACGACCCGGCCTCGTTGTTTTACTTATGGATGGAGGGCTCGAAACATCGGAACCGGGCGATGAAAAGAGATTAGAATCTTGTGGAAAAGCAAAGCGGCTCCCCATTTGTGCCCTTTTTTAAAGACTAAAAGATCGGGCAACCGGAAAAATTTTTAATTGATACAGACAAAAGAGTGGTACATCCTACAAATTGAAGGGAGAGAACAACCGACATGAAAAAGGTATTGAATGTTGATAATAAAGCTTTCGGCCTATCGAGCGCAATTTTCCTGGGCATCGGTTCCATGGTCGGGGCCGGGATATTCATTGTAATCGGTGAAGCCGGGGCTATTGCCGGCACCCTGGTTACCTTGTCGTTTATACTGGGCGGAATAATCGCTTTGTTGTGCGGATATTCCTTGGGTAAGTTGGCGGTTCGGTACCCCAGCCGGGGCGGTATAATCGAGTACCTGGTCCAAGGCTATGGGGAGGGCCTGTTTTCAGGCACCCTGGGGGTCCTGTTCTATTTCGCTCAGCTCATTGCACTCGCAGCAGTAGCCAAGTCGTTCGGCACCTATGCAGCTACTTATATAAGTAGCGGTGACACTGCCTTGTATACCGACATCTTCTCCCTCGGCATTCTACTCATGTTTGTGATCATCAACCTGGTCGGAGCATCCACAGTGGCCCGGTCGGAATCCATCATTGTAATTATCAAGCTGGCCATGCTCGGGTTGTTCACAGGCTCGGCCCTCATATTTATTCACCCTGCGAATTTCTCCCTTTCGAACATACCGGGACCAATGACAACTTTGTACGCCTTGGGTTTGACGTTTTTTGCATACCAGGGATTCAGCGTTATCACCAACAGCGTGGAGGACATGAAAGACCCGGGACGAACCATGATGCGCTCCATGGTCTGGGCCATCCTGATCGTGGGAGCCCTGTACTTGTTGGTAACGATCGCTGTCTTCGGAAATCTGCCTCTTGCCGAGGTCATCAAAGACCGGGACTTTGCATTGGCCAAGGCTGCAGAACCGGCATTTGGGACATGGGGCTTCAAGGTGATGGCAGGTACGGCACTTCTTGCCACTGCATCAGCCATAAACGCGACTCTCTATGCAGTGACACAGATTGGCTATACACTCGCAAAGGAGGGAGACCTGCCGGAGATTTACGAGATGCACGTTTTCCACAATACGGAAGGTCTAATCGTTTCAGCCCTGCTCATCGTGCCGATGATACTATTGCTCAATCTCGGCCAAATTGCGGCCACGGCGGCTGTTGCGGTTCTGCTCATTCAGGGCTTCACTCATATTGGGCATCTTCGCAGATTGTCCCAAACCCGGGCCAACGCCACGTTGATTATAATGGCGGTCCTCGGGACGTTCGGGGCCGCGTTTTTCGCTGTTTTCCATATCGCCGAAAGTGATCCCTGGTTTCCTGTGTACATCGCAGCAGCCTTCCTGGCAGCTTTCCTTTTGGAGGTCCTGCTTCGTACGCTCACTCACCGGACTATAGGCCGGAAAATCGTTCAAGACCTGGAAAAAGTAGCAAGTGAGATCGATAAAGAGATCGAGCATATAATAAGACCAAATGACTAGGGCCGCCTGTAACCCTTGTTACAGCAAATCCTGTAAACGCAAGGCATTGTAAACCATTAACAGGGCAGCCAACCAGTTGGTGTATGCGAATAATCTCTTCAAACTCTTTGGCTTGGTCTTGAGGGCAAAGTGGCCGCCGATAACTCCACCCACAATGGTGACAACAGCAAGGGGAACAGCGATTCCAGGGTGAAAGTCACCTCTTGCGGCATGACCCAGAAAACCCATAAATGCCGTGGCTGCAATCAGGGATGAAGCAGTGCCTACTGCTACGTGCATTGGGACCGTACAACAAACCAACACCATCAGGGGAACCAGGAAAGAACCGCCCGATGCCCCTACCATACCCACGGCAAAGCCGGTCAGTAGAGTAACAGGCAGGGCAATCCACAAGTTGACTCTTACCCGCAGGCCATCGAGCTTGACTGTGAGCACCCCGAACGTCTTTGTTTTCTCCCGGGCCTTCTTGCCGCCTCCAGCCACCGGCAAAAGCATGACACCCCCGGCCACGATTAACAATGCCGCAAAAATCAGCTTAAGAGCGAATCCGGAAAACAAGTGGGAAAAAAAACCACCGGTCAGGGCTGCGAGAGCTGTTGAGCCGCCGATTATGAATGCCAAGGGCCAGGATACCGCCTTGTTCCTGTGAAAGACAAACATGGATGCCAGGGAAGCTGTAAACAGGATGAACTGACTGGTAGCAGCGGCCTGGTACATGGGAACACCGGACAAGGCCAATATAACTACATAGAAATTGCCTCCCCCCTTGCCGACCATGGTCATCGATACAGCAACAATCAAGATTAGGGCACCTGCAATGACCAGGTTCCACATGATGCACGTTCCTTTGTCAGATCAAATGCAAGCTCGGTATCACAGCGGCGGTTAGGTTGTCAATTCCTTATTAATTATCGAGTATTATGGTCGGTATTTTATGACAGGCGTTTTTACCAGACCATGATTTCCACATGTCCCGACCAAAAATTCGCACTTTTGCCGATTTCACTAATTTGTCAAACAGCAGATTGCACAACTAAATTAATACAAACAATCGGTATTTCACCCCAACCCTGTATTATTACTACATAAAATTACCCTCCGTCCCCTTTTTGTCCCTTTTTATTGTCCCCTTTTTATTTGTCTCGCCCCCCTTTTTCCTACCTGGTTTTTCTCCCAAGAAACAGCAAAAAAGGAAGCCCCAAGTACGCAGCTACGGCGAAAACATGGTACGCCGCATCCAGTCCTACCGAGTCACTCAAGGCGCCAAAGGCCGGCACGAGTACCGACCTCAACGCAAATCCTACTGTCATGAACATTCCGCTCGCAAGGGCCTTGTTGTTATCAGTGGTTTCCAGCATGACCGCGAGAGCCACCGGAGTGGTACCAAGTACAAAAAAGCCCATGGCCAGCAGGAATATGACAACCAGTGCGCCGCTGGACCAGAGAAACAACAACATCAGTGTGGGCGCGGCGGACATTGTCACGAACAGCACCAGGCGCCTTCCCAGCCTGTCACTCACTGTCCCGGCCACGTACGCACCGAGCGACCCGGCCAGTTCGAACAGGGACAGTGCCCCTCCGCCAACAGCCAGGGATTGTCCCTTCTCGTAAAGCAATGTCGGCAAGTACACGGTCACCGAGGCCGATACACAGGCCCTGGCGGCCATTATACCGGCCACTGCCAGGACGGTTCGTTTCATCTTCCACAAGGCCAAGAACATGCCCGTGCCTGTACCCCGGTCTCCCGCACCCGGGGCATCGTTCCGCCGGGGCATCCTCCTGACCCGGGACCAAGCCAACAAGGATGCTCCGACCCCTACCGGCAAGAGCATCCACAGGCCTTCAAGTCCGAAAAGGCTTACTGCTCCCACGGCAAGCAACGGCCCTGCTGTCCGGGCCAGTTCTCCTGCCACCATGAAAAGGCTCGTTCCCTTGCCCAACTCGTCTCCCGAGAACTCGGCCACCACCACAGGAGCGGCCAGGTGGATTCCGGCCACGCCCAGTCCGCCGAACAACAGCAACAATGCGAGCGCAGTGTAATCGGGCATCAAGCCTACCAGGCATATGGCAGTGGAGGTAACTGCAGGAGATATGACCATGAGCCGCCTGGTGAACCCGAACCTGTCCAGCAGCGAGCCAAAAAAAGGACTGAACAGGGATGGCAACTGGGTGAACACGGCAAGGGTGCCGGCCAATGCCATGGATAAATCGAACTTGTTTATCAGTAGGGGCAGTATGGGCGCAAGGAAGGCGGTGAAAACATCGTGCAAGAAATGCACCCCGGCTATCAGGGAAACAGCAGGAGCATCGAATCCCTTGTTGCCGTGGCTTTTCAACTGCCGGCCCCTGGACCGGTCATATCCGGTCCCCGCCCTCCACAAGCGCCTGCAGGATCTCCAACTCCTGCCTGTCGAACCAGATCAGACCGCAAGTCATACAACGATCCACCTCCACAAAGTACTGGTAGCTGTATGGAGCAGTGTACATCTCTCGATGGCACCTGGGACAAAGTGGCTTCGGCAAACCAAGTTCCAGGGCATCAGCTCGCTTGGACCTCTTTGGTCTAAGCGGCACCTGTTTCTTGAATCTCCCGGCGGCCTTTACAACTTCAGGTCCCATCACCGCGTCCTTCCTGAACATGATCCGCCGCACCCGGTCTTCCTGCACCAGGCACCCGCCGCAAGAGGGACAGCGATCTATTCTCGTGCCTTCATACGCCTCCGCCACCAGGCCCGTACCGCATTTTGGACATGCACCCCGGGTACTATGTCCTACTGCATTGGTCAAAATTTCAGCCGCTACCTTTGAACCAGCCAAAGGCACGGCCTTTCCTCCTCCCTCCGGCACCAGCCAGGTCTCCGGACCTGCCCAGCCAAGCGCCCCGATCTCGGCTGGAGAAAGAGACCTGGTCCAAGTCCCATCTCTCCTGTCGAACACGTGAAACCTTTCTGCCTCTTTATGCTCGCCTTTTTCACTCGATGGATTTCTTCCCGCTTCCATCTCCGCCCGGACAGGCAACATGCCGGCTACTTCGAGGATCGCCGCAATACGTCTCTTTAGCGGAGGATGTGTATAGAAAAGATTGGCCAAGAAGCCCTCCCCTTCCTCGGAATCACTTCCAATAATAAATAGAGGAGACAATCCCTCGGGCGCCGCGCTCCTGGTAGCTCTCCCGATTCTCTTCAATGCGTCGGCCAGCGCAAGCGGGTTCCTTGTTAGTTTTATGGCCAGTGCATCGGCTGCAAATTCCCTTCTCCTGGATATGGCCGTGTTGAGCAGCAACGCCATTAAATATAAGACAGCGACAAGCGGGAACAGGGGTGTCATAACCTCCCGCCCCTTTATATCCTCTCCCCTGTTTGCATCCAACATTGCGGAAATTGCGCCACACATACCGCACGCCATGGTTGTCAGGCTGCAATCCCTGTTGAGAACATGAGCCAACTCGTGCGCACACACTGCCTGCAGTTCGTTTCTCGACAGCCTTGACAGAAGGCCTTCGGTTATACCGAGCACGGGCCTTTTTTTATTGTCGTCCAGTGTAAAGGCATTCATGGCAACAGTGGGAATAACAACGCAATCGACACGGTCAAGGCCTGCGGCCAAGCTCAATTCGTCGACCACTTTCCTGAATCTCTTATGGTATTCGTCCTCTTTATCGAGTTCCCTTGCGCCGAGGATTAGGAGCATCCTCTCCCGCATACCTGACCTTGCAAGTATCCAGTGAAACAAAGCAGCCAAGAGGGAGAACAGAAACACGAACCCGATTTCCCTGAATTTCACGATACCATGCCCGGTCCCGGACCCCAGAAACACCCATATGAGCAATATGAATTTTATAACAACATAGAAAATAAGACTTGCAGTGAAATAAACACTTGTCAGGAGCGTAAAGAGCAGACCGGTCCGCCAACTTTGTTGTTTCTGTATTTTCTCGAAAGTCCGTCTCTCGGATCTATGACCCACAATTCGACCAACCGCCTATTTTATTTCTTATACTGGGGAGAAATATCCCTTATCATCTCGTCCGTCCAGGGTGTTCCCTGGGCCAGCATTTGGCGTAACCTGATGAAATCGACTTCCCGATCGCCCTTTGGCCCCTCGTTGAATGCCTTAAAGCCCGCCTTTGCCTCGGTCATCATGTTCAATCCCAGCCAATCCCTGCTGGCTTCCTTGTTTGCATTCCAGTGAGCAAGTTTTTTCTTACGCGCCTCCACCAATGTCTTGGTGATGCAATTCGGCATGGTATATAAAATCTGCGTGCAGAACTTGTCGATACGCTGATCGAGCAACGACAGGTCAACTTCCCCGTTTTTCAGAATTTCCTTTGCCTTATTCCTTTCCTCACCTGTCTTGTAGTCACCATATACAATCCTGCCATACTCATCGGTGAAACGATCGGTTATGACCATTGGGTTTGGAACGAATTTACCATCCACCTTCAATGCAGGCACAACGTCTGTCAACAGGCCCAGATGAAAAGCCTTTTGAGCGCTCCATGTCTCGCAGAGAGTCAGGGACCACATGGCCCTCTCGACACCTACGTAAAGGTGCAGGAAATCCGTTGACCCGCCGATTGCGGCGGATCCATGGATAGGCCCTGCCTGTCCGAACCTGGCCAGGTCCTGTGCGATCGAAAAATCGCAGGCCATGCCGATCTCCTGGCCCCCGCCTATCCTCATGCCGTTCACCCTGCACACAACGGGACGATCGCAGGTGAGGATGGATGTTACCATGTCATTGAAAAGCCTCATGTACTGCATGTATTCCTGCGGATTACCCGCGTAGTACTCGGCATACTCCTTGGTGTTGCCGCCCGTGCAGAACGCCTTGTCGCCCGCGCCGGTAAATACGACCGCCACGCATGCCCTGTCGTTCGAAGCCCTTCTGAAGGCCAATATTACTTCCTTTACCATGTTCGTAGTGTATGAGTTGAACTGCTTTTCATTGTTCAAAACGATCCATACGTTGTGCAAACCTTCGACAGGATTGCCGCTCCGGTCCAGGCAGGGACGCTCTTCGTACAAGATCTCCTTGTAATCGTTATATTCCACGAGGTTGTGATCTTTCAATTCCATGCTATCCTCCCTTGCTTTTCAGGTTACTGCCAAAGTCAATCGAAATCAGGAACCATTATGGCCCGCTTCGTAAGTTTTCCCTTATGTGCCGATTCCACGATTTTATTAATCTCACTCAACGGGTGGGTCTCTATGAACGGCTTCAAGGTAATCTTTTCCGACCGTATCAGGTCCACCACGTCGGGATAGTATTCGGGCTTGCATCCCCAGTTGCCATAGAGATTTGCATCAAAGGCCATGAGGTTCGACAACCTGACCTCCACCTTGTCCATGGTAAAGCCCACCACAGACATGGAACCCGTAAAGGTCAAGAGGGAAAAACCGAGCACCTGCCCCTTGGAGGTTCCGGATGTTTCGAAAATCCTCCAACCAAGTGCGGACCAGCCCTTTTCTTTTGCAAGTGCCGATATCTCCTTTTTTACATCCCGGGGCGATTTATCCCGCACGTTTATCGCAACATCGGCGCCGTACTCCAAAACAGCATCCAACTTTGCCTGGTCAACGTCCAGGCATACCGTATGCGCCCCCATCGCCTTTGCAACCTGGACCGCATATGTGCCGATGCCGCCTATGCCGATATGAACGCACAAATCGCCTTCCTTCACTCCGGCCTTCTTTACTGCATGGTACGGTGTCGTAACTGCATCGGCCACAACCGACAGCTCTTCGAGGGAGTATCCCGGAACAGGCTCATCCAACAGGCACATGTAACGTCCCGGCACTACAAGGTGACTTGCAAAACCACCTTGCAGGTCGTTGCCCGGCATCTTTTGTTTCCTGCATGCATTTCCTTGACCCGATTTGCAGAGTTCACATTCGCCACAGGGCAGAACCGCAGGTACTATTACCTCCTTGCCCTTAAGATATGCGAACTCGGCCCCTGCGTCCTCCACTGTTCCTGAAACCTCGTGGCCCAGAGTGAGCGGCGGGGGCGAATTGGTCCTTACGCCCATGTAGAGAAAGCTGATATCAGTATGACACACTCCACAGCCAGCCACCTTTACAAGAACATCGTCATCCTTTAACGGCGGAGCTTCGTATTCCCGAAGCTCCAGGGGCTTGCCGGGTTCCACCATTTGCCAACCTTTTATGGTTACGCTCATGTCTTCCTCCGTTTCGATCCATTTCCAAAAACCTGGATCTCGTGAGAACCATGTTCACGCCTTGCCGGTATCTACCTTTATCACCATCGAGCCGCCCGAATCGCCGGCAGCACATCCTGCGAACAAACCATACCCGCCGCCCCTTATTACAAGTTCCTCTATCAACTCTATGACCGCTCTTTGCGCGGTCGGGGCCTGGGGATGGCCATAGATCATGGAACTGCCATAGTGGTTCATATCTTCCTGCTTCACTCCGAATTCCCTGCAGAAATAGACATCGTTCACTGCGAACGGGTTATGCGTCTTTATTGCCGCGATGTCCTTTATATCCAGGTCGGCCCTTCCCAGGGCAAGCCTGGCCGCAGGCACGACCGCCATTGCCATGTAACCTTTCTTGGTCCTTGCCTGGGCAAAGCTTATCACCTGTATCTCTATTGCCGGGTCCTTTGACAGCTCCCTGGCCTTTTCCCTGGTGCATACTATGGTGCCGCAATTTGCATCGGCCGGGTGGGTCTGGCTGCCATAGCTCACTGTGCCACCCGGGATGACAGCTTTAAGACTGGCCAGTCCCTCCCTGGTGGATGGGAATATGCCTTCGTCCCCGTCAACCGACTTTACGACCTTCCCCTTTTTATTCTTTATTTCCACCGGCATGACCATGTACCGCCTTTGAAAGGCCTTGTCGTCCGCAACAGCGTCCTGGTACTGCTGGTACCGCAAAAATGCTACTTCGTCCTGCTCCTCCTTGGTTATGCCTACTTCCTTTGCAACATTCTCGGCTGTCTGGAGCATGGCATTCCCGGCCCATGGATCGTTGCCGAAATTGTCCCAGACCCAATCCTCACTCACAGGCGTGCCGCCTGGTTTGGAAGGGCCCGGATAAACGAGATGCGGACCATTACTGCAGCGATCCGCAGTCAAGGCAAGACTGACATTGGATTGTCCGGCCTCGAGTTCGAGGGAGGCCTGGTTTATCACCCTGATCCCCGTTATGCAGGCTTGTCCGAGCATGGGTCCCGGTGCTTGTTGAGCCCCGAGTAAAGCCGCGACCCATGGCCCTCCGTAGAATACGCTTGGTTGGGGAATACTGATTCCAAAATCCACGCTGTCTATAATCTCCGCCGGGATATTTCTTTCTTTCAACACCTTTTGTGCCGTCTCACCCGCGAATTCTACAGCATGCAAGTCTGCAAAACTTCCCTGCCACCTGCAAAAGGGTGTGCTCCAGTAGGCCTTGTAAGGAATAAATGCCTTTGTAAAGCTCATGTCTTTCCTCCACTTTCTATTTTCAATCAGCAAAGCTACTACATGAAAACTCAAGGCAATTCAGCACAGCATGGCAAGGCTGTCAAGCCCGGATTACTTGTGGTTGCAGGCAAAGCCAGTGGGGAGGAGCTATCGTGTTCCCTACCCAGGTTCCCTCCCAGGTTGTACCAGCTTCCCTACCCAGGTTGTACCAGATTCCCACCAGGTTCCCCACCCCACCAGGTTCCCCACCCCACCAGGTTCCCCACCCAGGTTGATTTTCAAGGCATCAAAAACTTGCTATCATTACAGGACCCTCCCCATGAAGTTTCGCTTCAGCGAAAAATCCCCCGGCAAGCAAACACCGGTCACTCGCACCATGCTCGATGTATGCAATATAAAAAATTTTCATATTGGATTCCCGTACAAGAGCCGAATTTTGCACCTGAACCCGCCTCAAAAAAACGCCTTGAACGCCCGGCAATCACATCGTGCATGGTCTCGTTTTTTCGTTCCGTATATCCTGTTGATATCACGGCCATATTTGCCCCCCCGGAAAATCAACCACAGAAGGGAAGAATTACAGGGGTTTCAACATCCCGGTAATCCCTTTGTTGCACCTGATAACGATTTCATGCTAATCAGCGTCCAACAAGGTCATACATATGAGGATC
>JAADFL010000028.1 GCA_013152945.1 Deltaproteobacteria bacterium | reverse complement strand
ATATTACGGCCGGCAATGGACAATCTCTGCTTGTCATATTCGCCTAAAGACAACTTCCTCTCCGCATCATCATGACCAAGTAATCAACCCGATCAATGCCGCAAACCCTTCATTTGGCCTGATACTGTAACATTACCATGTCACTAAAAGCAATTTACTTTGTTTCACGGCAGCAGTCGCTCCTTGACCGTAACCACGGCTTGCGATACTTATCGCCCCTGTCAAGACCGGATTTTTCGCTCTATCGTGCGGACCGGCGAAAGCATGAAAGAGAAATCCGGGCAAAGCATAAAAGAGGAGTTTCAAATGACAGGAGACATGCCGACACAATACGATCCCAAGCAGACGGAAGATCGAATCTATTCCTTTTGGGAAAAGGAAGGCTGTTTTTCTTCGACTCCAAACCCGGAAAAGACACCGTGCACAATCGTAATACCTCCCCCAAATGTCACGGGAGTTCTGCACATGGGTCATGCGCTCAACAACACGTTGCAAGACATCGTGATCAGGTTCATGCGTATGCGTGGGAGAGAAGCATTATGGATCCCGGGAACGGATCACGCCGGCGTGGCGACACAGGCGGTCGTTGAAAAAAACCTCTGGAACAACGAACGCAAGACAAGACATGACATCGGCAGGGAAGAGCTTTTGAGCCGTATATGGAAATGGAAGGAAAAGCACGGTGACACGATAATCGAACAACTCAAGAAACTCGGCTGCTCCTGCGACTGGAGCAGAACCAGGTTCACCATGGACAAGGGCCTTTCCAAGGCTGTCCGCACCGTGTTCGTGACTCTTTACAAGAAAGGATTAATCTATCGCGGAGAAAGACTCGTGAACTGGTCGTGCGGACTTCAGACAGCTCTTTCCAATGACGAGCTGGAGTACGAGGAAATCGACGGTGGATGGTGGTACATCAAGTATCCTGTCGAGGGCGAGGCCGGCCGTTACGTCACCATTGCAACCACCAGGCCCGAAACCATGCTTGGAGACACGGCGGTCGCAGTGCATCCCGATGACGAACGGTACAATGACCTGGCGGGAAAACGGGTCATTCTCCCGCTGCTTGACAGGCCCATACCCGTAATCGCCGATGAATATGTAAAGATGGACGAAGGCACAGGCTGTCTCAAGGTTACTCCTGCCCACGATTTCAACGACTTCGAGATAGGAAACCGTCACAACCTGGAAAGGATCAATATACTGAACAAGGACGGTACATTGAACGAAAATGCAGGCCCATACAAGGGCCTTGACCGGTTCATTGCCCGTGACAAGGTGGTCGAAGACCTGAAAAAGCTGAAACTGCTGGAAAACTTCGAGCCCATGAAGCACAACGTGGCACATTGTTACAGGACTCATCAACCAATCGAGCCCATGCTTTCAAAGCAGTGGTTCGTCAAGATGAAACCCCTCGTGGAATTGGCCAGGAATGCCGAAAAAAATAAAAAGGTCGAATTTCATCCGGAGAGATGGAGCAAGACATTTCATCAATGGCTGGATTCCACCCCGGACTGGTGCATCTCGAGACAAATTTGGTGGGGACACAGGATACCGGTTTGGACATGCAATGCCTGCGGCCGGGAGATTTGCGAACTCGATGATCCTTTGTCGTGTCCTTCCTGCGGTTCCAATGACCTGGAGCAGGATCCTGACGTCCTGGATACATGGTTTTCTTCGCAACTATGGCCTTTCTCCACCCTCGGCTGGCCCGAAAAAACACCCGACCTGGATTACTACTACCCCACGGAACTCCTGGTTACGGACCGCGGCATCATTGCATTGTGGGTAGCCAGGATGATCATGATGGGCGAATATTTCATGGGCAAGGAACCTTTCAGACACGTATACATCCACGGCACAATACTGGACAAGAACGGTGAACGCATGTCCAAGTCCAAGGGCAATGGTATCGATCCGTTGGTTATGATAAGAGGGGGCACCGATATTCAGGGAAAGAGCTGGGATGGATTCGGAGCTGATGCGGTGAGATTCACCCTGGCTACCATGACCACCGAAGGCCAGGACCTTCGCATCTGGCCCGAGAGATTCGAAGCGGGACGTAATTTTACCAACAAGGTATGGAACGCGGCCAGGTTCTGCCTGATGAAACTCGATTCGGGAGCAGGAATCGCGCAAATCCTGGAGCCGGGGGACTTGGCGTTCGAGGACAAGTGGATATTGTCCCGCCTTGCAAGGACCATCGACAAGATGACGCTGGAGTTCGAATCATTCAAGTTCTGCGATGCAGCTCATACCATCTATGACTTCACCTGGAACGAATTTTGCGCCTGGTACGTGGAACTGACCAAGTTCAGGTTGCGAAAGGAGGTTTCCGAATCCGAAGACGCACGGGTCGCAAGGAGGGTCCTGGTTTACGTCCTCGACAGGGTCTTGAGATTACTTCACCCGGTGGGTTCCTTCATAACGGAAGAGATCTGGGGGCTCCTGAACAAGCGCGCCCCCAAGAGGGAGCTTTTGGGAGACCTGGACAATGCTCCCATAGAGCCGCCGGCCATAATACGTGCGTCCTGGCCCCAACCTTTACCCGAGTTTGTGGACAATGATACGGAACGATCAATGCAGGTCGCAATGGAGGCGATAAGGGCCGTCAGAAACGTGCGATCACGTACAGGCCTTGCACCTGCCAAGCGTATTCAGGCCATTATCACTTGTGAGAACAAGGATACATACAAAATTGTAGAAGAACGCCTGGACTTGATAAAGGCAATGGCTGCCGCAGACATAGAGAATGTCGGCGTCGGCCTCGAAAGGCCGAGACAATCGGCGGTCGAGGTTTGTACACAAATGACGGTATTCGTCCCCCTCCTGGGCATCATCGACCTTGATGCGGAAAGGAAGAAACTGGAATCAGCTCTTGAAAAAGCCCTCTCGATCCTTGAACGTTCGAAAAAGAAACTCGGCAACCCGAACTTTACCGGCAAGGCGCCTGCAGAGATAGTTGAAAAGGAGCATAGAATCCTTGCCGAGGCGGAAGCCGAGGCAACAAAGATTAAGGACAATCTGAAAGATCTATCCTAGTCATCCAACTGCTCGGGGTAAGTAACTCTTACAAAAAACAAGCTTTGTCATATCGATTCGTTTGGATGCTGAAAAAAACCGCCACCGGCCCCGGAACTTTCTTTCTTGTTATACGTCAATAAGTATACTAGGTTGGTTCTAAAGTCAGGAAAGCCGGCAAATTTCGAGGTGTAACATGGAAATACTTGTTTTTTTAGCGGCAATCAGCACAGTTCCAAACGTAATAGTAGGACCTGACGTTGGTACAAGCGCCCGGGTCGTGGACACGCCAATAACCGGGGTGACTGTGTACAGCGACAGAGCAAACATAAAAAGACAGGCCAAAATCAAACTCCATGCAGGTGTGCAAAGCTTAAGGCTGTCGGATATCCCGGGAGCCGCAATGCAGGATACCGTCCGGGTCTCCTGCAAGGGAGCCCATATCATCAGGGTCCAGGTTACACCTGTGGAAAGGGAAAGGATATCGATTGACCAGGTCGATGCGTACATTGATAAACTCGAGGCTGTCGCCGATCGAATTGCAGGAATAGACGGCGAGATCCAGGCCCTACAGGAACAACTGAATCTCATTCAGCGCTTGTCTCCACTTCCCCCGGTTCCGGAAGCCAAAAGGGTGGGCAAATCAATTCAAATAATACAACCGTCCAGGTGGACAATGGTTCTTGATTTCCTGGCACAGCGTTCCGACAAAGTGCGTTCCCGCCTTCAAAAACTCTCGATGAAACGTGCAGATGTGGTCAAGGAATCAAAGAAACTGCAAGAGGAAATAAGGCGCCTCAACCTGGGTGGATTCACTGACCGAAAATACCAGGTCATAGCCCTTGTCTCGTCACCATCGAAAAACAAGCCGGTTTCGATCAACATGGAATATTTCATCTCGGGAGCATACTGGCTTCCGACTTATGACCTGTACTATTCATCCGGGCAACAAGAGATTACCATCAAGTCCGCAGGGTTAATCAGCCAGGCCACCGGCGAAGACTGGAAAAAGGTCCGGCTTTCACTTTCCACGGCCATCCCGGGACAGGGAATAGAGTTTCCAAGGTTGCTCACCTGGACACTTGGTGAAAAAAGAGAGTTCACCCCGGTTTCCAGGTCCAGGCAAAGCAGTACGAAGATCAAGAGCTTTGTGCCGGGCAATCCTGTTTCGAGCACACGGGGCAATAACCAGGCGACAAGACTTGCAATCCTGCGTTCAAGGATCTCGCTCTTGAACCGGCTCGTTAACATGGAAATGTCGAATGCCGGGCAATTGGCCAAGGGATTATACCTGAATGGCGCTGCCGCTCAACCAATCGGCATTGGATATTCCGGTAAGATAACTGCTGGAAGAGGAAAAAACGCAGTATATGCAGACTCCGGGTTTGCAGGCTCTCCACCCCCGCAGGCCATGCGACCGTCCGCTGTTTACAGCAAAAAAGCTCCTCCTATGCCCAGTCCCCATCGTGCCCGGACATCGAGCTATGAATTCGAAGAGGCCACACTTTCCTCGCCCCCCCAAGTCCCTGAAAAAAAAATGAAAAGACAAAGCCTTACTTCCCTGGCGCTTTTCGATCGGGTTTCCTATAGACCGCAACGTTTCTCCAATCCCAACTTGCCTGCTGTGACGGCCGGTGGGCTGGATTTCATATACAAATGCGGAGCCAGGGTTACCATCCCCAGTAACGGGCAGGCCCTGAAGATCCCGATTTCATCAAGGAAATTTCATGCAAAGGCATTGTACGAAGCCACACCTGCCATAAAAAAAACAGCTTTCCTAAAGGCCACCATAGAGAACAATGCCAGGTTGCCGATCTTGAAGGGAACAGCCAATATATTCATGGGAAAAGATTTCGTAGGGCAAGGCGTCCTCGACACGACCGGGCCCGGCGGCCAGCTTTCTCTTCCACTGGGTGCTGACCAAGACATCAGGTTATTGAGGAAAATCACTACCGAAACAGAGACCAAGG
The DNA here is from genome assembly GCA_013152945.1 of Deltaproteobacteria bacterium. Lineage (GTDB taxonomy): Bacteria > Myxococcota_A > JAADFL01 > JAADFL01 > JAADFL01 > JAADFL01. The sequence continues at coordinate 3,483 of JAADFL010000028.1, read as the reverse complement.
GAATCTTCACCAAGGAAGACGTGACAACATATTTTATAACCATAGAAATCGGCAACTACAAGAAAAGGCCTGTACGACTGCTGGTGCACGACCAGGTTCCCAGGTCCGGTAACCAGGACATCAAGGTCAAGCTGAAGTCGGTGAGTCCCGGCCAGAATAAGGGGCCGAACAAAGATGACGGCGTGATTACGTGGGCTATAGATCTTCCACCGGGACAAAACCGTATCATCAAGTTCAGTTACACCATTGAACGGCCACAAAACTGGAAGCTCTACCAATAGGCAAGGGAGGATATGATGTTCAAAAGAATGATTTTCCCGGCAACTTTACTGCTCATGATAACGAGTACGGTTGATGCAGCCGAAAAACAAAAGGCTCCTTCGATTGCAAAGGTCCTTGTCTTCAACGACAGGGCACAGGTTACACGTGTCATAAAAGTAAACTGTACCTCTGCAAACGAAAAACACGAAGCTCTCTTTCCATCACTTCCGAGTGTTCTCGATCCAAGGACATTACGGGCAGAAGCTTCAGGTTCCGCCGAAGCACTGGGCGTCATGCACAAAAGGGTTTCATCGCCCGAAAATATCGACTCCGGCGTGGCATCGATGCAAAAAAAGTTAAAATTACTGCAGGAAAAGGTAAAGGAGAAGAATGAGCACCTGCAAACAATGAACGAACGGATTGCCAGGCTCCGCGCATATGAACAGTACTACCTGGCACTTTTCAGGGAACAGGCAAGAACTTCGAACGTGGAACCAAAGAAATGGGCCGAATACCTGGAAAGCAGCACGACTGAAAGAATGGATACATGGCGGAAAAAAGTCGCGATCCAGGCCGAGGTACGCAAGTTGAGCCGCTCCATTGATGTATTGAACAGGAAACTTGGGCGCCTGGCTTCGAAAAACACCAAGGAGGCGATAGATGCTTCAGTTGCATTGATCTGTCGAAAACCGGGCGAATCACGTGTACAGCTTAGCTATGTCATCGGCGGGGCGACCTGGCACCCGCAGTATGACATTCGTTACATTCCAGGAGGCTGGTCAAAGACCGGCAAGGGTCATGTCGAACTGACCATAGCCGCAATCGTGCAGCAATCAACAGGCGAGGACTGGGATGACACCAAACTTGCCCTTTCCACGTCCAAGCCGCGACTGGGTGTCGAAGCTCCATATCCCGCCCCCCTGATAATAAACGGCAATCCTGCGGGCAAGAAAAAGGTCCTGGTCGAAGCTGTTGAAAGCCGGGACGAGCTGCAGGGCCCGGCCGGGCTCATGGATTTCGGACCAACCGGCGCGGGGCTGGAAGACAAGGGACAAAGCTTTACACTTTCGATGAAAAGAAGAGTAACGGTGAAATCGGATGCAAGGCCGTACTGGATGCCAATCGATGTCCTGACCGTAAAGGCCAGCGCCAAGCTTGTTACCATCCCGAAACTGAAGCCCTATATTTACCAGTTGGTATCGATGCACAATCCCGCGCCTTATCCGTTGCTCCAGGGAAGGGCTCATGTATTCCGAAAGGATTCGTACATCGGAGATATTCACCTTGATTATGTCGCTCCTGGCGAACCCATGGAGGTCTCCCTGGGCACGGATGAAGAGTTCGAGGTAAAGAGGACATCCCTGTTGCACGAGAGGCGCAGGCCGGGCATTTTCAGCTCCATGAAACACCTGGAGCGTGGCTACAAGATATCGCTTGTCAATCATTCCAAGAATACCCGGCAAATCGAAGTGCGCGAGAATATTCCCGTTAGCAAGATAGAAGACGTGGAGGTGGACTTGTCCAGGGATAAGTCGACCCGGGGATTCAAGTTCGACAAGTACAAGGGGTTTATAAGCTGGAACGTGAAATTGAAAAGCGGCGACAAGAAAGATATCAATCTGTATTACACGATTAACCTTCCAAAGGATTGGCAAGTGAAAATACGTTAGAGTTCCCATGAAATTAACCCTCTTGCTCCGAACCTGTTTTGCTTTTCTTTTAATCAATGGATTAATGATTTTTTCAGGGGTACTACTTTTTTCATTTCATATCCAGAAGCGGTGCTCCACTTGTCAAACAAAACCCGGTAAAAGGCCAAACAGCCGCTCGGGTCGGGGACTGGTCCGGGCCAAGAAAAGCGAAATTTACCTGCTGGTTGCCGGTCTGATCAGGTTCAAGAACTCGATCCTGGTAGCAGAATCATCGTGAAAACTTCCGAGCACGGAAGACGTGGTCATCACCGAGTTCTGTTTTTCCACACCGCGCATCATCATGCACAGGTGCCTGCATTCCATTACAACACCGACTCCTTCCGCGTCGACCGCATCCATAACTTCCCTTGCTATCTGGGCGGTAAGCCTTTCCTGGATTTGCAGACGCCTGGAATACATGTCAACGATACGGGCGAGTTTACTCACTCCCAAAACATGTTTGTTGGCAATGTATCCAATGTGACACTTACCCAGGAAAGGCAGCATGTGATGCTCGCACAGGCTGTAGACTTCGATGTCTCTTGCAATAATCATATTGTTTGCTTCTGACTTGAAAATAGCTCCTGAAATAATGCCTGCCGCATTTTGCCTGTATCCCCTTGTCAAGAAAGCCAGGCTTTCGGCAACACGCCGGGGGGTATCGATCAATCCTTCCCTTTTTGGATCTTCTCCGATTTCCAGTAGTATCGCATTGATTAATTTTGCAACCTTTTCCCTGTCCATTAGCTCGAACCTCCAACTTTTCGCTTGTTTTGTTAATAGAGCCTTATAAGCTTACTGCTGTTCCCGTGGGACCCTGTGTTCAAGCACGCGCAAATGTTCCCGCTCTTTTTTCAGGCTTTTTAAGAGTTCCTGGTAATAGTGAGACCTGGATTCACATTGGTATAGCTTTGTCTTCCTGGTTTTAACACCTTGTCCCTTCAAGAAACCAGGGCCGCAATACTGCATTATTTCCTTTCTTTTCAGGTTCAATTGTTTCGTGACATTGTCCACCCTGGTCCTGGCTTCCTGCAACTGGAAATCAATGCCGGATGGTGCGGGACCAAAATTATCATTGGATTTGCTCTTCGAAACCGGATTCAAGCCGGATCCGTGCTGAACATTTCCTGTTCCACCCGTAAGAGCCTTAATGGTATTTTTTACTTCCTTCTTGTCTAATTCCGCCTTTTCACGCGCCTTTTGAATGATGTCGAGTTGTTTCTGTGCATCTTTCCACCTCTTGGATCCAAAAGGGACCTTTTTCAGCAGGTCTATTACATCATCGAATCGTGTATCTCCGTACCCTGGATCCAATGTTTCACCTTCGAGTCGATAGAATTGTTTCATGGCCTTTTGGTAATATTCCTGTCCAGGGTCCGGCTTATTTTCAAGAGATTCTCCCCCTGTTTTGCAAGCAACGAACAACAGCGCCGGTACCAGAAAAAATATTCGCCCATCAAAGATAAAACCGGTTTTCTTCATAAATCTCTTTTTAATCTCCCTTGCCTGTTCTGGCCAGGCCCGTGACTCA
>JAADFL010000027.1 GCA_013152945.1 Deltaproteobacteria bacterium | reverse complement strand
CCGAGCTTTCCGTGCTTCCCAACCCGGTCGATTTCGGCACGGTTTACGTGGGGAAGACCAAGGAACTGGATGTCACCATGACCAACAAGGGCACGAGTCCCATCCACGTTTCTTCAGTGACACTTACTGAAGGGACATCCATGTTCGGGTTGGACACCGGCGGCAAGGTTACATGGGATTTGGATCCCGGCGGCGAGGCAGGATTCAAGGTCACGTATACGCCTCCCTTGGTTTCTGCCGGTGACCAGGGCAAGATCGTGGTGGATGCAGATAAGCTGGATCCGGTGGAACTTTTGCTGAAGGGCAGGGCGAGTCAGGCTCCGGCGATAAAGCTGTCCGCCAACCAGGTTGATTTCGGAGAGGTCCAAGTAGGTGCAAAGCTGGATAAGACACTGACGATTTCAAACATCGGGGGCCAGGATCTGGAGATTACCAAGATTGAATTGACAGCCGGGATTTCTCCGGAGTTGGACTTCAGTCCCAAGTCGATAGATCCCATCGCCCCTGGCAAGGATGTAACAGTGACCTTTTCCTATTCGCCTGTAGACGAAGGGACCGATTCGGGCGGAATGATGATAGAATGCAATGATCCTGACAACGATAAACTGGGCGTGGTGATCTCCGGAACAGGAGTAAACCCCACACTCGTAGTGGATCCGGCCGGGTACGATTTCAAGGATGTATTCAAGGGAGCCACGTCGCAACCTGCGTCTTTCCAGTTATCAAAGACCGGCTCCGGCACACTGCAGGTTCTCAAGATCGAGATCGATCCGAACTCCGATCCGGTGTTCCAGGTCGATCTGTCGGGTATTCCGAACGGCCTGCCCAAGAACCTGGACAGCCCGGGAAGCAGGATATTCTTCGGTGCGACTTTCACTCCGGCCGGCGAGGGAATGTTTTCGGGCAACATCAAGATAACCACCAATGACCTGGATGGGCCTGTCAAGTTGATTCCATTGGCGGGACATGGAGTAGGTTGCCCGGCAGGTTACTGGGATGCAAACCACGATCCGTCTGATGGCTGTGAGTATGGTCCGTGTACAAAGACAGGACCGGAGGTCTGCGACAAAGTTGACAACGATTGTAATGGCCAGGTGGACGAAGGGCCGATCTCGCAGCTTTGTGGAACTCCGAACGGCGCGGCCGTAGTGTCCTGTAAGGATGGAGCTTGCCAGATCGATGCCTGTAATCCGGGCCAATGGGACAACAACAATGATTTTTCAGATGGCTGCGAGTACGGGCCGTGTTACAAGACTGCATTGGCCTGTGACAAGAAAGACAATGATTGCAACGGTAAAATAGACGACGCTCCTGCAGACCAGTTATGCCAGATTCCGCAGAACGCGGATGGCGTGGCCTGCCTCGACGGGCAATGCCAGGTTGCATCGTGCAAGGACGGGTACTTTGACGTGGACCGTGCATACGGTGACGGTTGCGAGTGCACGCAGGATTGCTGGGGAAGGCTCGCCCAAGGCACTCATGTTACCGGAATAAATTGCCAGGGCGGCAATACATGCGTGTTGCTCGGATGTGAAGATGGTTATTACGACCTGGACAAGGTATTCGATACCGGCTGCGAGTGCTTCCAGAAGGGGACACCCGGGGGCAGGGGGTGTGCCGATGCGGTTCGGCTGCCGGATGTATCCGACAACAATACCCCCATTACAGTCAGTTCCAATATCCCATGGGCTGCAAATGCATGGGCCTCGGACTGGTTTGTGTTCAAGGCGGTTGACAGCCGTGGTGATGACAACCAGGGAAAGGACCATTTCAAGGTACAGGTGAAGTTTACAAGCAATCCCGGCAACCAGTACCAATTCGACCTCTACAAGCAAAAAGGCGCCGCAATCGATTGCTCTAAAAGGACCATGCTCTGTTCTCAGCAGAAGACGGGAGACTTGGCGGACGACCACCCCGGGGGAGGCACGAATACCGAGGACCAATGCAACTGTATACCAAGCGGCCAACCCCTGACGCCCGGCAGGGATCATTGCGATGACGATACGGCCTGGTATTTTCTCCAGGTTTACAGGATTGACGGTGTTTCGATGACATGCGATCCCTATGTCGTGGAGATACGCAACGGCGGAGGTTGTCCTTGAGCAAGAGTAAAGGTGCAAGTCGGACAAGGTTTTTTCCTTCGAGGTCCATGGTTCTCCTGGAAATCGATACAGATATCTACCCGGATGATGCTGTCATGGGTGCTGCATACGTATTCATCGACAGGTGTTACGTGAGGCTCGAAAAGGCCGGACAAGACAGGAAAAAGATCGTTGTGCGTCTCAAGGCCAAGAATGAAACAGGACGGCACGGCCTGGAGGAACTGGCCGGCGGGTTTGAGAACGAGTTGTTGCACCAGGCTTGGCGTATCAGGCTGGAGCAGAGCAGGGGGCGTCTTCGTGAGTACATACTTGCCAGGGCCTTGTTGACCGCGCAGGACGACGACAGCGAAGAAGAGACCCGGGGAGAACATATAGGGCAAGAACCGGGTGACTACCTCGAGGATCCATTGGGTATCGCGGTTCCATGGGAAGAAAAATTCGGGAAAGACGGCAAAGGCGGTTGACGTGGCAAAGAGCAAGATATTAAACATGGATGATTCATTGTTCACGGATGAGGCAATTGAAGAGGCGGTTGATGCATTTTCAGGAGTGGCAGCAATACGAGTGGCACCGGGTGATTCGGGGCGTAAGTTGAAAATTGTTTCACGCAAGGGATACGATGCCGATCTCGTGGCCTGGGAATTCGGAAACTATGTAATTGCAAGAACCGTGGAAAAGGCCCGCGGAGAAGACGGAGATGCCGGCTGATGAAACTTCCTGCAAGATCACTTCCGGCAACTGCCCCCTATTTTCGTTTCAGGAAACTTGAAGATGATGTTTTCCTGGTTACGAACGATATCGGGAGGTATGCATTTCTTGCCGAAGATGAACTACAGGATCTCCTGGACGGTGAGATTGTACATGGACACGAAAGATTCGCTGAACTGGCCGAAAAGGGCTTTGTTCAGGGCGGGATGAGCGCGGATGAGCAGGTACGTATCATTGCAAGGCGCAACAGCCACCTGTTTACGGGTACAAATCTCCACATAATGATTGTCACGTTGAGATGTGACCACAGGTGCGTGTATTGCCATGCCAGCAGGGCGCCCATGGGAACCAGGGGCGTGGACATGAAACCCGAAACCGCAGACAAGGTGCTCGAGCGTGCCTTTGAAACACCTGCAAGGCAAGTCACAATCGAATTCCAGGGAGGAGAGCCTCTGGTCAACCTGCGGGTAATAAAGCGAGTGGTCGAAAATGCATGGAAATTGGCTGAAGAAAAGGACAAGGAACTCGTATTGACACTTGTCAGCAACCTGTCAATGCTCGACCGGGAGACCGCGGATTACCTGGCCGACAACGGGGTGTTCGTATGCACGAGCCTGGACGGTCCAAAGGAACTACATGACATGAACAGGCCGTTGCCGGGCGGCTCTTCCCATGATTCGGTTTTGGCGGGCATGGAAGTAATGAACGATGCGTACAGGAAGCGTGACCTGGATCCGAGAATGTACAAGGTAAATGCCTTGTTGACGGTTACGAGAGCTTCCCTGGATCGGCCGGAGGAAATAGTGGACGAGTACGTCCGTTTGGGTTTGAATACCCTTCATGCAAGGCCTTTAAATCCTTTCGGCATGGCTTCCAGGGCGGCGGGAATAAGCTATGATGCCGATGAATACCTGGCTTTCTACAAACGAGTTCTTGCACGTGTCATGGAACATGCTTTGAACGGCGTGGATATACAGGAGCGGACCGCTGCTCTCCACCTTACCAAGATATTGACTGATCGTGAACCCAATTACATGGAGCTTCGTTCGCCCTGCGGCGCCGGCCTGGGCCAGTTGGCGTACGATTTCGATGGTTCCGTATATACCTGCGACGAGGGCAGGATGCTGGCCAGGACCGGCGACGACCTGTTCAAGGTGGGACACGTTCAGGATGACGAATATCGTGACCTTGCGGGCTCACCGGTTGTAAAGGCTTTGGCCGCCGCCTCATGTGTCGAGGCGCTTCCGGGATGTGCCGACTGTGCTTATGCACTTTTCTGCGGGGTCTGCCCCGTGTATAATTATGCCCAACAAGGAGAACTGGTTGCCAGGCAGCCGGAGAACCAGCGGTGCAAGATTCAAATGGGAGTACTTGACGAGTTGTTCTCCAGGCTCCAGAATGCAGACCAGGATACATTGTCCATTTTCGAGAGATGGACGAGACCGTTGCCTGGTCAAGGCGAGGGAGGAAGCACATGAAGAGTGATGGAGATAAACGGTTCCCGAAATTGAAGAAGAAAGCAACTGCCTTCCTCACTCCCGACGGCGCAAAGGTTACGAGGAGGAATTTTCTTTCCAAGACCGGGTGGGCTGTTCTGGCTGCATCAGGTGTAGCCCTGACAACAAGGCGAAGCTCTGCTGCAATCCGCAGGCATAGGCTGGATGTGCATGCCGTCGATGCTGTCAGGGGCAGTAAACCGGTCTCAACCGGTAAAGATGCCGGGAGAGTGCAGGGCTCAATGCATGATCAGCCTTATAAGAGGGACGTGGCCGGACATTGCTCGCACGGTTCGCATGGTTCCCACGGTTCGCATGGTTCCCACGGCTCCCATGGTTCCCACGCTTCCCATGGTTCCCACGGCTCGCACGGTTCGCACGGTTCCTGGTGACGGTAAGGATCTCCCCGTCTTTCGAATGTGCCGCCCTGCTGAAACTGGGTTATGCCTGTAATAATCACTGCTCCTTTTGTCATGTGGGTCGTGGCAGGGGCGATAAGCCCGCCCTGGCCACAAGGGAAATATTACATAGGATGGAACTGGCTGTTCGGAAGGGATGTGACGGTGTTGTATTTTCAGGCGGCGAACCGGCCATCAGGGATGATTTGGAAATGCTCGTGCATGCTGCATCCGAAATGGACTTGATACCGGGAATCGTGACCAATGCCAGGATGTTTTCATATGTGAAGCTTGCTGAAAGGCTGGTTGAAAAAGGGTTGGATTATGCCCTGGTTTCATTGCACTCCGCTGTTCCGGAGGAGCACGACGGCTTGGTCGATGTGCATGGAGCATTCGAACAGACACTTGCCGGCACAAGGAATCTCCACGACACAGGGATCGGATGGCTGGTGGTCAACACCGTAATAACGAGCGTAAATGTCAAGCGTTTGTCCGGTATTGTGGAACTCGTTGCTTCCATGCCAAGAGCCGGGTTGAAACTCTCATTGATGGAGCCCAAGGGATTCGCGCTTGAAAACCTGGCCGAACTAATGCCGGATCCAAAGGAAACTGCAAGCGAAGTCCTTGCCGCCGTGGCCCTGGCCGACAGGTTGGGCGTACAGGTCGGTTATGATGGTTTTCCCGCGTGTATACCTGGGGCATTCGACCTTCTCGATCAGAACCTGGAATCGCATTCAATCAGGTTCATGATGGAGACATTCGAGCAGGAACTCCAGGCGGTGGACAGGGGCGCAAGGTTTTATGCACCCGGCAAGTGTTACGATTGTGCATGGAAGGAGCGTTGTCCCGGGCTGTACGAGGGATACAGGGGCACGATCTGGGAATCGGCGCTTAGGCCTTTAAGGGGGGCCGGGCCTAATTCCATTGCATTGTGGCCGGGCAGGGAGTTGGGATGTGAACATGCTGATTCAATCGAGGTGAAACTGCCGAACAATTCCTTTCGTGTGCCCATGTGCTCCATGGATTTCGATGAAGACCTGTTGAATGAGGTTGTGAAAAGTGGACAGGTATATTTCATGCAGGATCCTGGTTGTGATCGTATTGACGATGCCCTGGTTCAACTCGAGGAAACAGGAGGTTCGCCGGGCCTTTCATTTCGAGTAAGCGAATCGAAACCTTTCGACCTGGAAAAAACATGGCTTAAACAACTGGTGGCCAACATTCGTGGCAAGGTCCTGGATATTGGAGCAGGCTTTCCTTGCTACATGGAGCAGGTCAGGAATTCGGTGGAGAGGCACGACATGGAATACTGGGCAGTGGATCCCGGGGACGATGCGGTTTCCGATCCGGTGGATCTGCCGCGCGGCGCCAGGTATCTGAAAACACGTTTTGAGGAAGCTGATCTTCCGGGCCGTTACTTCGATGCGGTTCTTGCATTGAGATGCCTGGATCATATGCAGGACCCTTTGGGCGCGCTGATTATGATATCGAGGCTTATAAAGCCTGGCGGTTTGCTGGTGATTTCCGAGGATTCGCCGTTCATGGTCATAACCGAAAACATGCCGCCCGAAGGAAAAAGATTCGAACATTACCACAATCTTTCGATCACGGAGATCTTGCCGATAACCACATTACTGGGTTTCGAGTTAAAGGAAAAACGTGAGCCGGGGCCCGGGAGTTCGCCTTCTTTCACGCTCGTGTTCGGAAAAACCCGCTCTTGACACTTTGATGACCTCTGCGTAGCATTTCAGCAGCTTGGAGAATTATTGAAATTGAAGGCATTAGGCGAATTCAAAAGTTTGTGCAATGAAAATGACGTGGATGCGTACATGGAGAAAGATCCTCATGCAGTGCTCATGCATTGCCAGGTTCTCGACCCTTTGCTGATTGTAAACGGCGAACCCGGCGAGACAACGGACCGGTTGGCCATGAAGAGGGAAGCCTCCATATCCATACCCGAAGAATTCGATCCTGCCGTGGATTACTCGGTATTCGTGCTTCAGTCGAGAGATGGTTCGAAAGCCGATGAGTTCTTGATTGGATGTGGTGATGGATGTGACGTAGTGATCCGGGATGCATCTGTTTCCCGTGCACATGCATGGATAGAGAAAAGGGGAGAAAAATACTTTATACGTGACAATGCATCCGCCGCCGGAACAATGCTCAACGATTCCGCCTTGGATGTGGGAGAGGAAAAAGAAGTGCGTTCCGGCGCCAAGATAACCATGGGCCGGGTCGACCTGTTATTTCTGGGTCCGAGGGAATTCTACCACTTCGTACGAAGACTGTTGTGTAATTGAAATTTCGTTATTATTCCTTTTGGTGATTCCGGGCGTAAAAACCGCCGGCCGTTCCCGTTGCTATGGTTCCACGATGCGGGATTTGGAAATATTATGTTTCTTCATCCTGTACAGCAGTGTATGGCGTGAGATGTCGAGGAGTCTTGCTGCCTTGGACACGTTGCCGTCCGAAAGATCGAGTGCTTTCATTATGGCGGCCCGCTCCAGTGTCGCAAGCGGTACCCCTCCGCGTGGTATATCGACATCGACATCTCCCTTTTGCCCCATGGATACCAGGACCCGGCCGGATTTTGTGTGCAACCCGAGATGCTCTCTTTGAATCACCTCGTCGTCGACGAGCAGGATCACGCGTTCGATCCTATTTTTGAGTTCGCGCACGTTTCCGGGCCAATAGTAATCATTGATTGCCTTTCGTGCCTCGTCTGATAGGCGCTTCGGAGGCAAGCCGTATTCCAGGCAAAGGGATTCGAGGAAACTTTCGGCCAGCATGACTTTGTCTTCCCCCCGATCGCGGAGCGGCGGCAGGTGAATTCTCACTACATTGAGTCTGTGATACAGGTCGGCTGCGAATTTGCCTTCCTCCACCATGGATTCGAGGTCTTTGCTGGTAGCTGCCACGAGCTGTACGTCGACAGGCCTGGCCCGGGAACTGCCGAGCCTCCTGACAGATTTTTCCTCTACGACTAGATGTAGCTTTGCCTGAAGCTCAATCGGCAATGCACCGATTTCATCAAGGAACAATGTGCCGAGATGGGCGGTTTCCAGAAGGCCGATTCTCGTAGCTCTTGCATCCGTGAATGCTCCTTGCTCGTGGCCGAACAATTCGGCTTCCAGTAATTGGGGTGGAACTGCGGCGCAGTTGAGCTCTACAAAAGCCCTGCTTCTCCTGACTCCGTTGTAATGCAGTGCCTTGGCGAACAAACCCTTACCTGTTCCGGTTTCACCTGTAATAAGGACAGTGGGCGAGCCGCCGAGCATGGTTCTTCGGCATATCTTGCGGACCATGGCAAAGGCCAATCTCATGCCTTTACTCTGGCCTATGATACTCTGCCAGTCGGAGCCCGCTGCATCCCTGCCCCTCAGGTAACGCAACTGTGCATCGGTCCGTCTGGCCTCCATGGCGAGTCCGAGGGCGGCCAAGAGTTCTTCCTTGTCCGCTGTATCCTTCAGATACAGGTACGCGCCCAGCTCCAGCGCCGAAGGGCCGTGGCTGACCGTTGAGTCCTTGCCTGAAATGATGACTATTGATCGCGGGTCCTGCCTCTTCAACTTTTTCATTACATCAGACGCGGTGGCATCCTGTACAGGCAACAACAGGAAAGTGACTTCCGCGTCGCCTTGAGCGTGTATCCTGGCTCCCTCTTCGAATGTTTCGGCGGATTTTACGGATAAACCCTGGTTTGTCGCAACCTGGACGAGCAGATCGGTCGAACGTTCAAGGGCCTTGCCGATTATCAGGAGTTGCGCCAATTGTAATTCTCCTCTTGGATGAATAGATTCTACATTGCACCATGAACATCGACAACGTGTTCAAAAACCGATTTCATAGGATCCGCTTATGACGATGCGCAGGTCCATGCTGCTGGAGTCTATCACCTCGATGCTCTCCAACGTTGAACCGGAGGCGTTTGTCTTGAACTTCACCCGGTCGTTGTAGCCGGAAGGCTGGGTGAGATTGTAACCGTACCTGATCGAAAGAGAGATTGGCGTACGCCAGACAACAACAGACAACCCGATTCCTGCGGAAAGGAACACGTCGTTTTGACTCCTGGCTTTGAACAGGTTCTTGAGCTTTGCAACCCCTTCAAGCGCACCATTCGTGGTTTCTTCGGTGACTTCGAGGTTTGTATTTGGAGAAACGCTGAATACGAACTCCGGACCGATGATCGTAAAGAGCCTCACCGCGCCCAAAGGGAGTATCCCCTTCAGGAGCAAAGGCAGCCTGATGTTCATGCCGTCGAGGGTCCATCTTGTTTTTCCGATCTCGACCTCGTTTCCGCCAACAATAAGGTTGTGAGTGATCTCGGTCCAGATCGTGCTTCGTTCGAACAGAACATCGATTTCAAGTCCCATAAAGCCCCAGAGAATGTCTGTTTCCAGGGTGAGACCGCCTCCTGCGGCCCATCCTCCTCCGTACCCGTCGAAGGGCGTAAGATTGTAGTTTGGGACATTCTCGGATTTTGTCCAAAGGTTGCCTCCCACGTCTATGCCCAGGCCTGCCGAAAGCCTTACGAAAGAAGGTGACCTGGAGATAGCGCCGCCCTCTGATTTTGCAGATGCAACAGCAGGTACAAGCAAAAGGACGAACGTGACGACTGAACAATGAAAATGTATTTTCAGGTTCATGGCTTACATTCCTCCCGGCAATGTGCAGAACATGCCAGGAATCGCGGTATATGGCAAGCACTCTGAATTCAGGCCTTCGGCAATTCCAGGACCACGGTCAATCCAATGTTGCGGCCGGAGGCCTCTTCAAACCAAATCTTTCCTCCCAGTTCATCCATTATCCGCTTACACACCGTTAATCCAAGGCCGGTCCCGTCCTTGCGGGTTGTGAAGAAAGGCTCGAATACCTGTTCCCTGACTTTCGGATCCAGGCCCGGGCCGGCATCTCGAACCTTGAGTCTGCAGGTGTTCTCCGTAGTAGTGGTGGAAATATTGATGATACTGCCCCTGGGAGAAAACTGGATCGAGTTGAGTAAAACATTCAGCAGGACCTGCCTGATTCCTTGTGGATCGCCGAGGGCTTTCATTTCGGGTTCTATGCTTGTCTCAATCTTGATGCCGTCGGCTGCTGCTGTTGCGTTGGCCAGTTCGATTGTCGATTGTATGACCTTTTTTAGGTCCATTGCCAGGGGTTGGAGGGGAATCCTTCCCGACAACGCAAGGTAGTCCTGGAGCAATGTATCCAATCTTATCACTTCGTTCCTGGCTGCCTCCAGTTCCTGCAGGAGTTCAGGCGCTTCCGGGGGATCTTCGACAAGACTTTGGAGCAAAGCTCCCAGGGCAACCAGAGGATTGCGAAGCTCATGCGCCAATTGGGCCGCCATCTCTCCCATTGCGGTCAAGCGCTGGGCCTGCATTGCCTTTTTTTCCAACTTTTCGTTCTCTTCACTTCTGGCAGGGACGTCGCCAAGGTCTTCGATGGCAAGCAATGCACCGTCGGGGGAGCCTGTTTCATCTGCGAGCAGTAATCCCATGATGTGGCCGGGGAAGACGGTCCCGTCATTTTTTTTCATGTTTGCGACCTGGTCAAGGTAACCGAATGCCCCGAGCTTTCCCTTTCCCATTGCATCGAGACCCGTACCGGGCTCGATCAGGTCTGCGAGGTTTTTACCTACAAGCAGGCCCGGTCCGGTTTTGAAAAGTTGTTCCGCGAGTTCATTGTTCGAGAGTATCTCGAGGTCGCTGGAAACACAGATTACCGCCGATGCCGTGCCGGAAAGGAGCATGGGCAGGCGCTCTCCTACTGCCGATATCTTGGCATCTACCGCAGTGGTATCCATGAGCTGCAATAGGTATGAGTCCTTCGACTCCAGCTTGAAGAGAGCAGCGTACAATTTTTTGGTTTTATTTTGCCCCTCGATGAAGTCGATCTTGACCGGCTCGCTTGTTGATTTTTCAAGGTCCGGCAGTGTTATCTTGTCTTGTTTTCCCGGTTGTACCCGGTCGAGCCATTTTTCGAGTGATGTCCCCTTTTCAGGCATGATCATGGCCGGCAAAGCGTTTGCTTCCAATATCATCATGTCCCTGTCGAGAAGCATGAATCCCGTACTGATGACCGGATCCATGTAATGTTCCATGTCCAGGATGTTCGATGCCTGTCTCCCAAGGCGTTCCGCCTCGACCAGGCGGGCGATCCTGGATGCATACTGGAGAAGCAGCTTTGTTTGTACCGGGGCAAAGGCCCATTTGCCCACCTTCTCGAAGATGACTACGCCCTCGACGTACTTGGAACCGATTGCCGGTACACAGACATAGGTGTGTTCACCTACCAACTCGTCAACCTTGGCGGCATCGCCGTCTTCCACCAATCCTCTGACAAGGTCTGAAATGGTATGGGTTTGGAATACCTTGGCGTTTTTCCAACATCTTACGATGATGCTCCCGGGAAGGAGCGAGATCGGTACCGTCAGGTCGGACGTATCCAGACCGAGCATTGTCTCGGCTTGCTTCAATTCTCCGTATTTCTTTTTTAGGACGCCCAGCGAAAGGGTCAGGCTGTCATGTGCTTCATCGAATACTATCAGGGCTGCGGCACTTCCACCCAGGACGGATGCCGCGCCGTGAAGTAGTTGCTTTATGGAGGTCTTTAAAAGGTCAGGCATTACTTTGATCTGGCAATTGTCGCCAAACCCTTGAAGAGTCCGGTGAAGAGGTTTTGACCTTGCCTTGTAGAATTATCACCTGTATCCGGCAGCTCATGTCCCACTCCGCTTCCGAGCGAGTCGATTCCGGGTGTCCAGGGCAACATCGGGCCCCTCATCAAATCCTTGATCGTTACCATGGGCTTGCCCATCATGAACCCAGCCCTTGGCTTTTCAGCCTGTTTTTGATTTTTTTGAGCCTCGAACCTGGACTTGACCTCGAATACGAAATTATCCAGAACTTCCGGGTCCACGGAATCACCGTTGACCGAAATGCTCAAGGGAATCAGCCCCAGGTCCTCGGCCGCATGGAAGAATTGGGCTTGGGCGACTTTGCTGGGCATACACTCCAATGGCCCCACACTTACAACGCCGGTTATTTCTCCTTGTTTGTACTCGTGAACAGGTCCGCCGAGGGTCAAGATCGCCTCGCCGTGCAGGTCCGAGGAGAGGTAGGGAGAGGCAGCCTTTACAGAGTCTACGACCCTGGTTCTGTCGGGCCAGCCCATGGTTTCCTGGACTATTCTGTACATCCTGTTCTGAACGGCATATTGCACGGTGCTTGTTATCCTGTTGGCGAACCAATTGCCGGGGTACTCGTGCCGGCCTTCTTTTATTTTCTTATAGTTAAGCCAGTCAGTGTACTCGAGCCACTCATTGAAGGGTCCGAATTTCACCCTTATGCCCCGGCGCTCCAGCCGGTCCAGTATGAAATCATTGGCAAAGGGGTCACACCTCACGTAGATTTCGCCCACCATGGCCACGGTCGGCACCTGCTTTGAATGGTCCTTGATTGACGTAAAGGCTCTTGCAGCACTTTCGAGTAGTGGCCTTGTTCCAAACAGGTCTTTGGGCACGTCGGCCAGGGCGGTTCCGAGCACCGGCGCAGGTTCCCTTTCAGCAAGTTCGACCAGATCCCTGAAGTAGCGCTTATAAAGTTCTTCGGCCGCTCCCGGTCGTCTTTCTACGGGCCGCGTGTCATGCATCATGTCGAGCAAAAGGTCGGATGCCATGAACAAGACCCATGCCTTTACTGCAAAGCCCTTGCTGACTCCCTGGAAATAGTCGTAGTCAGGCTGTGACACCACTCTGATCCTGTCCTTGAGTCCCATCTTTTCAAATACCATCTTGTGGTACGTGTTATAAACGCCGAACCTGCACGGCCCTCCTGCAGTGGGCATGAAGAATGCATAGCGTTCATCTTCATCTCCTTGCTCTATTCGCTTGAGCACGCTGCCCAGGGTGATGGTCATGGGCACGCATTCCTTGCCCGAGGTGTGTTTTCTGCCGATGCGCACATCGTCTCTGTTCGCCATGGGCAGGGATTCAACCCTTATACCTTCGGCGCGCAAACCGGCTGCAAGCACCTCCGCACCCGGCCCCATTCTCGGGATCAGGAGCAATTCCTCCCGTCTCCGCACATCTTCGATACTGGACTTGTCGACCTCGATTCTTCGCAACAGGTTCTTGTTTCGTTTCATGGACTTCATTCCCGACCTGATGTCTGTTTCCACCGTGTACAGAAATGCTTCGATCCTCGTCTTTGTGCCAGCATCCCCGGAATGACCGTCCGTCTCTATTATGGCAAAAGGCTTGCCTTCCATAATGTAAGCATAGAAATGAAGATTGAAGCTATCCGGCCCGCAGGAGTAATTGGAGCAGAACATGCTGTACACACCCGGAGTCCTTCTTATCTGGTGTGCCGCTCTCAGGTTCTGCTGACTGTAACCCCAGTACATATCTTTGAAAATCGGAACATTGTCCTGTACGGGATAACAGTCCACAGGGATAGCCATGGCTCCTTGCTCGCGCAGCAGGTTGGGGACATTGGAATTCAGCACGTCGTTGTAGATGGTGTACGAGCGTCCAAGTGTAATTATGGGTATCACTTTGTTTTCCTTGCAAAAGGCAAGGGCATTCCTGCCTATGTCTAAACACGATGCCCAGAATTTCTCCTGGGTGTGCCTGGCCTTTTCATAGGCATATTTCCATTCCCCGTTTTTTATTCCCAGTGAGACGGCCATTCGCCTGCACGACTCCCTGAACAAGTCTGAATCGAGGTTCCCCTTTCCCATGTCTATTATAGGCCTCAATATTTTCGTAACACCGGTATCACCAAGGTTGTGGCGCAGGAGATCTGCGCTTGCCTGGGACAGTGGACAGGTCGTGGAAACGTCTTCGTCTCCGGCACGCGGCAGGTCCCTTAACATCGGCAATAACAGGTAGTCCGGGTGTTGCTCGAGTAGTTCGCCGATTACACCGCTGTAAAGCTGCATGGGAGCGCAATATGGCACATTGGATTCCTCGATGCCTTTCTTCAATACCTTGTGATCGGCATTCGTTCGAAGGGCGATGTCGAAACCAAGGTCATGGATGAAGGTGGAAAAGAACGGGAACAGGTTTTTGAGCACGAACTCATCGGTCATTGCAACCACCGGTCTGCCCGGTCTTTTCTCTTGAAGCCCGGCCATGATTTGTTCGATGAGATCCTTTCTTTCCCTGAACGGGTTGGGTGACCTGTCGGGCATTTTCTTTCTGCCCACGCCGCTGTCATATAAAGAACAATTGCCTCCCCAGAGGAATTTCTTGGTTTCACCGGCCACCAAGGTTGTCAACCTGTCGATCCTGCACTTGTTGCCTGATCCGCCGCAGCCCTTGTTCGACCTGCACACGAACGTGTCCTTCTTCAAAACCTTGGCTTCAAGGAATATCGAAGGGTCTGCCGCCTCGAGGTCTTTTTTGAGGTCGAGTTCCTTCCCGGCAAGGAGGTCTATACCCAAGGCCCCGACTGTGCCCGGGTTCGGTGGTACTACCACTTCCATGCCTGTCTGCCGCACTACGGCTGCGGCCAGGGCATCAGACGAAAACGGCATTCCCTGACAGAAGACCTTGGAGCCTACCGACCGGCTGCCCTTTACCCGGTTCAGGTAGTTCTGGATTATCGAGTCGTAAATACCGGCTACGATGGTGTTCTTGTTCTTACCGGCGGATACGGCGGAATCAATTACCTCTGCCATGAATACAGAACAATGCTGGCCTAGTGATATTCCCTGCTTTGCCTCCAAGGCCAATTGGCCCAGTTGTACCACGTTGTCGACTCCTTCGAATTTCTTGCCTTGTTCTTCGATGAAAGAGCCGGTTCCTGCGCTGCATGCCTCGTTCATGGCGGCATCAAAGACCTGGCCTTCGCTAAGCCTTGCGTACTTGGCGTCCTGGCCCCCTATTTCGAATATGGTGTCCACCGCCGGATCATAGTGCATTGCGCCTTCTGCATGGGCTGCAATTTCGTTCAACACGAATACCCTGTCGCTGCCGTAGCAGCTTGCCAGCAACGATCCTACGATTTCCCTTCCCGAGCCCGTGGCCCCGAATGCTACGAGCCTGTGGTTGTTTCCTCCATCCTCGATAAAGCGTTGCATCAAGGCCTGTGACGCGCCCACGGGGTCACCGTTGGTGTTCCTGTAGGTCTCCCAGACGGGTTCGTTCAGGTCCAGGTCCAGTGCCACCACCTTGGAACCCGTGGAACCCATGTCGAAACCGAGTATGAGCCTGCGGCCCTTGTCTTTTTTCAGTCCCGGTAGTACGTGTGTCATGCGTTTTACCTTGGACAGCGAATCCTTGAGCCCGGGAAGCGTCTCGAAAGTCGCATCACTCTGTGGAAGGAGGATTTCCTCCCATTTTGGGACTTCGAGCTCTTTTGAAGCCGCCTCAAATGCTGCTCCAAATGCCTCGAGGTAGATCCCTATTTCTCCGGCAAGCTCGTTCGTATCCACTAGTTGCATCGAATTTTCGTCCAAGAACCTCTTGAAATGGTTTTGTATCCGTTCGGCCCTTGTGACTCCCCCGACAAGCAGGACCTTTTTAGGGGCAAGCCTTGGCTTGATCAGGACCTGGACGTTTTCGCATACTGCGTCGTACAGGCCTGCGAGGATCCTTTCTTTCGGTTCCCCCTTGTTTGCCAGGTGGGTCATGTCTGTCTTGAGTATTACCGGACACCTGCCTGAAAGCGGGGCAGGATCCCGGACAGGGGCGCATACATCGCTTGCCTGCTCTACGGTCATATTGAATCGTTCTACGAGTTGTCGGAGGAAGTTGCCTGTTCCCTGGGAACACCGGCTGTTCTCCCTGAATACAGTGGTGCCGGATTCCCTGATCTCCAGCACTGAAAAGCCATGGCTTCCAATGGATACTATGGTCATTGGACCATGATCCGGAACCAGTATGTCGAGCCCTGTCTTTTGGGCACCTTTGACAGGCACACGCTCGAGGTTCAACAATCTTCCGAGCCTGCCTGTGCACGCAGCTCCCTGCGCGCTGTTGATATCGATTTGTTTACAAAGATCCAGTATGACTTTCTCCGGCTCTTTGTGGTGTTCGGCAATGAGTTTTCGGCCGGGTTCGAGCTTGTCCCCGTGTTTGAGCAACTCGACTACCTTGACCGTTTCCGCACCCACATCGATTCCGATGTAACGTTTGACAAAATGTGCAGCCATGGCGATTCCTCTCTTTCAGTTCTTTTAACTAGACTGACATGTCAGTACAGTTGAATCCCGATCTTGTCAAGTACTATTTTGAAGGTGTATGGTTCGTATCAACGCCTTGGAATTTATCCGAATTTTCAAGAACTCGCTATCTCGGGTCCGGTGCAGGCAAGTATGGCAAGGAAGAATGATGCAGGTTAATACGCAGGTTGCCATCCTTATCTTTCAGGTATCCGAACGTGAATTCGACTTTTGTTTCCCGGCCATTTTCATTTGTAAAAAAATAGTTTCCCATGGCAACAGCATAATTACCGTGAATGAAAGTGGCCACATTTTCGAACCGAACCTTTATCCACGGCTGGAGGCCGAATCCCTTGTCCTCCGGGTAGTCATTGTCTCCTGAAATGAAGTAGGACAGGGCGCTCTTCCTCGATGTGCGAAATTGGCGGTTTGAAGCATTGGTAGGCTTGAACAGGACAGGTCCGATTTCAAAGGCATATAAACTATCTATCATGTTCTCGGCAACAATACGATAATCGAGGCCGTCCGTATATTTCCTTCCAATCTCGCAAATTGCCTTACCCCATTCCGTTTGTGCATTTTCAATTTCTCTTTTGGTTATTACGTCGTTTCCATTGTCCATGGAGCGTATTTCCCAACTCATTTTCATTCATCCACGCAAGAGAAGTTCCAGGCAGCTCTTTTTTTCCGTGGGGAGTCGGCTTGCTGATAAGGATGCCGTCTGTTACAGTCGCTCATGATGCAATCTTGACATGCCTCGAAGATCTAGTAAACCAAAAAAAGGAACATGGAGGTGTGCGTGAATGCTGATGGAACAGGAAGAGGCAGTACAGGAGCCCTGGTTGCAGCATTTTTCCTGACTTCATTGTTATTGGTTCCGGTTCACTTGATGGTGAGGCCCCCCATGCTGCTGGCCGAGAGGTTTGTCAAGGGCACGGGTTGGATTGAGATATTGCTCCTGTGCCTGTATTCGGCCTGGCTCACACGAAAAATAATAGACCCCGGCCAAGCACCCAGGTTCAGGCTCTTCGCATGGAAGCTGTTTGCCATTGTTTTTTTCCTCCAGCTCGGGCTTGGCATTGCCGGTTTCGACAAGTTCCTGATGACAGGGAAACTTCACCTGCCGGTTCCGGCTTTGATAGTGGCAGGCCCCCTTTACAGGGGGGGCGGACTTTTCATGCTGATACTCTTTTCAGCCACAGTGCTTCTCGTTGGGCCTGCATGGTGTAGCTACCTGTGTTATGTCGGGGCATTCGACGGTATGGCGGCGGCTGCCAGGAAAAAACCTGTGGTTATTCCCAAAGCAGCCGGGTACGTCAGGATTTTCAGCCTGGTAGTGATTGTTGTCGCTGCATTAGCCTTGAGAGCCTTTAGAGTAGGGCCTTGCACCGCTGCCTGGTTGGCCGGGGGCTTTGGCCTGGCCGGAGTTGGAGTCATGGTCGCACTGTCCCGCCGGGCAGGCGTGATGGTTCATTGCACCAGTTATTGTCCATTGGGCCTCGTGGCCGTGCTCCTGGCCAAGCTCAATCCTTTCAGGATTCGGATTGCCAAAAGTTGCACGCAGTGCGGGGCGTGTACAACCTCTTGCAGGTACAATGCCCTGCGAGCTAAAGATATCGAGCGCCGCAAACCCGCCTTGTCCTGCACGTTGTGCGGCGACTGTATCAACTCCTGCAGGTCAAACAGCATTGGTTATAATCTGTTCGGGTTGTCCAGGGACACGTCCAGAAAAATCTTCCTGGTCATGGTTATATCCATTCATGCTGCATTCCTGGGACTTGCAAGAATTTGATCGCCCGGGTGAGGTACACTGACAAAAATAAAAATAAAATGCTGCTTGGCCTATTTCTTATCGGGTAGTTTCCCGCCAGGGAAACCACATTTTTCATTGAGCCTGTGCACTGCAAGCACGCCGTCCACCAAGCCTGCAGTAACCAGTATGCCAAGTGAAATCAGTCCCCCGTAGGTCATCCATTTGTCCGACGTACTATCATTGCCCCGGCTTATGCCCGCAACTGCCAAGCCTCCTGCCCCTGCCCGTAGTCCGCTAAGCAGCCATGCGAGCCATGATTCACCTGCCCGGAAATGCCCTGCAGCAGGGGCGAATGTGGTCGAGGCTAACAGGAAGGCGTAACCGAAACCGTGTTCTGTTGAACCATCGAAGTTCAACAATGAAAAACCTACCGCGGTTCCAAGAGCAAGACCGGTTAGTCCGATTACCAAGCTTGATCCCGGCTTCATGGGTGCATTCAGACACATTTCCGGCCTGTTTTTTGCCAGCTTCGGCTTGACAAAACCAATTGCCTTTTGCTGGAAAAGGCCGGTAGGCGGAGACTTGGCTGTTTCTCCATTTTCTCTTGTCTTTTTTTCATTGGGAAATCCCTGTAACAAGGGTTGCCTTCCAGCCTCCTTTTCAGCCTTTTTCATGCGGTCATAGAGTTCGATGCCGCGGGCGTAGTAACGTAGGCAAAACCTGCCTGCTTTATTATCCAGAGCTCTGATCTCTTTTCTTACCTTTTGTAACCTGGCTTCGTCACCTTGTCCGCGCGTCAGCAGGGATATATAGGTTCCTACCAGGTCTTCGAAACGTTGGAGCGCCTTGTTGCAATCCATGATTGCAGGTTTTGCGTCATTGGTAGTACCTTGCGCATCGGCAGGAACCGGGAATGAAACTATCAGCATGAAAAGAGAAGTGACAAGGGTTGTCACAAAAAAATCGAACCAATATTTTTTCATGATTTTGTGACCTGCTTTCTATTTATTTATCTGCACATTCAATGGCTTCTCTTTTTCCGGTTAAATAGTCCAAAAAGTAGGAAAATACCGCTGACACCGAGTATTAGGCCGGTTTCATCCATGCCTATTGCCGAGCAGCCTCCCCCTGTTTTCGAGTCACTGCCGCCATGATCCGTGTCTGTTCCTGTTTCTGTTCCTGTATCAGTGTCCGTATCAGTATCCATATCCGTATCAACGTCGTTATCGGTATCGGTATCCGTATCGATGTCGGTGTCAGTGTCAGTATCAGTATCCGTATCCGTATCAACGTCGTTATCGGTATCGGTATCCGTATCGATGTCGGTGTCAGTATCGGTATCCGTATCGGTGTCAGTGTCGGTATCCGTATCAACGTCAGTGCCCGTATCCGTGTCGATGTCGGTATCGGTATCCGTATCAATGTCAGTGCCGGTGTCGGTATCCGTATCCGTGTCAATATCAGTATCGGTGTCGCTGTCCGCATCCGTGTCTGTGTCTGTGTCTGTGTCGGTATCGATGTCAGTATCCGTGTCAACGTCGGTATCGGTGTCAGTATCCCCTGTTTGGCAGATATTCGGATCCAGTCCTGTCTTGGTCCAACTCACCTCGTCGTAAACCTGGCCGCTTGCTCCACCTGCTATTGTTCCCAGGGTTTTGATCGAAATCTTGTCGAACTCTATGTCCACGACTATGAAATGCCTCTTACTGGTGCATGCCTTGTATCCCTTGGCCTTGGACATGGCGGAGAAGCAGGGAACCAATATGATATCTCCGCCTGCACCGCCGGTGGTGATATACTCGGTTCCTTGGTTGTTGTCATCCACGGGGATGCCTTCATCTTTTCCGCCGTTGCCCTTTAGGGGGCCAAGCCGTTCGTACCAGTGGACATGGCTCTGCCAAACTACGTCGATATGGTGCTTGTCTATTACAGGAGTGAGCGCCGCATTTTGACCTTTCTCGTTCGGGGGATGACCGGCCCAGGAATTACTAACGTATATAGGGTGGTGGAGCATGAGGAATTTCCACGGCCTCGGGTGCTCCGTAAACATGCGGTCGAGCCATTGGGCCTGTTGTTCATACTTGGGTGTTCCGCCGTCAAAGGTCTGGGAACTTATAGCCGCGACCGCCACAGGACCGTACGTGAAGAAGTAGAAGTCTTCCGTGTTGCTCACATCATTTCTGGGCAAGTAGAAAATCTTATTGTAATTTGCCGAGTCTCCCTGCCCGGGACCGTCATCGTGATTGCCGATTGCAGGCATGTGGGGCACTGACGGAAGCAGGCCTTCAGTGGCATCCATCCAGTCCTTCCACTCGGAGGCATTGCCTCCGTCTTTTACGAGGTCACCATTGTCAAGTATGAATTCCGGCCCCAGGGCCAGGGCCTCCTTGTAGTTTGGAGCAAAGTTCTTGGATGGCCCGGCCAAGTCGGACCTGCCGTCTCCAAGGACCACGAACCTCGTGGGTTCGCAGGGATTTGTCGGTGCAGTATTGAAATTGTGAACCTCTGACCATCCCGAGGTACCGCCGACCCGGTAGAAGTACTCGGTGTCAGGGGAAAGATCTTTGAGTTCGGCATTGTGAAATGTGCCGATATCCGTTGCATCCACTTTTGTGGCCTTGGCGGTCAGGTTCAGCTTGTCCGGGGACATTCCGTATTGCACGGTATCGCTTCCAGCCTGATCGTCTGCCCAGCTTACACCCATAATGGTGCTCGTGTCAGGATCTACAAAGCTTACAGCCACCCATTTCGGGGCTGCAAAGGCATCCGGGGAAAGAGAAAAGATGAAAAAGATGTTCAAGGCCGTTAAAATGGATTTTCTTGTTTTCATCAGGCGCTCCAAGAAGGCGTGGCTGAAAAATTTCCAAGCCTTATACGTACAGATTGATATTATTACCTTTGCTGTAAATGGTCAATTCTCACATTTTGCGGGAAATTTCAGCATCGTGTGAACGGTTCTTGCCCAAAACCGTGGCGGAATGTATAGAAGTCATGAAATTGATGGAAAGGGGAAACAAATGGGCCTGCGATCGTTCATGGTAAAAATATTGCCCAATCCGTTAATCAAGGTGTTTGCAGCTCCGTACGTGGCTGGTGACAGTGAAGAGTCGGCGGTTGAAACAGCAAGGTGGCTCTGGCGAAAGAGACGTATCTGCTCCACAATCGACATGTTGGGCGAGGACGTGGAAACCAGGGAAGGGGTACAGGAATGTCTGAATTCCTATCATACGGTAGTGGATATGCTCGGCAGGCAGGAGTTCGCCACAGTGTCATTGAAACCGACCCAGTTCGGCACACACATATCACGTGATGAGTGTGAAAAGAACATTGCATCCGTGATAGAAAAGGCCCGTGAGAATGATCTCAAAATTACCATAGACATGGAGGACCACAGGTATACCAGCCTCACCCTTGAAATATATAAATCCTTACTCGAGAGGTTTCCCGGCCTGGGCGTTGTTCTCCAGAGCAGGTTGCATAGGACGGAAAATGATATCAAGGGGCTGAAGGGGACGGAAGCAAGAGTGAGGATCTGTATAGGTATTTATAATGAACCACCCGAAGTGGCTCTCCAGGACAGGACGGACATGAAACGCAAGCTCTTGGAATATGCCGAGATGTTGTTCCTGGACGGCCATTATGTGGAGTTTGCGACTCATGATGAAGAGGTCGTGGAAAAAGCTCTGGTCCTGACAGACAGACTGGGCATCAAGAAGGACGGGTTCGAGTTTCAGATGCTGATGGGCGTACCCAGGACCTACCTTCAACATAAGTTGGTGGAATCCGGGCACGTCGTCAGGCTTTATGTGCCGTATGCAAAGAAATGGGCTGATGCAGTTGCCTATGCCAGGCGAAGGCTGGCGGCCAATCCCAAGATGATGACTTTTGGAATAAAGAATTTTTTCAAAAAGCTTTCAGGCGGTTGATTACTTGTTTGCCGGATTGTGAAGCCATGTAGGCCACGCTGTCAGGAATCGGCTTTAAATGCATTCGGCCAATAGGGTTGCATGCTTTCCTGGAAAAGTTTTACGAGTCGGGAGATCGGGCTGTCAGGGCCGGATGAATCAGAGGCCAGGCTCTCAATTTCCAACTTGCCTCCAGACCTTGACAACATCCGGCGGACCGTCTCTGTAACCGATTTGCCCAGCCCCTCCGGATCGTATCCTCCTTCCAGGGAAAATACGGTTGGTATTCCCAGTGACAGCAATATTTCAGCGATTCGGCCGAATCCCTGCTCCGTTACGTTCATTCCGCCGATCGGATCCCTGGTAAAGGCATCGAATCCGGCAGAGACTATGAGCAATTCAGGTTTGAATGCCCGTGCAAGAGGCAGGAAGATCCCGTTGTACACGGCAAGGTATTCCGGGTCGCCCATCCGCCCCGGCAAGGGACAGTTGGCCGTGAATCCCTGGCCCCGGCCCTTTCCGATTTCTGTATAGTGGCCGGTGCCCGGGTAGAACGGATATTGGTGCGTGGAAAAATATAATACCCTGGAATCTTCTTCGAAAATGTGTTGCGTGCCGTTTCCATGGTGCACATCCGGGTCTGCAATCATGATCCTGGAAAGCCCGAGTTCGTCTCTGGCATGAGCCGCAGCTATTGCTGCATTGTTGAAGAGACAGAACCCCATTGCCCTGTCTTGCTCGGCATGGTGCCCGGGAGGCCTCACCAGGCAGAAGGCGCTGTCCAGGTCTCCCCTTGTTACAGCTTCGGTTGCCTGGACAACGGCGCCTGCGGCGAGCATGGCTGCGTCATAGGACCCGGGACTGTAATACGTATCAGGATCGAAGTTGCCTGATCCTCCTGCTGATTTTTCTATTCGTTCGAAATGTGACTTTGAATGAACCCTCAAGATTTGGTCTTGCCCGGCCTTGTTCGGTTGTATCTTTTGCAGCTTTTCGAAAAGACCGCTTTTTTTCAGTTCATCCAGTATGGCAGTGACTCTTTTGGGGGTTTCAGGGTGATAAGAGTTCGGTTCGTGCTTCAAGAATTCCTCGTGATAAAAGAAGCCGGCTTTTGCCATTTTTTCGCCTCCTGGAAGCAAACTACTATTCAGTTCAATAGACTTCAAGTTTCAATACATGGTCTCAAAAAAAAAAGATCAAGTCTGTAAAAATGACGGGAATGTGCCGTGCTGTCATGCCGTTTAGACTTTTTACAAGATCATCGAGGATTGTGTAATACAGGTATTGCCCATAAGGGAGCTTGTCTGGTAAAGTCATCTTTCTAAAAAGGGCGGAAGTCCTGGAGGTCTAGATGACAAGGTTGTTCGGGTTGATAAGTAATGATCCGCATGCGCTTTGCTGTTCTCTCGCCTTTTTAGCCGACGACCTGGAACTCAACGCAACACGAAAGGGCGATGGCTGGGGCATTGGATACTACCAGCAAAAGCAGGCCCTCATTCACAAGCATCCTGCTGTTCCGGTAGGCGGTGTCGATTTGGTTTCCGAACTGGATCGCCACCCGAGCGACCTCGTAGTTGCACATGTACGGAGTGCAACCATGGGCAGGCCGAAGCTGGAGAATACCCATCCTTTTAAATATTCCCGTTTTTTATTCGCGCACATGGGCTCGATTCCTGAATTGGAACAATACAGGGAAGAGCATATCAAGACCTTGCCGGATTACTTGGCAAGGGTGATTAGAGGCGATACCGACAGTGAATTACTTTTCGTCATGCTATTGGCCGGTATCAAGGATGTGTGCGGAGGTTTGGAAGAGGAAAGGCTGAAGGGCAGTTGTATAAGGAACGCTGTTCGAGCCGTTTTTTCAGATTTGAAACAAAAAAGCCCGGGCAATAATATCTCATCTGCAATTGTCTTGGCAGACGGTGCCAGGTTGGTGGGAGTCAGCGTGGGAAACGAAAAAATGTATTACAGGTTGGTCGAGAATGTTCCGTCTTGTGATCGTTGCCGGAGACGGGGAAAACCTGAAATGTTGTACCATGTTAGATTTATTACGGTAGCGGTAGGGCTGGAAGGAGAACCAAGAGGCTGGTTAAAGCTCAAGCCGGGCCAAATATTGATGGCTGAGAGAGACATGGGAATAGAAATAGGCACGCTCTAACATGCAAACTGAAGTGGGCTGGATTGATACCGGTGGTTATTGATATGATGGTAAGAGTCGACAAACGGTTTACGCCGGAAAGAAAAAGCCGCCGGGTATGTCGGAGGGGTACGGAATGGATCGAGACATAGCGTTAGGAATCGACCTCGGAACATCGACGTCCTGCATTGCGATTGTGGAGGACGGTGTGGCAAAGGTGATACCCAATGCCTGGGGTGAACGGATTCAGGCCTCGGTTGTCGCATTTCTTAGCGATGGCCGTGTAAGAGTCGGTAATGATGCCAAGGATAAGATTATCCTGGATCCTCCCAATACGGTATATTCCGCCAAAAGGTTAATCGGCCGTTTCTACCATTCCCAGGAAGTCAAGCAGGCCAAGACACTCATGCCGTACGAGATTGTCGAGGGGCCCAATGGTTCGGTCAGAATCAGGATCATGAACGAAGATTACAGTCTGCCCGAGATACAGGCCCTGATACTTCGTGAACTCAAGTCGGTTGCAGAAGATTATCTCGGGGATTCCGTGAGCAAATGCGTCATCACGGTTCCTGCCTATTTCAACGACAACCAGAGGCAAGCCACAAAGGACACGGGAAGGATCGCCGGTCTTGATGTGCTGCGCATAATCAATGAGCCCACTGCAGCAGCTCTCGCCTATGGGTACGGCAAGAACCTGGAACAAAGGGTCGCGGTATACGACCTGGGCGGCGGAACTTTCGATATTTCCATCTTGGAACTGGGTAAGGACACATACGAGGTCTTGTCAACCGCCGGTGATACCTACTTGGGAGGTGATGATTTTGATGCCAGGTTGATGGATCACATGGCAGACAGGTTCCTTGCAAAAACTGGTATTAATTTACGCAGTGACAAGCATGCCATGCAAAAACTCAAGGATGCGGCGGAGCGGGGGAAAAAGGTATTTTCCGAGCGGGATGCAGTGCGTATCGAAATACCCAACATTTGCCAGGATCAAGACGGCAAACCATTGGAACTGGTATCCGAGATATCGAGTACCGAGTTCAATAGAATGGTAATGGATCTGGTGCAACGAACCTTCAAGGTCTGCGATGAAGCAATGAGAGGGGCCGGCCTGACTGTAGGCGAGTTGGATGGAATAATACTTGTTGGAGGTCCTACCAGGCTGCCTGTAATACGGGAATCGGTGAAGGGTTATTTCGGAAGGGATCCGCAATTGGGTATCGATCCGGACGAGGTGGTTGCAATGGGGGCCGCCATACAGGCGGCATCGCTAATATCTCCGGAGCAAAATACGTACCTGCTTGACGTTACACCGCTCTCCTTGCAATTGGGGACGGTCGGAGGGTACTGCGAAAAGATCATCGAAAAGAACACCCCCATTCCGATAGACCAGACAAGGACTTTCTCACCTGCAAAAGACTACCAGGACAAGGTAAAAATACGAATATATCAAGGTGAATCCAACCGGGGGGAAGAAAATGAATTGCTGGGTGAATTCGAGTTCTCCGGTTTCAGACCGTCGGTTAGAGGGGAAGTGGCAATCGAGGTGACCTTCGAGATAGATACGGACGGTGTAGTAAACGTAACCGCCAGGGACGTTCAAACAGGCCAGCGCCAGTCCACTGTTGTAAGGCTTTCGAGCGGACTGAGTGAAAACGAACTCCAGTCGAGTATTGATAGGAACCAGGATTTCGTATTCGACGAAGAGATCCAGATGTAGATGGACTCAATTGATTTTGGATGATGGGAGACTTTGACAGATGCAGGAGTTGAACGAACAAGAAATAATAATCCTGTCACAAGTTTTGGAACAGTTGAACTACTACCAGGTACTGAAGATATCACCCGATGCAGGAGTAAAGGAAGTAAAGGAGGCTTTTCACAGCGAATCCCGGAAATTTCATCCCGACACGGTCTATCACCTGGCTGACGGTCCCTTGAAGGATGCGATATTCAAGATATCCAAGAGGATTACCGAGGCGTACGTAATACTGCGCGACAGCAGGAAACGAAGGCAATATGACAGGGCATTGAAGGAGAGTGGCGGTAAGAAAGTCCGTTATACAGAGGAAACGGAAAAGGAAAAGAAAAAGGCGCAGGTCGAACAAGTCGGCAAGACTCCCCAGGGAAGAAAGGCGTACATGGAGGGGATGCGATGGATGAAAATGAAGAAATATCAATTGGCCGAGAAATCCTTCAGAACCGCCCTGATGTATGAGCCCGGCAATCCCAAGTTCAAACGTGCCGCAGATGAAGCAAACAAGGCTATCGGGATGGATCGTTTTAAGATCAAATGATCGTCATTCAACCATTGATCCCCAAGATGTGATTATGGTAGTAAACATCTTCCGAAAACGGAGGACAAGGGCTGGGTTGCATCGAGTGGAAACCAAAATAACACCTCCTGCCGGCCCGCTTGACGCCGAGGTTGAGGCGCCGCCGTCGAAGGCAGTAACACAACGCGCGCTTTTCATTGCGGCACTGGCCGAGGGCGATAGTGTAATCTCCAACCCCCTGCTTGCATCCGACCAGGAATATGCCATGGATGCCTTGGAATGTCTCGGCGCTGATTTCCAGAGGCAAGGAGATGATTTGCTGGTGAGCGGGTTCGGCGGCAGACCAAGGCCTTCCTGTAACTCTCTTTTCGCCGGACGGTCGGGACTGAACGCAAGGATGCTCACGTCTGTACTTACCCTTTGTCCCAAGGGTGAGGCAGTGATGGTGGATGGACCGCCAAGGCTTAGGCAACGTCCGTTCGGTCCATTGCTAGCTGCGATAAAGGGTCTTGGAGGCCGGGCAAGGAGCACGGGAGAAAGAGGTTTACTGCCAATCGAAGTGAAGGGCGGGGGCCTCAAGGGGGGAAGGGTAATGGTGGAGGCCGAAATACATACGGAGTTTTTGAGCTCGATGTTGATAGTTGCCCCTTACGCCTCGAATGACGTCAGTATTGCCAGCCATCATGGATTGCGGGGGGCACCATACCTGGATGTGACTCTCGAGGTTATGCGCGCCTTCGGGGTCGAAGTTGAAAGAAACGGCTATTCCGAGTTCAGGGTCAGAAGTGGCCAACGATATATGCCTGGGCATTTTCGAGTCGAGGGAGATCACGGTATTGCAGCTTACTTCTATGCCGCAGCGGCTATTACAGAAGGCCGGGTCAGGGTGCGGGGCCTGAGCCCTGATTCCAGACAAGGTGAAAAGCTCTTTCCTGCTTTTTTAAGCCGCATGGGCTGTGCGGTTTGGCCCCAGGATGACGGTGCCATAGTCGAGGGCGGTGAACTGAAGGCCATAGAAGTCGATGTTAGGGATGCCGGGGAATTGGCTCTGCCTTTGGCTGTGGTTGCTTCCTTTGCAAAGGGAAAGAGCAGGTTTTTGAGTGTAGGGCATCTTGCTCACAGGGAGTGGGAAAGGCTGGCTTCTGTTGTGGAAGGGCTTCGTTCAATGGGTATCAGGGCGGAGAGAGAAGGTGATGTATTGGTTGTACAAGGCGGTATACCACACGGAGGATCAGTGGATCCACGGGGCGATTTCAGGGTTGCCATGGCATTTGCGCTTGCCGGGCTGGGAGCCAGGGGGATAAAAATACATGAACCGGAATGTGTGAGCAGAGTCTTTCCCGGGTTTCTTGAAAGCCTCAAGAAATTGGGGAGGGGACAAGAGGGTTGAAATATGGAACGTACCCTTCCCGAACTGAGACGTGAAATAGATTCGATAGACAAGCAGATCGTGGAACTCATAGCCAGGCGGATGGAACTGGTCCATAGCATCGGCAGGCGCAAGCAAGCCCGTGGCTTGCCGATCGCACATCCCAGGAGACAGGCAAAGGTCATGGCTGATGCGGAAAAGAAGGCCAGGGCATTGAGATTGTCTCCCCAACTCGTAGAGAGGATATTCGCGTTGATTCTCGCGGAATCTTTGCAGATACAGGAGAAAATGGTGGTTTCTTCGAAAGACAAGAGTTAGAGGCTGCCTGTCTTGGCCTTGAGCGTCCTGTTGTTCGATGTAGATCTGACCTTGCTTGCCACCGGCGGGGCAGGGCTCAAGGCACTGAGCCGGGCCTTGGATGAATTCCATCATGATCCTGCTGCTCTAGAAGGAATTAGTTTTGCCGGAAAGACGGATCCCCTGATATTCAAGGAGATAGCATTTAATCTCGGACTCGGCCCGGACGGTCTGGAAGATTTCGGGTTGTTGCTTAAGAGGCGATACCTTTTTCATCTTGAGAAGACCCTTGCCGAAGCGGTAGACTTTGAACTGTGTCCCGGTGTTCCCGGTATACTGGATGAGTTGAAGAAACATGGAGTTGTTTTGGGATTGTGTACAGGCAATCTTGAGCAAGGGGCGAGGCTTAAACTTGAACGGGGTGGGATAGCAGGTTATTTTTCTTTTGGAGGTTTCGGAGAACATGGCCCAAGCAGGGCCCAGGTTGCAAAGGCGGCGGTTGAGGAGGCCCGGCGCATTATTGGCTCGTCTGCGCCGGCGGAGAACATATGGATTGCCGGGGATACTCCGTTGGATATTAATGCTGCGAGGGATACCGGTGTGATGGCGCTCGGAGTAGGCACCGGGTACTATACAAAGGACGAGCTTCTGGCGCATGGAGCGGATTATGCTGTAAGGGACCTGTCAGAGCCCGGGCTTGTCGAGTCGTTGATTGGCCGGTGAATTGGAGAACTCTTTGGAGATGCACGGTCTTTTGGAGATGCACGGTCTTGGATATTTAAAAGCAAACTTATTTTTTTCCGAACACGGGAGGGAAGAAAATGAAGGATAAGAGTTTTTTCTGTTTTTCCGTTGTGCTGACACTGGTCCTGGCAGGGTGTACGTCACCGGAAAGGGCAACCGAGCAAGGTGATACCTATACTATTTCCGGTAATTTCGCCCAGGCCGAGAAATCGTATAGAAAGGCCCTGGAAAAGAATCCTACGTATATTCCCGCCCTGTCCGGTATGGCCAAGATGTACGACGTGCAGGATATGGAAGATACCGCCCTGGATTGGTATCAAAAGGTGATTGAGGCGCCTGCAAAGAACGACAAGGACAGGAAGACCCAGGAAGCTGCACGCAAGGCGATCGCCAAGGTGCACATGGACCGAGGCGATGATTTCCAGTTGAAGGGGGCCGGAGACAAGGCTTTGGCCGAATATGACAAGGCTCTCGAAGCCAAGCCGGGAAAGGCCATGGAGGAAGAGATCCAGGGCCACAAGGACAACATCCTCTTCAAGAGATACGTTAAAAAAGAGCTCATGCCCAGATTTCAAAAGACGATCGAGCATCTGAAGAAAACAGGATCCAAGGTATACTGGATCCCGGAAACACAGATTTTTGTTTGCGAAGGTTCAGCACCTTTCAATCCAAAAGAGTGGAAAGGCAAGAAAGAGGATGTATATGGTCCGGTGCTGCAAAAAAGGGCGCATGATTCAATCGTCAAGGAAATGACAAGGGTTGCATATGCCCTGGCCCAGGTGCCGCAGAAGCCGGATGATGATTACAAGGTCGAAAATTTCGTGATAAGAGGGCAGCAGTGGGTAAACGATGAGTACGTGATACAGGTTCACATGACAAAGAACGACATGTTCGAAAATGCCTTCGAGGTATGGCGGCGAAGCAAGAAGAAGTAGCGGCGCTCACTTTTTAAGTCGTTGCCGGTAATTTTTCCCAGTATTTGGAACGTATGGGCGAGTGCTCGGAGTAACCGGCAAGGCGCGACAACGAAGTTACTTCCGGTAATCCGATTGCGAAAAAAAAAAGACCAGAAATCAATACCTTGCTTTGAAAAACAGCAATGATATCAAGATGAAAGTCACCTCCGTCCCCGCTTGGCCCCAAGATGAAAGTCACCTCCGTCCCCGCTTGGCCCCATGTTTTGGCGCAGTACGGCCAAGTAACCGGTTTTTGCCGGCAACCAGTGACAGCAAGAAGAGCAACCACGGCAGTGAAAACATTCCCGATCCGTTCCCATGTGACCCAAAAGAGGCACACCCGCACGAGCCGTTCAATCCACTGATCGCGGCAGGTTCTTCTGTATTACCTCCTGTATCAGGTATTTTGGCTGCGTCAGCATCTGCCGACTGTTCTGAATTAAGGGCGTCTGCATTCTCTTCTTTCTCCTGCTCCAACCATGCATCAGCCTCCCGGGTTTCCGGAATCTCCACCTCGCCGCCGGCAGGACCGATCCTGACCACGTGCTTGCCGTTCTCCTTGTCGAGGAAATACAGCACCCCGTTCTGGTCCGCCCTTTTCACCTGCCGGGCCTTGCCTGTTTCCACCACGTACACGCCCAGGGGCTCCATGTCTCCCACGATTACGTGTTGCGCCTTATGCCATTCAATCTCGTATTCCAGAGAGGATAGACGATCCTTTTTTGCAAACCAGACCAACCAGTCACCTGCAAGTGCGGCCACGGCATTGCCAGCCTCCATGGAAGTCGAAGGCTCCATGCTGGATGCCGATTGGTCAGAGACCTGCATCACGTGGAGGAACAGGTCGAACCTGGAAGGCGCGGGCGGTGATATCTCGAGCCTGTGCGTGCCTGCGAATTCCTGTCCCCTTGATGGAGGGTAGTTGACCGAATCCACCTCCCACTCGTGTCCGGCTCCTCCAATCTGGACCACCTCGGGCGCTTTTGGAAGCAGAGTCTCGACAAACAGCCTGCCCTGGCCGTCGTCCACGTAGTAGGTATCACCCGACTTGTTGAATTGACCCTGGCCGTGCAGCAGGAATCTTTTCTTGTAGTCCGCGTCGGTTGATTCGACCCTGTCGAACACCACGAAAGAATCGGGCCTGATCCACACGAATTCTCTCGTAACCAGGTCTACTTTATCGCTCGAGTACGATTTCGTGAGGTCGGCGTGTATGAAGTCGAAGTACGGATCCTGATTGGTGGTCAAGGTCATGTCGCATGCGTCGCAATCCGTGTTTTCCATGGGAAGGTTATAGTACGATGTGTCACAAGTGAAATTTTGACCCCCGTCATTGTAAGACGTGTTGGTGAAGGTCTCGCCCGGCATGGTAATGGTTAGTGTGTTGTGTGCGATTGTCCTCCTTGCATAGTTCATATGGTGGTCCGAGCCCCAGTGGTCGTAGTAACCCGAGTCAACTGCAAGATATCCTTTGTACCAGATCGAGAAGTGTCCGTTGTCGGATTGCTGGTGGCCTCCCCTGAAGTCGGCGCAGGCGAACATGGCCATTGGAGCGCTCCGGGAGTTGCCTTGTCTCATTATGATCTCGCCCAGGTGCTCGAACAACCTGGAAGAAGGCTTGTCCTCAAGGGGGCGTGCAGGCGCTCCGGGCTCGTAGAACAACACGTCGTTCATGTGAGCCACCTTGTAGTATGATTCTGCATAGCCGCTACTGTCGTAGTACGTGCCAATCATGTCGTCCAGAAGGTACTGGCCCAGCTCGGCCTCGGGGTAATGCAGTCTCCTCAAGTTCTTCACGACCCCTGTCATGTAGTCCCTGGTGTTCTTCCCCTCCGATTCGCTTCCGTCCAATGCCTTGGACCACCTGTCCTTGCCCTGATCGGCCCAGTGCACCAGTGTCTTGTCCCAAGGTACGGTGCTGCTCAAGTACCAGTAAGGCAGGGTTCGAAAGAACGACGAATCCTGGAAGAAATCCAGGCCCGAGGCGGTCCGGAGCCCGTCCATGTCCACGAACACCGGGTATCCCATCTCTCCATCGAAGTATCCCAGGCTCTCATGCCAGCCCCCGTCCCCGCCTGCAACGCTGTTCAATGCCGGGTGTTCGTGGTTGAAGAGAAAGTCCAGGCCTTTGTCCAGGTATTCCCCGGCCTTGTCATCCCGGTAACCCTCGCCGAACAGGACGAGACCCGCGAGTATCACAGGCGAGCGGCCCAAGTAGAAGTGATTGTTGAAGTCCGTGTGTTTGTACATTTCAAGCAGGTAGTCTACGAACACTACCGTGCCGTCCACTATCTTTTGCAAGTCGCCGGGGGTTTCCTCCAGGGCCGGCCATGTCCAATCCAGGGCCAGCATCCACGACAGGCCGATCCATCCGAGCCCGAGGTCCTGGATGGAGTCATGGAGGTCTTTCCAATGTTGCCTGCTCCTGGACGCCAGCTCGAGTAATATGGCGCGGACCCGGTCTGCATGGACCTTGGTCCCTTTCATCATGTACTCGAAGGCCATGACCTTTGCCACGCGTGCCAGCTTCGAGTCGTCGTAGTTTGACAGTGGATCCGTGAGGTGGTTCGAGTTTGCAAAGGCCGAGTTCATTTCACACTGGTGCGAAAGCGCGCCCATGCAACGCTGTCTCACAGAGTCCAGGTCATCCACGAGCAGTCTTGGGTGCCTGTCCCTGATTTCCCGGGTCATTACAAGATCAATGCCCTGGACCTGGTCACCCGGTCCGAGGTTGATCCTGTACGACAGGTATTGGGCGTTTGCAAGGTTTTGAGGTATCGAGCCGTCTTTCATCTCGACAAAGGCGTCAAAGGGACCGGGTTTCCCTCTCAAGGACCCGTCATCCTCTGCGCCGCGTACCTCAAGGCTGTTATATGTTCCGTGTACAACGATCCTGGTCCAGCCGGGGTCCGGGTTGAACCCGTTGAACGGTGCCGACACGACCACGCCCGGTCCCGATATCTTTCCCCGAAGCAGGCGGGGTACCGGTATCCAGTGGCCGTTCTCGTCGTGGTAGTCCCACTTACCGAGTTCGAGCTTTGCTCCACCCAGATCCTGCACCTTGTCTCTATACACGAAATACTCGTGTAAGCTCATGTTTGCAGGTCCTGCAAGGGCAATCCCCGGCACTGACAGAATCGGTAACGACAAGAATAAGAGAGACAGGGCCGAGGCCAGGCAGAGAGCCGTTGACCTTGTTTTGAGTACGTGCATTTGTTCCCTCCCGACGATGTAACGAGATCGATTATTCGACCAATCGATACCAGCCATTTCGCCAAGGGTCAATCCTTCCGTGTTGAAATGTGGTAGCCGAATTAAAATGTCAGTGGTACTGCCGAATGAATATGTCAGTAGGAAGGGGATTCGTCCCATACGGATTCAGGCTGTTCGCAA
>JAADFL010000026.1 GCA_013152945.1 Deltaproteobacteria bacterium | reverse complement strand
TTTGTTTCTTTATCGATTCTCGACATCAAGATCCGTGCTTTTGATTCTATTTCACGTCTCTTCTCTTTTTCAGCAGCCAGTTGTTCTCTTGCAGTCTTCAGGTCATCTTTCAGGATCGAAATCCGCCGCGTTTGTTTCTGGAATTTCTTTTCAAGTTCTTCAAGTCTTGCCGTCAGCTCGCTCTTGGACTTTTCGATAATCTTTTTTTTCCTGGCGGATTCCGCTTGCAGGGAAACCTGGAAGGCTAGTTTCCTCGACAATTCGGCTATCCTGGTTTCAGCATTCTGGGCCCTGGCGCGGAGTTCACTAATTTCCTTGTGCAATTTTTCTACTTGCTTATTCGAATTATTTATTTGTCTTGGCTGTGAAGCCATCCCTTGCTTGCCTGAAAATTTCTTGAATTTATTTTCATTCTTCTCGATTTCATTCTTTTTCTTTTGTGAAATTGCTTTTTCCAGTTTTGTTATCTTTCCTTGTGCCTTTTCAAGTGCCTCGGCTTGAAACTGAATCTGTTTTGCCAGCCCCGCCGACTTGGCCTGTGAGTCACTCAACACCTTGTTTTGAGCTCTAAGCTTTGTTTCAAGGACTTTGATTTCGTTCCTGGCGTTTTGCAGGGCGGTATTCACTTTTACCATGGCCTTCTGCTTTTCAGCGGAATTGTAATCATGTTCCGATGAAATCCTTTTCAGTTCATCATTTTTATCCTGGACGAGCTTTTCCGCCTCCACCAGCTTGTACTGGAGCCTTGTGATTTCTCCCTGAAACCTTTGTTCAAGTTTCCTTTTCTCGTCTTCCAACCGTTTTACAGTGTTACCAAGACGATCGGCCCTGCCTCTTGCGGACGCAAGTTCCACCTTGATTCTTTCGAGGTGTTGCCTGATTTTTCTTGATTTCTCCAGATCCGCCGGTCCGGTGCAAGAGGCAAGCTCCGGCTTTTCGATCTTGAACTCCAAGAGTCGCACTCGCCTCCTCGCTGCATCAGCCAACTCGTGATTCGGAAAGTTCGATACAAAGAGTCGGAACTGTTCCAGGGCCTCTTTGTACATCTCCTCTTTCAAATAACACAGCCCGATCTTGTATTGGGCCACTGCTGTTTCCGGAGCGCCGGGAAACTCCTCGATGACCCTCATGAACTCACGTTTTGCCCTGAAATTGTACCCAAGCTCCAGGTATCTTTCACCAATGGCCAGTTGATCCGAAGCAGTTAGATCCAGAACTCTTACCTTGGCGGCAGACCGGCCTGCATTAACAGGCCTTTGTGCAGACTCGGTTCCGAGCCTCAACCTTCCGGCTCCACTGCAGGATGCGAGTGAAAACACAAGGTACGATGCAGCAATTAGAAGCAATAATCGGCCTTTCTTCAATTGAGCTTTAAGCATCCTTATGCCGAGCCTTTTCAATTCGATATTCCTCATCGGTTGCATTCCATGAAATTTCAAGCCCTTTTCTTCCCAAACGATCGAGCCCGATGCCTTGAAACTCCAATCAACGGATAGACTATACGCTGAAAAGGTTGTTCGTCAATTTCGGATGTCCGGAACCCTAAAAGACTGATTCCAAAGTTTCATCCAGGTTTTCGACCCCAATAAGCTCCAAATCAGGGGTAACTTTTTCCATCCTGTTCAGGTTGCCGAGTGGCAGGATTACCTGCTTGAAGCCAAGTTTTTCAGCTTCGGAAATTCTTGAATCCGCCCTTGAAACCGCCCTGACCTCTCCAGCCAGACCTACCTCGCCGAAAACCGCTGTTCCTTTTTGCAAAGGCTTGTCAAGGAAGCTGGATGCCATTGAAAGAGCTGATGCAAGGTCTGCCGCAGGCTCAACGAGCCTGATTCCTCCGGCCACGTTTACGAACACGTCGCTCGCAGCAATGGCCAGCCCGGCCTTTTTTTCGAGCACAGCGAGGAGCAGGGCTATCCTGTTCGGATCCATGCCGAGACAAGTTCTCCTTGGAACTCCCATGCCTGACGGGGCTATTACCAAGGCCTGGATTTCAACCAACAGCGGCCTCGTCCCTTCCATCGCAGCCAGGACAGTGCTTCCCGAAGTGGATTCCGGCCTTTGGGTCAGGAACATTTCCGAGGGATTGTCCACTTCCCTGAGACCAAGGCCGGTCATCTCGAACAGCCCGATCTCATTGGTCGAGCCATACCTGTTCTTCACGGCCCTGAGTATACGATAGGGATGGCCCCTTTCCCCCTCGAAGTACAGGACTGCGTCCACCATATGCTCAAGCACTCTCGGGCCGGCAAGTCCGCCCTCTTTCGTTACGTGCCCGACCATGAGCAAGGCGCAGGGCGTTTCCTTTGCTGCTCTTACCAGGCGGGCTGCCGACTCGCGCACCTGGGACACGCTTCCGGGAGCGCTGGATAACTCGGCATAGGACACTGTCTGGATAGAATCCACCACTACAGTGCCGGCACCGAACTCTTCTATTAGTGACAATACCGAGTCCAAGTCGACCTCGCTTGCCAGGTACAGGCTGTCGGAGCAAGCATCTATCCTCTCTGCTCTCAATCGTATTTGCTTCTCTGATTCTTCTCCGGAGACATAGAGTACCTTTTGACCGCACCGCGCCAGTTTTGCGCCGGCCGAAAGCAACAGGGTGCTCTTCCCTATTCCCGGATCACCGCCTACGAGAACCGTAGATCCCGGAACCAGTCCTCCGCCGAGCACCCGGTCCAGCTCGTTGCAGCCCGTAGGAGATCGCTCCTCGCCCTGCATTTCTATTTCCGTAATGGGCTTTGCCAAGGTTCCAGGCGAACCATGAGGATTGTTCTTGTTTCTCGATGGTCCTTGAACCTTTATGAGTTCTTCTACCATGCTGTTCCAGGCGCCACAGCCGGGACAACGGCCCAGCCACTTGGGGGCTATGGTGCCGCATTCCTGGCATACGAAGTGTGTTTTGTTTTTACCCACTCATGCTCCTTAAAAGGAAATATCCAAAAATGCTTTTCCCGGTATCCTATGGGTGTGCGATTATCTGCCTTATCCTGTCAATTATACGATTTGTCTTCCTGTAATCTCCTTTCATGTAAGCCTTGTTGACAGCCTCCAACAGCTTGCTCACCTTTTGCAATTTTCTTCCCGAAAGATGTGAAACCCTCGGGTCGCGATTCAGGATGTCTAGTCTGTGTTCTATGTACTTTTGATCTATCTTGAAGTTGTCCAGAACTCTTTGCGCCTTTGCGATTTCCCGGGCAGCGTCTTCAAGCCTGTCCTGGTCGAGTAACTTCTCCGCCTTGTCAACAGCCTCGTCGACCGCGGGCAGTTCTCCCGGACGATACCCTCTCTTGGCCCTGTCCAGCTTGACTGCTTCGAGCTTCATCAAGAGACCTTCCATTGTAAGTCTTGGCCTGGAATTATGTTCCTGTCTGCCTTTTCTCGGTTCAGAGGCGCCCTTGTCCCTAGTCGGAGTATTGATCTTTTCCTTTGTCTTTGCGCGGGCCTGGCTTTTCCCAAGCACGGAGACCTGCATGCCTTGCCTGCCATTTGTCTGTTGATTTTCATTATTGTCTTTTTTATTTTTCACAATAGCTGATTCGTTGCTCCTCGATTTGCCGGCTACTGCCGTTTTGAAGTCGATTTTCTTGGGGTTGGTGTCGAGCTGAAGTACGATTCTGCGCTCCTTGGGTTGTTCATCTTCTTCCAACAAGCAGGACTGGAATAAACCCCCAAGTATTATAAGCAATAATAAAGAAAAGCTATTCGGCCTTTGGTCCTTCATTTCATAATCTCCTTGATGCCGGTAACCTGGTAGACCTGCACGGGTACGGTCTTGCCCTTGAGCAACATCGGTTGCAGAGCTTCGATGTCCACTCGGTCCATAATCGCCGAATACGTGGCTGCACTTATAAGCAACGGAATACCGTCCACGGTCTTGGATGCATCCTCAATACGCTGGGCCAGATTGACCGCGTCACCGATGGCTGTGTACTCAAGCTTCTTCAGGGAACCTATGTTTCCCACAATCACCTCGCCCGTGGATATACCAATACCGATCTTAAGCTCTTTATCTCCCCTCTTCCTCCTTGCCTTGTTCAGGACATGTAGGGCATTGAACATCTCTGCAGCGCATGCCACGGCTCTCCAGGGGTGATCCGCCACCGGCAGGGGTGCACCGAAAACAGCCATGACGGCATCACCCATGAACTTGTTGAGATAACCATCATACCGGAAGACGACGTCTACCATCTTGTCAAAGTACTCATTCAGCATGAATACCAATTCTTCCGGGGCCATCTCGTCGGTAAGCCTGGTGAATCCCCTGATATCCGAAAACAGTACTGTAACATCCCTTCTCTCACCATGGAGCACCACGCTGTCCGGGTCATGCATGATACGCTCCACCAGTTGGGGGGATACGTAACGGGCAAAGTTCTCCCGGTATTTTTCCCGCTCTCTCAAGCCGCGAACCATTACGTTGAAAGAACGTGCCAGCAGACCCACCTCATCCTTGGATGCTATCGATATGTCGTGGTCCAGGTCTCCTTTCTGAACCGCCTCCATGGCGAAAGCGAGCTTCCGCAGGGGCCTCGATATTCTCCTGCCGAGAAGATAGCTTATCAACACCCCGACCGCGAGTATGCCCGCGGCCACGGCCAGGGACCTCACTGTTACCTGGACTATCCTGCTTTCCAGGGAGCGCAGGGAAAAACCGACCCTGACTCGTCCAAGCTCGACTTGTTCGCCCTTGCCGCTTTCAGGTGGCGCCACGATGGTAAGAGTCACTGCCCCGACCTTTGGTGGCACTGCTCCTCCTGCGGCAAACTGGGCGATTTTCACCCTTTCGCTTTCCGTGTCCGCAGTAGGCACCACGGAAGGATTGAGCCTGCCGTATTCGACCGATCCATCTTCGTCGACTACCGTGATGAATGCCACGTCCCTGTACAGCCTGACAGCAGTATCCACGAATCTTTCGAGTAGTCCGATATCTTTCTTGGTGCCGACCATACGCGCCACCATCAGATTGCCCACGAACAGCGCTATTGCTTCCGAGGCATCCCTTACAGACTTTCTTTTCTCATAGTGCAATCTATGTATGTAGATACCGGACATGGTCAGTATCGTGGAAAGCAACAACAGGGTTACGAGCAAGGCGATCCTGGTCTGTAAAGGAAAACGAACTTTTGGCGCCCTGTTGCTCAATAAGGCTCCCTTGTTCGATGCCTTGGCCCGGACGGTTGAAAACGCGAACCCGGACATGGCAATACGAAACGTGCCCTTACAATTCAATCAAATAACAGAGCATGGTCAAAGTTGTCAAAATAGGAAGGCTGTTTTCCAGGTTGCACCCTGTGCCCAAGGGGTGTTATTGCCCTGAACATGGCGGATCTGGTGCTCATACAACCCAGGACCGAGATATTCGACAGCCTCAAGAGCGGGCCGACCTTGCCCCTCTCACTTCTTTCCGCAGTCCGGTTGGCGGTAAAAGAATTCGACGTATCCCTTGTGGACCAGAGAATCGATGCTGACTGGCGATCGACCCTCGAAAAGGCAATACGAAACGGGGCATGGGCAACGGCCATCACTTCCGTTACAGGAAGGCAACTCATTTATGCGGCACAGGCGGCACAACTTTCGAAAAAGCTTGGAGCAAAGGTCATATGGGGAGGCGTGCATGCGACCCTCCTGGACTGGCAAGTTCTGAAAGACGGTTTGGCGGATATTGTCGTGCGGGGCGAGGGTGAGGTCACTTTGCTGGAGCTTCTCCACGCATTGAAGCAGGAAACTCCTCTCGATGCGGTTCAGGGAATATCGTTTCTCAAGGAAGGCAGGCTTGTCAGGACTTCGGACAGGAAATTCATCGATCTCGC
The DNA here is from genome assembly GCA_013152945.1 of Deltaproteobacteria bacterium. GTDB lineage: Bacteria > Myxococcota_A > JAADFL01 > JAADFL01 > JAADFL01 > JAADFL01. Next base: position 2,795 of record JAADFL010000026.1, on the reverse strand, counting down.
ATCCATGCCCGATGTTCCCTATCAGTTGGCGGGCGAGGCTTATGTTTTTTCGAGAAAAGGAAGAAAGGCGCTTTACTTCGAGACGTCCCGTGGATGTCCCAATGCCTGTGATTACTGCTACAACACGGCTTTTCACAAGAGGAGGTGGAGGCCCGAACCCGGAGCATCGGTTCTCGGAAGGCTGACGAGGCTCAAGAGAAACTTCCCGCAGGTAGGACACATTTCCATAGTAGATGACAATTTTCTGGCTGACAGAAAACGTGCACTCGAGATAGCCTCCGGCCTTTTGAAACTGGATCTCGGACTGACCTATCAGGTCCAGGGAGCGAATGTTAACGATGTTGATCGCCTGTCTGAACATGACTTGCATCTGTTAAAAAGGAGCGGATGTGTCAGGCTGGACATGGGCGTGGAATCAGGATCGAAAAAGATTATCGCACAAATGAACAAGCGTTTGGACCTTGGGGCTGTTCAAAGAGTAAATAAAAAATTGAAAGAGCATGGAATCGTTCCCTGGTACAACTTCATGGCCGGTTTTCCGGGCGAAACCAAAGAGGATCTTTATTCCACCCTGTCCCTGTTGCTCGACCTTACGCGACGGAATCCGGATGCGCTTGTATCTCCGATCTATTGTCTTGCTCCCTATCCTGGAACCAACATGTACAGTAAGGCTGTTGATCTGGGGGTGGAGTTTCCAAAAACGACCCGTGATTGGGGAAGGTTCAGCCTGGACAAGCCCTTGGCACCCGGAATGAGTGAAGTAGACATCGAGACTCTGGCGAGCCTATATTTCTTCTCCATCTTTGTGGACAAGAAGATCGATGAGTACGATACATTCCCCGGCATTGCGCTTGCAGCGAGATTATACAGGCCCATTGCGCGCTTCCGGCTGTCCAGGCTGCTGCTTAAACCTGCACCGGAAAAAACCATTTTCGAGATCCTGGTCGAGCTCAAACAAAAGGCGATTTGTCTTAGGGAACACTTATGAACATCATGGGGTTCAGTGCGTACGGGCATACGTCTTCGGCAGCCCTGATCGTAGACGGCAGACTGGTGGCGGCTGCAGAGGAGGAGCGTTTCCTCCGGCGTAAATACAACATGACACTGCCTCTGAATGCAGCAAGATTTTGTCTTGCCCAGGCGGGTATGACACCGGAAGACCTGGACCAGGTCGGTTACTTCTTCGACCTGAAGCTCGGACTGCCGAAATACATGCTGCATGCTGTCAAGCATTTCCCCCGCTCCCTGAAATTGCTGACCGAGAGGGTGCCCGGGCCTGAAGGTTTCGAACTTGTCATCAAGCCCTGGCGCACTTTCAACATGAAAAAATTTTTTCTCGGCGGCCTGGGAGCCATGGACATTGGACGGGTGAATTTCAGATTTCTCGAACATCACATCTGCCATGCAGCCCATTTCCTGGAATCGCCTTTCGAGGAGGCTGCAATCTGCACGCTGGATGCATTGGGTGAATGGACTTCCACAGGCCTTTATGACGGTGTTGGAAACAAGATCCGGGAGGTCGGAAGGATTAATTTTCCTCATTCCCTGGGTGCTGTGTACGCAGCCATAAGCACACATCTGGGATTCGGAGCCATCCAGGGTCCCGGAAAGGTCATGGGCCTGGCCGCGTACGGCGATCCGGAACATTTCGGGCCTGCCTTCAGAAAGCTTTTCAAGCTTTTACCCGGCGGCGGCTTCAAAGTAGACCTTGATTACTTCGAATACCATAAGAGCAGAGGCAAGAGGGTCTCTGAAAAGTTCGTAAACGAGTTCTGCCCACAAAGGCTGGCCGGGGAAGACATCCTTGAGGACCACAAGGACCTTGCAGCAGCCCTGCAGACAACGCTGGAACAAGTCATGCTTCACCTGGCAAGGTCACTTCACAGACGAACAGGCAGGAGAAATCTGGTTCTTGCAGGAGGAGTAGCCTTGAACTCATTGGCAAACGGAGAACTGATGCGCAAGGGGCCGTTTGAAAAAATATATATTCCGCCTTCACCCGGTGATTCCGGCACGGCCGTTGGAGCAGCCTTGCTCCTGGCCTCGCAATCAGGTCTATCAAGACAAGACCTTTTTAGAAAAACTCCATTCCTTGGGCCTATGTTTTCGGAAAAAGATATTGTCCGTGCGGCGCAAGCCCGCGGACTTAACGTCCGGAGGCAAAAGGACATTGTAAAGACAGCGGTTCGACTCATTTCAAAGGGGAATCTCGTAGGATGGTTCCAGGGCAGGATGGAATTCGGGCCAAGGGCCCTCGGCAACAGGTCCATCCTTGCCGACCCGAGCAGGTCCGGGACAAGAGACAGGCTAAACAACAGGATCAAGAAAAGAGAAGCATTCAGGCCTTTCGCACCTGCCTGCAACCAGGAAGACATGGAAGACCTTTTCGAAGACCGGGGCGAATCGCCGTTCATGAGCTTTGTATTCAAGGCCCGTCCAAGTGCCGCAAGGCTGCTCAAAGAGGCAATCCACGTGGACGGCGGAGCACGTGTCCAGACCGTACGGTATGATACATATCCACTCTTCCACCGTCTGATTCAGGATTTCAAAGAGAAAACAGGCGTACCCGGCTTGTTGAACACTTCCTTCAATGCATCCGGTGAACCAATAGTATGCACGCCTGAAGATGCGACCAGATGCTATTTGGAAACAGGCCTGGACGCGCTAATAATGGGCGATTTTTTGGTCCAGGGCCCGCCCCCGCCCCGTCCCCACCCACGTTGATTTTCTTCCTGCCTGATTTTTTTGTAATTACAAGTATCTATGGCATGACGCGTGCAAGCCTGTCATGCAAA
>JAADFL010000025.1 GCA_013152945.1 Deltaproteobacteria bacterium | reverse complement strand
TAGTCAACCTCGAAAAAATTACCATATATGGCAACATATATGTCGTCAATAAAAATCCCTTTGCACATTTGATCGAAAAGAATATATAGTATCCTTTTGGAACTTCTGGGTTGGAGTTTCGGGAGTCTTTGATTCATGCATAAACCTGATGGGGGTTATCAATGGCCGTAAGGATGTATTCGCTACTAAGGCGGCTAGCAGTGTTGTGTGGTGCGGCATTTCTTTTCTGGTCATGTGCCGGCGACCAGTCAAAACAAGACACTTTTAAGGCAGCCGGCGGCCAATCGGCTGGAAATCAAGCAGGACAAGCATCAAGGGCGGGCGCCGACATTGGTGGACCCCAGGCCAAGCCCGGTGAAATAAGGGAGCAGTTCGACACTGATGATGATGGAAAACCTGATTCGTGGAAATTCTTTATCAAGGATGCTTCGGGTAAAAAAGTATTGACGCGCCGTGAAGTGGATCTCAACCACGACGGCAAGGTGGACATGCGTAGAATATACGACAGCAAGGGCAAGATAGAGAGAGAAGAACTTGACCTTGATTTCGATGGTAAGATCGATGTGGTGAGCTACTATCGCGGGGGTGAACTGGTCAAGCAAGAACAATCATTCAGCTTTGACGGAAAGCCTACTGCATGGAAGTATTTCGACAAAGGTCAGGTCCAACGAATCGAGCGTGATACTACGAACAATGGAAAGGTGGATACCTGGGAATACTACAAGAACGGCAAACTGACCAGGTTGGGAATAGACACCGACGGCGATGGGAACGTTGACAAGTGGGAAACATACGAAAAGAAGAGCAAAAAAAAGCCGCCGAGCTTGCTCCCCCGGCACCGCCCCCTCCTCCCGAATCCAAGGCTACAGGTGGAGAGGAAAAGTAGGACCAGGTGCTTACGAAAGCATTTTCCGGTATTCAGTCAATATAGGCGAGCGACCGGAATGATTGCCCGGCCGTTTCGAGAGACGGGGAGAATACTATTGGCACCGGGACAACATCATAGAATGACTCAAGACTGAACCAAGACTATTTTTTCTGTTCCACGCAGGACCAATCATACATTCTGTCAATAAAACAATATTACATGTTGCTGCCGGGCGGTCCCGATGGTTGCAATAGGTTTCAGCTTTGTATCAGGAAGCAGTTCCCTGTAGGTGACAACAGGCAAATCAGGCAGTACATTCTCTGTGAGTGCCCTGACAAATCTCCTCGTATCGGCGGAAACGAGAAGGACGGGTTTTTCTCCCGATTTTCTTTTGACGCCGACAATCTTCCCTATCTCTTCCACGATCTGGCGTCCCAACTCCGGCCCAAGGGCCAGGAACGCTCCATCCGGCGAAGTCTTTACAGAGGACCTGATCTCGTCTTCAACCTCCGGAGCAAGCAATACTGCAGACACCTCCTTTTGCTCACCACCTACCTGCCAGGTAATTCTCCTGGATGATGCCGCCCTCACTCTTTCAGCCAAAGCAGATGCGTCATGTAATTCCTGGTCCGGCGCGGAAGCCAAGGCTTCCAACAGGCCTTTCTTGTCTCCAAGTCCCAGGCCTTCGGCAACCAACAATCTGAATACTCCGGCCAATACAAAAAGGTCTATCTTTTGCACCGATTCAACCAGATCCGGGCTTTCTTTACGCATGGAATCCAGGATCATCTTAGCCTCCTGGATCCCAAGTAGTTCCTTGGCGTGAGTCATGATCAAACGTAGTATATGACGAGCCACCTCGCCGGCATCGCCTTCCATCGTCCCTTCACCAATTGGAACGCCCCTAAGCTCGACCTTGAAGCGGCCGGCTTCCATGCCAGGGTCTGATATCACCTCCGGCACCGGCAAGGGAAATCCCAAGTCAGAGGCCAATCCAATCATGGCTTTCGACACAGTGTCCATGACCGGAATAACCGGATCAGTCTTGTCCTTTTTTCGCAGGCCGTGTTCCACCCGAGATATTCTAACGGCAAAATCCGGAACATTCACCGGAAACAGGCGCATACCGCCTTGTTGTTGCGATGCCTTACGACTTTTTTTGGAGAGCATCAGGGCTGCCGCGCCGCAGAACATCGACAGCAGTAAAAATGGTGTCGTCGGCATTCCGGGAACCAAGGCAATCAACAACAAGAGTCCTGAAGCCACAGCTATGGCCCTGGGCTTTGAAAGGATCTGCCTGCCCAACTCCCTTGACAGTGGAGAACCTTCTTCCTCTCCAGCCACCCTCGTCACAATCATACCCGCGCTGGTTGCAATGAGCAGGGCGGGTATCTGGGAGACAAGGCCGTCGCCGATTGTAAGCAGGCTATAAGTCTTGAGCGCCTCTCCTGCAGACATTCCCTTTTGTGTTATCCCTATTGCCAGGCCGGCCAAAATGTTGACCGTGGTTATTAGTATTCCTGCAATAGCATCTCCCTTGACGAACTTCATGGCGCCATCCATGGCGCCGTAGAGTTGAGACTCCCGCTCCAGTTTCCTCCTTCTGTCCCTTGCCATTTCTCCATCTATCAAACCGGCCCTCAAATCCGCATCTATAGACATCTGCTTTCCCGGCATACCATCCAGGGCAAAGCGAGCGGATACTTCTGCAACACGTTCACTACCCTTTGCAATGACAACGAACTGTACAATCGTCAAAATCAGGAAAACCACGCCGCCCACTACGTAATTACCGGCCACTACGAATTCACCGAAGGCCTGTATTACTTCGCCTGCAAAGGCCTGGGACAATATCAACCTGGTGCTGCTCACATTGAGCGCCAACCTGAACAATGTGGTTATCAACAACAGGGAAGGAAACGATGAAAAGGATACAGGTTGATCCATGTATATTCCAAGGAGCAAGAGTATGACCGCAACCGAGATATTCGTTGACAGAAGAACGTCCAACAGCCAGGTAGGCATTGGAAGGATCATTGCGCCGACTATGGCTATAACCGCAGCGGCAAGGACCACATCTCCATATTTCGACAAGCTGCCTGCCGAGAATATACCTGCAACGGCCCGGTTACCGGATCTACCCGGCTTTGCCCTCACTGTCTCCCCCTTCATAGACAGGCACTTTCTTCAACAAGCTAATCCACCCTTCCCTGTAAAGCTTTGTCAAAAACAGGCCCACCCTATCCTTTGCCGAGTCAGCCTTGTCGCCGAACTCTTCCTCCAAGGCAGCGGCGATACCCATCAGCGTATTCTTTCCATCCAGCCTATGCCATACATAGCTTCCCAACTCATCCAGCTTGACTTTTGCCTCTGAAGATATGGCCAGCCTCTTCATCAGTCTTCCAAAAAAACCATCAGAAAACTTGGGCACCAGCAGGACGACTTTCCCATCTTCCTCCAACCAGGCTATTTTTCGCTTGGCAATGACATCTCCTGGAAGCAATTCGGTCATCGAATTATTTTTGTGCTCTTTTCAACGGAATGTAGTAGAGCATTCCAATCAAGAGGGCCAAGAAAAACAAACCAACGATAAAGCTTGGATGTTCAAACACAGCCGGCAGCTTGATGCTCGCAAAGGCCAGCGCAGCTACAAATAGGCCCATCAATGCCTCACCGGCAATAAAACCGGACGATAGTAATACACCGGTATTTTCCACCTCCACAGCCTGTTCCTGGCTCATCCCTTTCTTTCGAACCGCCCTATCCACTGCCAGGCGCACAATTCCACCGATGAATATGGCAAAGGTGGTTTCCAACGGCAGGTACATGCCGACTGCTATCAACATGGGGCTTGGAGCGCCAACCAGGATGAGACCGACGGCCATGAGCATACCGGAGATAACGAGCGGCCAAGCCATTTTGCCTGCCACGATGCCTTCGGCCAGCATCGCCATCAAACCCGCCTGCGGCGCAGGGAGATTCTTTCCGCCAAATCCTGTTCCTCCCGCCAAGATATCGCCCTGGTGCAATATGTACAAGGGAAAGAACATCACCGCGGCTGCAAAAATCACTCCGATTATCTCGCCCGCTTCCATCTTCCATGGCGTTCCGCCCAGCAGGTGTCCGACCTTCAGGTCCTGCAACATATCACCCGCAACTCCACAGGTACAGCACACAACAGCAGCCACAGCGAGCACGGCTACAATCCCTTTTTCTCCGGTCAGGCCTATTCCCACCATGAGTAAAGCAGCGATAATTACAGTGGATAATGTCAACCCGGATATGGGATTGTTTGATGAACCTATCAATCCGACCAGGTAGCCCGCCACTGCGGCAAACAGGAAACCGGCCACTGCCATGACAAGAGCGGACACCAGAGAACCGAGGAAACTCCCCGTAAAGTACATGTAGAGTCCGACCATGGCTATAATGAGCAACCCGATGGTTGCGAAAATCCACCGGAAATCCAGATCCTTGTCCAATCTGCTCTCATCACCGGTTCCGGTTTTGATCTTTTTCAAATCACGAACCGCCCTTGCAATACCTCCAAACAACTCCTTTCTCATTCCATACAGGGTATAGACAGCGCCCACCAGCATCCCTCCCACTGCAATAGGCCTTACCATGAACTTCCACACATCGATCGACAGCATACTCCAGTCGACCGGAGCACCGCCTGGAGCGCCGGCAGGAGGCAAACCTATCCACTGTTGCAATGTCGTGGGTCCGGTAAAGTAGAGCAATAGCGGCACAAACAGGCCCCAGGCAAGAACTCCGCCTGAAAAGGCTATTGCCGATAATTTCGGGCCGATTATCACGCCTACGCCCAAGTAAGCAGGACTGATGGCGAAACTGGAGACAAAGGCCCCTCCGCCGCCCAGCACCTCTCCAATATTCTCACCTTTTGATGTGACGAATTTTACGGAGGAGCGGCTGAACGGAATGAACCGCTCCCATGTTACAGCGAAGACCTTCATCTTGGCGAATAGTTGTATCAAGGCTCCGATACCCATGGCGCCGAACACATACTTGGCGCCGGTTCCCCCTGACCTGCCGGCCTTGTGTATCTCTGCGGCAGCTACTGATTCCGGGAAGGGAAGATCGCTCTCCTGCACCATTATCCGCCTCAAGACGGTAACAAAAAGAACACCCAGCACACCACCGACAAGCATGATTGAAGTCGATTCGAAATACCTCTCTGTGGAGCCGAAGTTATCCTTCCATGGCCCGGCGATGACAAAAGCAGGAATAGTAAAAATGGCTCCCGCAACAAGAGCCTCTCCCACTGACGCGACAGTCCTGGTAATATTTTCTTCCAGGATGCTGCCATTGAAAAGCTTGAGTACCGCCATACCCACTACGGCTGCAGGGAATGTAGCGGCAACCGTCATTCCCGCCTTCAGTCCGAGGTATGCATTGGCGGCTCCGAGTATAACCGCCATCAAAACCCCCAATACCAAGGCTCTAAAGGTAAATTCCCGCTGATTGGCGGCTTCCGGCACGAATGGTTCGAATTTTGTGCCCATCTTGAATACTCCGTTTTTCCTTTTAGTTTTCACAGCCTTTGATCGACGGTTCCCGAGATTATTGAAATACAAATAAAAAGTCGATCAAACTTTTGCACAAAATGAATTATTCCATCGTAACTGACGAGTCAAGGTAAGACAGTGCTCCCTTTGATCAATGCACATTCAATGGCAACGGTATCTTGACTTTTATATTTTCGCCGAAAAACTTGGGATAGCGCCATGATCTTACAGACCTCTTGACACAACTCTCCAGGTAGCTTCCTTTCACTTTGCTGGGGCCAACGGAAATATTAGTACATCTCCCGGAACGCTGAATCGTAAAGCCCAGCACTATCTTGCTCACCACAGCACTCTTATCCCTGCTCAATTGCTCCTGGGCACATCTTTGTATCCTTGCAAGCCCTCTCTTTATTCCATTGAGCACTACCTTTTTCCCCAAGGTATCGGGCAACACTGCGCCTTTTTTTTGCTTTGGCATAGGTGGCGGAGGAGGCTGGACCTTGTGCCTCTTTTTCCTCGGCTTGAAGTCCTCTTCATCATCTCCAAAATCAGGTTCAACTGCTGCGCGTGATTTAGAACGCCTGCTCGATCTTCTCCTTAGGCCTTTATCTTTCTTTGTCTTTGAACCCATCGGCACTTTGGGTGTGTCATCCAAAATGTCATCGAAATCGCCTTCGTCTGCGGACGCGACAGAAGCTTTCTGCGCTTGTCTCTTTATTTTCGACCTGCGCCTCGATACTGGCTCGGTTCGCTGTCTGTGCTGCGGCGCTTCGTTCCTGGATGCGGTCCTGTAACTCGAACGCCTGCCATAACTGTTTCTTCTCGAACGCGATGACCTGTTCTTTTGTTTTTCAAGCTTGTGTGAAGAACGTTTGGATTTTGCAACCTTTTTAGTCCCATGCCCGGGCTCGGTGCCATTGTCCTTTTTTTCGTTTTCTTCCTTCTTCTTTTTTTCTACCGCCCCTCCCGAATTCACAGGCTTTTCTTTTGCCGCAACCTTTTCATTATCGGCGGTTTTGTCAGCGGGTTTGCCCTTCTCGATATTTTCTTTCCCTTGCCTCCCGGCCCGTTGCTCCGTTACAGCCGTTTTTTTCGACACCTTTCCCTTGCCTGCAACAGCGGCCTTTGCATTGTTTACGACACCCTCTCCATAAACCCAATCATAATACAGTGGAACCCGAACCTTCAGGCCGACCACGAGACCAAATGGAATAATCACTCCGAAAAGAAGCGTAGCTGCAACGAAGGAAACTGCTGCGACTTTGATCAGGGCTTTCTTTTCCGGCTCGCCCTTACGTGCACTATAGATTCCACTGTCCCTTCTCTTGTATGCATCCTCCGCTCTGGCGCTGGGCACCACCTTCTCCTGGAGTTCCCCTGCAACACTGACGTCCGCCCTTGCTATCGGGATTCCCTGGGACCCCTGTTCATCATCTGCTGCTGCGAGTTCTTGCTGTATCAATTCTCCTACAGACGGGCCGCCTGCTTCGACTTGCCGTGCGACCGCGTCCTGCCCTGAACCGGTTGCCGCATCTTCCCCCGCGTGTTGCGGAGCCCTTGATTCGACCCTTACGGCCCCTTCGGAAAATGCATCGCCCTTTGCAAGGTCCCTTGCCAAATCCCGGGCGGTCTCCTTTACCTCCTCCTCCGGTTCTCTTCCTCCTCCACCTCCTTTTTCGCCAGGGAAGCCAACTCGGAAAGATCGAATTCCACAACAGTGGCCTTGCGTTTTCTTTGTGGCGAAGGAGTGTGTACAGCACGCTGACCACCTACCTTCACCTCTATCGCACCATCTTGCTTCTCCTGTAGTTTACCCTCTTGGGCGAAAGGCTCGTCAACGGCCTGCCCGGCAGCTACACCACCGTACATCCTGCCCGTTGTAAGGGGATGACGTTCAGAAATCTTTATTTTGGCCACAACCGGACCAGCGGCACTTTCCCCACCTGCCTTACCAACGCCCTCTTTCGGCCCTGCCTCTCGATACAACCTTTCCAGTTCGGGGACTCCGGATACGTACGTCCAATCCTTGAATCCACTGCGCCATACATAGGTGGTCAGTTCCACTTCACCCTTTTTCATTTTGTCTTTGACGTCATCAATCGGCAAAGGGCCTACCTGGCGCCCGCCGATAGCAAGGTACCACACCGGCTCTGACGCAGGCCTGGGGGGCTGAACCGCAAATCCGGGCATTCCTGCAGCCGGCCTCTCCCGTTTCTCGGCCGCTGCTATTTCCCGTTCTTCCATTAGTTCCCGGAGACGCTCTACATCAAATACACGGGTTTCCTCCTCACTAAGATCCTCTTCTCCTTCCAGGTCTGCAGACTTCTCCCCGGGTTTTTCCTCTGTCTTTCCCAATAATTCACTCGGATCATATTGAACGGTCTTCTCGTCGTCGAAAGAAAGCCCTTGCAGCAGACCTCCTCCCGCATTTCCCGCCTTGGCTTCATTTCCTGCCGATGGGTTTGCCTCTGAATCAACGGCCGCCGGTGCGCTTGTTACCACTCTCTGGGTAACCTCGCTCTCATCGACTGCCGAAGCCGGAGGAACCGTCGCCGTGCGGCCATGTATCAATATGATATTGCCACACTTCTTACAACGCACTTTTAATCTGCGCCCTACCTTTTCATCGGCAATAACATACGAGGTGTTACACTTATCACAGCTAAACTTCATACCTGGCTCCACCTGGGTCCGAAAACCCCATGTTCGGCCACCCTACATACCCGGCATCTTCTAATTGTACCAATACTGGCTTCAACTGTCCAGAACATGTCCGACCCCTCTTCGAAATAATCCACCGGGCAGCGGTCAAGTAAGTATTGAAAATCCCAACCTCTCCCGTAAAGTAAAATAATCCTCGGAAACAGAGTAATGCACCAAATCTCTAACCAAGGCCCTGTGTGGCAAAGTCATCGCAGGATCCTTTCTGGCCACAAGTTGCTGCATTGCAACCTCGAGATCATTGGAAACAACGAAACCAGCCCTGTTCGCAGTGTAATCAACCGCTTCAAGCCATTTATGAGCATCGAACGGTTCGCCTATCTCCTTTACATATTCCCTTGACAACTCAAGCAAATAATCCTGCACCTCGCCGGGCAAGTTACGTAGCACCCTTTTTTGCCATCTTTCTATCTCCCTCGGATCTGCATCAGCGGGAGCCTTGGGGAAGAAAGACGTGATAACTGCTGCGAGCAGAGCCCTCAACATGTCAGCAGGTAAAAGCCTTGATAGTATGAATTCAGGCCTGGAATAAATCAAATTCCTGGCGATCAGGTACCAGAGGTCCCGCTTGGGTATGTCCTTGAACATATCCTCACCCAACAATAAGGCCGGAGGATGACTGTCTGCCACAGCTATTCCTCGTCCCTGGATTTCCGTCCTAAAAAGTTCCGGCCTGTCCATATTGAGAACCTGTGCTACATAGTTCAGCATCTTACAGAAGAAAAGCAGACTGTCATTCGGATCTATCCTGTCCTTTTTCTTAACCCTGGTCATCATAGTACCCGGCGCAAGATTCGGACCAGCGTACCTGTACAGATAGCCAAAAATCCTGCTTGCCGGGCTTCGTGCATCTTCATGAACCAAATGACTCCAAAACGTCTCATCATTGAGCCCTTTCGAAGTCTTCATCTTTGCCTTGGGTAAAAATTTCCTGAAAAAAGTTTCTTCTTCCGTGGTTGCTTCCTTTAAGAAACGCAACGTAGCACAAAGACAGAACACCTTATCGTATTCCCTTGCTTCCGCATAGAGACGCCTCAAGGCCCTGAAGGAAAGGACCGGCACAGCCGAGAGTTTTGCAAGATGTTGGTACGTATCAATAGCCTTGGGACGGTATTTTTCACTGCTTGAGTACAATTCAGCCAAGCTCTCGAGATGCTTGTTATTCTCCGGGTCCAATTTGGTAAGCACCTCGAAGGACATGATTGCACCATCCAAATTGTTCAAACGCAATCCATATAATTCCCCGAGTTTCTTCCAAATCTTTATTCTCCTCTCTCTTTCCTTCTTGGGGAGCAGCTTGATCATCTTCCTGTAATGACTTTCCAGTCCACTCCAGTTTTCATCTTCTGTAAAGATATCCTCTATCGCCTCTGCTGCATCGTCCTTAACCGGATCTATCTCCAGGATATCCTGAAAACAACGAACCGCTTTTTCCAGTTCGCCCACCTTGGTAAGATATATCTCTCCCAAGGCCTGTTTGAATACCGCCACCCTGGCCTCCTCCTGCTCCTGTTCCAATACCCTTTCCAGAACCCTGGCGGCTTCCTGCCACTGCCCTGTTTCCCTGAACATTCGATACAAACGGTTGTTTACTTCGAAATCGTCCGGTGACAACGAGAGGGCTTGATTGTACGTATCTATAGCCTCATAAGGATCATCGAGTTGGTCACGGTACACATCCCCCATGGCGGTCAGAATACCCAAACGCTCTCCATCATCTTCGGCGAGTTCCACCAACTGCTCCTGATAGTTGATTACCTCCTCCCAATCTCCCCGGGCACTCGACACATCTACCATTGCCCGCAGGGCGGGCCTGAAAGTCCGGTCCAATCGAAGCGCCCTTCCATAGAGCGCTGCGGCGTCATCCAACCTGCCTAGCTGGAGGTACACATTGCCAAGCCGGTGATAAAGCTCCAGAGATTCCTCATCGGTCCTGCCTCTGGAATATTTTTCAAGTATTTCTTCATAGGCTGTCCGGGCATCCTCCCAGTTTTCCTTCGCGTAATAAACCCTGGCAAGGCCCTCCAAAGATGTAGACATGGCCGGATCCAATTCCAGGGCCCTGGTATAGTAATCCTGGGCATCATCCAGTTCTTCTTCCTGCTCGGCCACGAATCCCAACCTATAAATAATCAAGGCCTTTTCATCATCAGGAGAATCATCCCCCGTCTTTGCAAGCACCGACTCGAGCAATGGCCTTGCCTCTGAATAACGGCCGGCCTCAAAATAGAGTTCCGCAAGAGGAAACACCGCTGCCTCGAACTCGGGATCCACCTCCAGGGATTGTTCAAATCTTTCAATTGCTGCCGCGGGATCCTTTCTTCTCTCCATATAGAAACGGCCTATTTCCACGAGAAGTTTTGCCTTGTCGGCACTTCCCTCCGTACATTTTTCTTCCTGGATCAGTAGAGGCAGATAAGCTTCCCAATCTCCTTCTGATGAAGCCAGATTCTTCAATGCACGCAGAGAAGGCAAGTGCCCCGGAGAACCATCCAGCGCTTGTTTGTAACGAGCCTTTGCCCTCTTCGAATCTGAGAGCTCGACCTCGAATATTCTGCCGGCCCTGAATATCAGCTCGGTTTTTTCCTCTGGATCTTCCACGGCGCCTGCATACCGTTCGAGCATTTCGATAGCCCGTTCCCACCTGCCCGACTTCTCATAAAGCCTGGCAAGGGCGGACAAAGCGTCTTTGTTCCTCGGATCGAAATTTACCGCCTGGGAATAGGCATCTACAGCTCGATCAGGCCTGTCCAGATCATGCTCGTATACTTCACCAATCTTGTTATATAATTCCACGATTTTCGACGTATCATCAGAAAGAGCTATATGTTTATGATGGATTTCTATAAGCCTGGCCCACTCTTCACCTTGTCTGTACAATCTTTCCAGGGAAGTAACGGCACCAATATTGGCAGGATCCAATGCCAATATCTTCTTGAGACTTTCGATGGCCATTACGCGCTCGCCGAATTCCTCTTCCCAAATCGCAGCCGCATTGGCATAAAGTTCGACCCTTTCCCCGTCCTCTTCGGCCAAAGTCACAAGTTTATTGTATACCTCGATCAGCTCACGCCACTTTCCCTCTTTATGATAAAGTCTTTCCAGGGCCTTCCATGCCGGTCTATACCTGGGGTGCTCTTTTGTTACTATCTCAAGTTTCTCGATTGCCTTGTCTGCTTGTTTCAGCTTCTTCTCGTAAATCCGGGCTAGCTCCTCCAAACTATTCCTGGTATCTATCTTGCTGTCGGACCGGCTGACCGCATCCTCCAGCACCGATGCCAACTCTTCGAACTCTTCAGTCTGCGACAACGAACGCCGAAGTTCCTCAAGAGCCTCCTCCGAGGCTTCACCTCCAAGCCGGAGCACCTCCTTGCGCAGTTTGGTAGCCCTTTCCATATCGTCAAGGTTTTCTTCACTGACCTTGGCGGCTTCCAACAGAAAAGCGGCCCTTGCCTGTCCTTCTTCACAATGTGCGCGCCTTTCGAGAATCTCGGAAAGATCTCCGAATTCTTTTTTCTTTTTAAGCAAAGCGGCCAAAGAGTCCAGAGCTTCCTTGTTCTCCGGCGCTATTTCCAGAATTGCTTTGAATTCCTCCTCCGCTTGATCGAGATCATCCAGTTCGTCCTTGAGAACTCGAGCCCTGGTCAACCTCAAACCAATTGCTGCAGAAGGAGTATCCGCTTCTTCTATCAGTGAAGCCAATGATTCAACCAATTCACCGAAACCACCTGTTTCAGCAGCCAGCCGCTCTACCTCAACTCTTGCATCTCCACTGTCCGGGGCTACTTCCAGCACCCTTCTCCAGGCGGCCAGAGCCTTTACCGGATCATCCAGTTTTTTCTCATAAATATCAGCCAGATCGCTATAGTGCTCGACTATTTCGCCGATATCGGCCCCTGACTCCACCAGGGCTTGTCCCCTGCTTTCAAAGGCTGTTGCAAGTTTCTTCCATTCTCTTCTCGTCCGTAATATTTCATCCAGGGCCTTGAATGCTTGCTCATTCGAGGGAACGGCTTTGAGAATCTTCTCGTATTCCAGTGCAGCCCTACCTGCATCCATTGCCCGGTCACGCCACATCTCTGCAATATTGCGGCGTACTTCCACCTGTTCCAGCTCATCCTCGGCAAGTTCCCACCTGCGTTCGAGGACACCGGATGCTTCCTCCCATGCCTCGTTGTCCAGGAAAATTCCGGCCAATTTGTCCAACTCCTCCTCGGTAAGAGGATCAAGTTCCAGTACCTCCTTGCCCGCTGCTATTGCATCCTGCCTTCGGCCAAGCTTGTCACCGTAAACAAGAGCGAGCTTGAGGTACAGAGATTTCTTAACCTCGTCGTTCTTCTGCAATGAACATAGACGTTTCAGTATGGCGGCCAGATCTTCCCATTCCTCTTTTTCTTCGTACACCTCCATCAACATTGCCAAGGCCGTCATGTTGTTCGGTTCGAGCCTCAAGACGCAAATCCAATCGGTCTTGGCCTGGTCCAACTCCTTGATCTTTTCACTGCGAAGATAACCCAGCTTTGTAAAAAGCCGGATCTTTTCCTCGTCCTCCACGGTAGATTCCAGTTGCTTCCGGTATATCTCGACCAGATCCTGCCATCGCTCCGTAGCGGTGTAGAGTTCTTCCAGGGCCTCCAATGCATCCGGATCCTCGGGGTCTGCTACCAGCAGTTCGTTCCACAGTTCAATGGCCCTTTCCCTCATGCCGAGTTCTTCACCGGCCAGATCAGCCATTTTCGCGGTAAACTCGATTTTTGCTTCCTCGCTTGATGCCAGTTCCCGCGCCTTTTCATAAATTTCAAACAAGGGCCCCCATTCCTCGAAATCTTCATAAACTCTTTCAAGAGCCTCCAGTGCCCCACGATGAGCTGCATCCATGGACAACACTTGCTCGTAATTCTCCCTTGCTCTTTGCAGGTCATCCAGGTGTTTTTCATAGACCTCGCCCAGTTCGAATACTAATTCAGCCAACTCCGGTCCTGCACCTGTTACGGCGATAGCCCTTGACAAGGCATCGGCCAAGTCATCCCATGCCTCCCTTGCTTTACAAACCTTCACAAGCCCCCTTAAAGCTTCTGCATGCTCGGGATCCACGTCCAAAACCTGCCTGTAACAACTTGCAGCCAGATCCGGCAGATCCAATTTCTCCATGTAGATGCCGGCAGCCCTTGCAAACAAGTCTACAGCCGCGGCTCTGTCTGAAAATTCAAGACGTTCCGCCATTTCCTCGAACAATCCCGCCGCAGCCTCGTAACTATTTGTAACTTCAACCAGGCGTTCAATCTCTTCCAGAACATCCTGCATCAAAGGAGATAGCCTGAAAGCCCTGCTCAAATACGCGAAAGCCACCTCAGGCTCATTCAACTTCTTCTCATGTACCCATGCGGCCTTTCTGAGCAGATCCCCTTGATCTTTATCATGCGCCATGTCCACGGCAACCTCCAGTGCCCTGGACAGAACGTCCCATGCCTCCAGCCGTTCAGCATGCTCCACCAGAACTCCGGCTGCTTTATCTTTTCGGTCTTCATCCTCCAAAAAAGATGTCATTTCCTCGAGAGCCTCTCTGTTCTCCGGGTCGGCATCAATCGCCTCAGCCAATAAATCCAACCCACGATCCGGCTCACCGAGCTTCGTCTTGTATATTCTTGCCAGGTTCAGAAGCATGGAGGAAAGACCTGGCCCTTTTTCCTGGTGTGCGATCCTCTCTTCCAGGGTGGTGGTAAGGGCCTCCCAGCTTCCGTTTTCAATATAGAGATCCACCAGATCTCCTTCAATGGCTTCAGTCGCAACTCCCTTGGACTTGGCAGACTCGAGCAGTGCAATAGCAGCATCGATGTCACCAAGTTCTTCTCTCAATACAGAGGCAGTGTCAAGATAGAGGTTTTCCAGGGTTTCTTCTTCACTTTCCTCACTTTCTTCCTCTACCTCTTCTTCATCCCGGCCCTGTCTTGGTTCTTCTTCAACGGATTCTATTTCCGATTCATCCACCTCCACCGGTATTGTCGATGAATCGGCATCCCCCTCTACTTGGGCCTCATGTTCCGCTCTCTCGGCCAATTCTTTTTCTTTTTGCTCTATCCTTTTCTTCTGTACTTCGACCCATTTGCTCCATGTTTCGAGTTCTTCGTAAATACCTGCTAATTCTGTAAGGATGCGCTTGTCGTTCGGAACCAAATCAGCGGCCATTTCATAGTAAGTTACCGCCTGTTCCTGATCTCCCAGCCTGTTCTTATGAAGTCTTCCAAGTTTCCAGTACAGTCCGGATTTCTTTACCGGGTCTTGAGCCTCCTCGGCGGACATAGCCAATTCACGGGCTAATTCTTCAAGTTTCCCGGTGGATTCGGCCAACCTGTAGAGTTCCAATTCGACTTTCCTGTCATCGAATCCTTCTCCATAGGCCCTGGACAATATGTAGAAAGCTGCTGCGGGCTGTTCCATCTCTTTTTCACAGATGCCCGCCATAGCCTTGTACCAATCCAACCTGGCCGCCGGGTCCCTGGACTTGGAAAGCCTGACTTCATAATTTCCTAACAGCTTGCCCCAATCCTTACGAGCCAAGAAAATAGGATCGAGCACGTCCGCAACCTTTTCCGCATCCACACCCTCGACTTTCATTATGTCGTCCAAGGCCTCTATAGCCTCTTCGTTTCCCGGATGCCTATCAAGTATGGATGTGTAAACATCCACCGCCCCTTCATAGTCTTCCAGCTCTTCCTCCAGCACTCTGGCCAGGGACAATTCCAACTCGACCCTTTCATCACCAGAGGATTTGGCTATCCTCTCAGGAAGCAACACAGCAAGATCCCGCCATCTCTCCAGATCTTCGTACAGGTCGATCATCCTGTCCATGATATCGATATCGTCCGGTTTGCATTCCCTGGCGGATTCGTATGCTGACAAAGCTCCCTGCGGATCCTCAAGCTTTTCCCTCCTGGTATCCCCCAGCTTCAAGAAAAGCCTCGCCTTTTCCACAGGTTCCTCTTCTGATTGAATTTTCATCTCCAGGGCGGTAACAACTTCCTGCCAATTACCTCCTTGTTCTGAAAGCTCTGCAAGGCCTGCAATCGCATCAGCATTCGAAGGCTCCCACTTCAGTATCGCTTTGTACGTCCCCAGAGCCGCTGATGAGTCTCCCAGCTTTTCGTTCTGTAGAGCGGCCAACTTGAGTCCCAACTCGACCTTTCTCGATGTCTCCAAGTCTTGAAGCCCCAGGATCTCGTCCAATACCGCCGCAAGCTCCTCTTCTTGGCCGGCTTCCCTTGCCAGGGAGGCCAAATGTTCTTCCAGGTCAACATCGTTGGGGTTCTCCCTGAAAGGCCTGCACAAGGTCACGAAAGCCAAGGCCGGACTTTCCAATTGTTGTTCGTACAATGAAGCTATTTCCAAAAGGAGTCTCTTTCTGGTCTCTGTTTCTTTTTCCTCCTCAATAATCACTTCGAGAGTTTCGATTCGCCGACGCCAATCTTTTACTCTTTCATAGTAAGGTGCCAGCACCTCTGCAGCAGCCTTCCGTGTAGTTTCACCGGATAAAAGCCTTTCCAGAGCTTTTACCGCCTCCGGTGGTTGATCGTCGCTCTGCAAAAGCCTCGCATAAACGGTGATCGCCTCATTGGGCCTGGACAATTCCCGTTCCAACACCTCTGCCAGATCCAATCTGTGTGCGACAGCCATATCCACGTCGCCGGTAGACTCCGCCTGCTCTCTTAAGGCCGAAACCAGGTCTTCCCATCTCCCGGCTTCACGGTACAGGGAAATCCTCGTCAATGCCACCGCACGATCCGACTTATCCAAGGCAGCCAATGTCTCGTATGCCTCAATAGCCCTATGAACATCACCCAGCCTTTCTCTGGCGATTGCACCCAGTTCCAGGAGCAACTCTTTTTGCCGGTCCGTGTTACCGCTGTCCGCCGCCCGCCCTGCCTCAACCTCGAGGACTTCAGCCAAGTCTTCAAACTTGCCGAGCTTACGTAGCAAGTCGATTTCAGCGATCCTGACATCTTCTCTGGCAGGATCGGCAGCCGACAAGGCCCTCAATTGTTCAAGCGCCCTCTCATTATTCTCCAGGCCTTCTGAATAGATCCTGGCCAATGCCAATCGCAATTGGACCCATAGTTCTCCCTGCGATCCTTCAAGCAGATCTTCGTACGCGGCCACGACCTCTTCCCATGCATCGAGATCCGAAGCAATACTTTCGATCCTCATTCTCAGTTCATTGTCTTGGGGAATTTCCTTCAAGATTCGTAGCAGCGTTACGATCTGCATATCACGCCGCTTCAACTCTTCCCCATAGATCCGTGCTATTTCATCCAGTATTTCTTTCCTTCGGCCCTTGTCGGCCTCGGCCTCACACAATATTTCCATGGCTTCTATGGCACGAGCCCATTCCTTGTTATGCCTGTATATGGGAACGAGGACCTTGGATGCATCGACCTTCAACGCATCATCTTCGAGAAATTCCTCCAACCCGGCAAGGGCGTCTTCATTCTCCGGATCCCTTTCGAGTATTCCGGAGAAAGTAACTACTGCTTCCTCACCGCTGGACAACGGGCCTGCCTGGAGTTGGCCCAACATGATCTCCATAGCCGTCCGCTCACTGTCTTCACCGGCCTGATCGGCCAATGCTTTCAGCACACTCTCCAACCCATGCCAGTCCTGATCCCGTTCGTACAATCTGGCTAAACGCGCCAGTATTTCCTTGTCTCCGGGCCGAATCTCGATTATTCCCTTCAAGGCATCTGCAGCACTGGCCAAATCGTCCAACTTTTCCTCGAAGAGGTCGGCGGCCTCGCGTAAATAATCGGCAGCCCGTTCAGGGTCCTCGACCCGGCCCGCATGTCCCACCAGAAGTGCGGCCAAATCACCTGGAATATCCAATCGTCGATACAATTCGGCCAAATCATCGAATACTTCCTGGTTGTTCGGATCGGCCGTGTACAACTCCTTGTATATGGAAGCCGCCTGATCCAGCTTTCCCAAACGATGGACGAGAATTTTAGCTGCGTCCAGTTTCAAACCAGCGGCCTTGGCAGAATCGTCCAATTCGTTCTCGGTCCTGATGAAAATATCGGCCAATTCAGACCAGCGGCCGGTCTCTGCAGCCACCCGTTCCAACTCTTCCTTTGCCGTATTGCTGTCCGGATCCCCCTCGAATGCCGCAGCATAGCCGTCAAAAGCTTCGTCCACCCTCTCCAGTTTCTCTTCGGCAATCTTGCTTATCCTCTTTTGAAGTTTACTCCTGGCTCTCCCTGAAATGCCCTTCAGTTTTACCTTCAGAACCTTTACCAACTTAGGCCAATCCTCGTTTTTTTCGAATACGGGTTCAAGAACCTCTGATGCATATGGCGCCGCAGACTCTATATCAATCAACCTCTCCAGTGCCTGGACGGCTTGTTCACAAGAGGGATCTTCTCGAACTATCGATGCATATTCCTGAGCAGCCGAATCCGGCCTTTCCAACTGCCATTCCAAGACAGAAGCAAGCTCCAAATTCAAATCCCGAATGATTGCCGGTTCACACTTGTCCGGTTCGGACCGGCAAATCTGTAAAACCCTTTGTAGAGCCGATGCATATTCTTCCCAGCGTCCCAGGTGTTTGAGAAATCCGGCAAATTTTTTCACTGCCTCGTAATCTTCCGGAGCAACTTCCACGATTCTTCCGGCGATTTCGGCCGCAACCTGGTAATCACCACCGTTAGTTTCCAAGACATGCAGTATTTGCTTGTATATTGCGATCTTGTCGGCCGTCTCTTCTGCCGCCTCGGCCTTCGCCATAAGGTAATCCGTATATTCTTTCCATTTTCGTTCGCTCACGAGCAATGACAGCAAGTGTTCTTCGGTCTCCCCATCATCCGGAGCCAGTTGTAAAATCCGTCTTGCTGTTGCAATGGCCTTTTCGGGTGAGCGCAAATGCTCCCTGTATACCTCGCAACTTTCTTTCCAAAGGGATACGGCCTCATCCGGGTGGGTCTCTTCGAACATTTCAGCCCTTTGGCTCAACAGCTCGACCAGGTTTGCCCACCGGCCGCCCATTTCATAGAGGGCCTTCAGGGAAGCAAAGGCACGGTGGTCGGCCGGCTCCACCTCTATAATCCTCCGGTAGCATTCTTCTGCTTTTCGATAATCCTCGATCCGACCCTTGTACAAATCGGCAAGTTCGAACATCAAGGACATCCAATCTTCATTCTTTGGAGAACCGGCCAGGGACTCCTCGTATAGTCGAGCCAATTCTTTGAGTTTGCCGGTTTTCTCTGCAAGTCTGCCAAGCTCTTTTCGAAAACCATTGTCATCCGGAAATTCAATTATCGTTCTGGAAAGAGCGTCAAAGGCACCAAGAGGATCTTCCAAGTCAGCCTCGAGGACTCGTGCCCATTCCAACAACTTTTCTTTCCTGGCCTGACCGGTGTTTATGTCTGCAATCCTGCCGAGAATGGAAGCAAGCTCCCTGTTAAGGCTCAAGGCCCTGTAAATCTCTACCAGGGAGTCCATCGCTTCTTCATTGAACGGATCATCCTCAAGGATTCTCTCGTAACTCTTCCCGGCTCCGTCCAGATCCTCCGCGTCGTGCTGTAATTCAGCAGCCTGTTTGAAAAAAGAAACCCGTTGCGCTGACAAGCCCGAGTTCTCTGCTGCTTTCAAAAGAAACCCGACAGCCGAATTGATATCACCCTTGGCTTGGAAATATTCTCTCAACGAGTCAACAGCTTCCTGGTTGCTGGGATCGGCTTTCAGTACAGCCTTGTAATGTTCTATGGCCTTCTCGGGATTTTCCAGGTATGTCGTGCACAGGAGCGCGAGTTTAAGGTGAACATCAACCCTATCCTCTTCATCCAACAAGCCGGCAGCGGCCTTTTCCAGGAACTCGACCAGTTCTTTGAACTTCTCACCTTCGGAGTACAGCCTCTCCAGGAAGTAAATCGCCTCCATATGCCCCGGGTGCAATAACAATGCCCTTTCGACATTTTCTACAGCTCGCTCCTTGTCTGATTCAGCTACTATGTAAAGGTCGGCTACCTTCAAATAGAGACTGCTCGCTTCGAGTTTGTTATGTGCATTCAAAGCAGCTTCCCGCAATGCGCGAATCCGTTTCTTACTATCCTGCCGGTCCGCTTCTATCTTGGCCTTCAACTCCTCGGCTCGCTCTGCTTCAACGCCCAGTTCCCGGAGCCGGTCCAGGCAATCCAAGGCCCTTTCACTTTGCAACGGCGCTTCTGAAAGGGCCTCCCCGGCCAAAAGATACGCTTTGGATAAAACCTCTGCCTCGGGCTGCACATCTTCCAGCATCTCAAGGGTTCTTGTTACCTCGGCCCATGTTCCCCTTGAACTACGAATCGCAATCTCGTTCTCGAAGATATCCACCCTTGCAGGAGCCACCAGAAATGCCTTCCTGTAAAGAAATGCCGATTCCCTGTTCCTTCTCAGCCTGTCCTTGTAAAGCTCGGCCGCTTTAATAAATGCCTCGGCCTTTTCCACCGGTTCATCCAGGAGCTCTGCGCGTTTTTCCATGAAACCGGCTGCCCCCCACCAGTTCCTGGATTCCAAGGCCATGTCGATCAGCGCATCCAGGGCCTCGATTGTCTCCCGAAATTTCAAGGATTTTAAAAAAGCCAGTCTCGACCCTTCCCTGTTGCCAAGATGTTCACGCCATAATCTACCCGCCTTGACAAGCATTCGTGCCGCCTCATCCGGTGGAAGCACAAGTGCCAATTCTTCGTATAGGCGTACAAGATCTCCAAACCTGCCTCTATCACGAAGAAGGGATTCACATCGGGATAAAGCCTCATCATTCGCCGGATTGCGCCTGAGGTGCCCCAGGGCTTCCCGGAGATTATTAGCCAACGCTGCGCTCATCGTCTCCTCTGCGGTGCCCGGCAGGCATCAAGAATTATTATTGGCCGCCGTACTGTTTTTTCATCAAGATACTTATCGTCTGCTGTGCTTGCTCGAACCTGTCCGGATCGTCTTCGCGCTTGGCAATCCTCAAGTAGGCCTCCAAGTGCTCCATTGCCGGAATGTTTTTCTCCAACTTTGCATATGTCATCCCCAGGTTGAATTGTGCCGCAGGATATTTGGAATTTATCTTTACCGATTTTTCAAAGGCATCCACAGCCTGTTCATACTTCTCCTGGCCCACATACGCCATGCCCAGATTATTGAAAAGAAATTCATTGTTATCCCTGATCCTGGCTGCGTCCAGGAGAACGCCAACAGCGCGATCATATGCTCCTTGTTCATGGTAGATTTGAGCAAGACGAATATATGCATCTATTAACTCTTTATCCAATTCAATCGCTCTTTCATAGGCCCTGATGGCTTCCGATTTCCTGCCGAGCTCCTGGGCCACTACGCCCAGATTGTAGTTGGCCTTGGCATGCCCGGGGTTGAGTTCTACCGCCTTCTTGAATTGTTTTTCCGCGCTGGAGTAATCCTTTTTTTGCAAGAATACCATTCCCAGGTTGAACCTTGCCTCCGCATTATCCGGGGCTTGCTTGACCGCTTTATTAAACTGCTCTTTTGCATCGTCCCACCTTTTCATCTTCATGTACACGAGTCCGAGATTCACCCTGCATTCCGAGTAGTCCTGGTTCAATGCCAAGGCCTTTTTGAACTCTCCCACAGCCGCGTCATAATAGCCGTCCCTGGCGTAGTGAACCCCCTTGTTATTGTGCTCGACCGCCTGCTTTCTTTCAGTGCATGCCGAAAAAGCAAACAATAATATCAAAACGACCAACCACAACTGCCTAACCATTATATTGCCTCCAAAATAGGCGTTGCCCGGCACAATCCGCCCTAAAAACTCCAACAAGGGTCAGCAGCGGCATGCGCAGGGAACCATTACGACAAGTCACGCAATTCATTATTGCCATGTCGGCATTTCCGGCATTGACAGGCTGTAACATATATACCCTACTCCTGATCCTCGTTTCACATTTATTAAGACGGGAATCTTTCAATACCCGCATTTTTTTTACTACCATGAGGGTGCCTAAAGTCAAGGAATTTTCAGAAGAAGAAGGCCGTTAGATGGGTTCGGCTCCGAATTATTGACGAAGTCCAAACATGAAATCCGGAGTTTCGGCAATTTTCATACAAGGAGTTCTGCCTATCAAGGAAGTGACAAAATTGCATATCAGCTCGGGGCAGGTAATAACCATTTGTTTTTGGTAATTGAAATCCTTGGCGGGATACCCGGATTTCAAGCTGCCGTCCGAATGATTCAAATCATTACCATTTCAAAAAAGTGAGTTCAAAACAGTTTCATTTGCCAAGATCACTAATTATGAAAAACAGCGGGAAAAGCACCTGTCGTCAAGACTATCCATAAAGCGGGGATAACCTAATTTCCCGCCGTCTTGAATATAAACGGATACTTGACGATGACAATACCTCCACCTTTTGGCTTCGGAAAACGCCATGTCTTGATCCGGGTTACCACGCAGTTCTCCACGTTCCGGTTATGCATGGTAGTCTGTGCCACACTCGCCTGTGATACTCTTCCCGAAGGTTGTATTGTAAATTGAACCACTATCTTGCCGAACAATCCCTTTGTCCTGACCAATTCTCGATCATAACAATACTTTATCTGGGCCCTGTGACTCCTGATAACCCGTTTGATAATAGACCGATCCAAGGCTCCCATGATGATGGCCTGGCCTGTCTCTACCGATACACCTCGTTCACCCTTTCGGCCAAGTTGACCCATGCCGTAACCATAACCGTTACCATCACCACCCCGTCCGGCTGTGCCCAATCTCCCAAGACCAATCAGGTCACCCGTGCCTCCTCCACCAGGCCCCGTGCCCCTTTCGCCCAGGCCTCCATAGCCTCCGAGGTCGGAATTCCCCGTGCCGGCGCCACCAGTGACACCACCCAAGGCCCTGTCGATATCACCCCCCAGTCCGCTTCGGCCGAACACGCTGGAGAGCCCGGAACTTCCTCCTGCATTTCCAAGTATCTTCAATATTCCCTTGCTCTTCGCAACCTTTGCATCCCTGGCTCTCTTGGTGGCATCCAGCCACTTCTTGATGTCCTCGCTGGAAAGTTTCTTTTTCTTGATAGGCTTGTTCTTGTTGCCGGCCCGGCCTTCCTTGCCTTTGTACCTGCCGGCATTTCCCTTGTTACCCGGTTTCTTGCCGAGCTTGAGATTCTTTTTCTTTTTTTCCTTTGGCGCCTGAATAATGAACTTGACAAAGCGGTTGGGAGTAGAAAACAGGTCGAGGCTCAAGCTCTCTGCTTCGGGTGGATACCAGAATGCAAGCCCCAATACTGCAATTTCCAAAGCAGCGGTTAAAATGAAGGTCTGAAATAATGCCCAGTTTATGGTGGTCCACCACGGTACCACCACTTTTTTACCGGGAACCACGAACTTGATGTCGAACTCCACCGTATCATAGGCAACATGAGCCGTGGCATCGCCTGGAAATGGATACTCATAAATTCCATCTCCTTCATCACTGGGCCTGGCTTTTCGTTCTTCCACCAATGTCTTTACAGAAGTCCGCTCACCACCTCTTTCCACATATCCTTCCATGCCTTCTGCTATACAAAGCAGGTATTCGCCTGTCTCGACCTTCACCAACGGCCACAGATCCATTTCTGAATCGGTAGGAACGTAAAAATGGGCCTTCTTGTCTTCACCTACGGTTATCACTTGGTTTTTCTTTGGGTTCAGGTGCTCGACTCCGAGCATGGTATCTTCCCAGAACATCTTGACCTGGAGGACCTCGCCAGCCCTATGATCCTCAATCTCCTCCAAATCCTCCTCGGTAAGACTCAAATCAGGATCATAGCCTTCATATTCTTCGTAATCCTCGTGGTAACCCTCTTCATAGTCATGCAGATCTTCTTCATCTTCCGGATAGTCATCCTCGTCCAGAGCTTCCTGTTCCGGCAGGTCTTCCGGCTCCGAGTCCCTGCCGGATTCCTCTTCCTGTTCCACCGGTTCGCCCGTTCCACTGATTTCGCGCACCTTCTGTGCCTCTGCCGGAGGCTCAGTCTCAGACTTTGCAGTTTCCTGCATAACAGTTTCTTTAGCATCCCGTGGAGGAGATTCTTTGGAGACGGAGTCCGATTCCTCTTCATTCCCAATGACTTTATCTTCCGCTGATTTACCCGAGTCCTCTTTTAAGTCTTCTTCTTGCCCGCCCTTGTCCACCTCTGGTTCATCACCGGCGGTTTCAAGAACTCCAATCTTTTCGGGATCCGTATGAACCAGGATTCTTATTTTTCCCAGGACAATTTCATCACCCTCGGATATCCTGCTTTTGGTAGTTACTTTCTTGCCATTGACAGACGTTCCCTTAGCGCTACCCATATCGATAATAAAGATTTCGCCTGGCCCGGAAACCTCAATCACTGCATGGACCCGCGATACATCATCATCATCAATACGCACATGAGCCGAGGCAAGCCTGCCTATCTTGATGACCTTTTTATCAAGGGAAATTTTTTCAAGCAGTTCATCCTCTCTGAAGACCTCAAGGAAAATCGGCACACCCATTCCTCAACTCCAAAAGCCGGATCAGCCCGGCCACTTTATGCCACCAAAACACATCATACTAACTCTTGTGGCTTCACAAAATGTCGCGCAAGGCTCATGTAACAATTGATTTCAATCTTTCTTACAGCCTTTCCGTCCAAAATCATGGAATCCATGATTCATACTCCGACTTTTTACAAAGCTGTCAATTCTGACTTCACTAATACGTCAGACACCCGCAACATTTACTTTGTTCCATCAAAGTTCATTTACCGACCGCAATATCTGCTCCTTAAAGTTATCCCTTATCTTTATAAGGCTCTTATGCCTGGTCTTTTCACGACTACTCAAAAATTCTCCATCAGGTTTTGTCAGATCGCCGGTAATCGTATCATCTTCGAAATCGTACACGGTCTTCTTCTTGTACAACACGCCCCCCTCGGACACGGTTCCTTCCGCAGCCTCTTCATCCGAATCTTCGTCATCCGCATATGCAGAAGAAGGAATCCACATCAATGACACTGCCACAATGAATGCCAGGAGCAATAAAAAAGTATGTTTCAAGCAGGCTTTCATTTTACACCTCCAAAGAACCAAAGAGTTTCCTAAAATCCGATACCATCTGCACTCATTATAACTCATTCAGCTCCAAAGCTCACCAGGTTCAAATATGTCTTCAATTCGAACTTTTCTTATCCTCTTTCTTTTTAGTCTTTTCCGTTTTCTTTTCTGTTTTCTTCTCCTCTTTCTTTTTTACCGGAGCATTGGCATTACCCGGTTTCCCATCTTTAACCGGGGCGGCGGTTTTTTCCTTAATCTTTTCCCTGGATTTCGCCGCTTCACCCGCCTTTTTCGCCTCTTCTGCTTTTTTCTTTTTTTCTTCCAATTGCTGCTTCTGTTCCTTCAGTTTCTTCTCTTCCTCCAGCCTTTTTTGTTTTTCCACCTTTTTGGCTTCCTCGGCCTTTTTTTTCGCTTCAGCTTCTTTCTTGGCTTCCTCGGCCTTGGCCTGGGCTTCCTTAGACAGCTCCTTGACCTGCCCGGCCAGCCGCTCAACCTGATCGGCCGCCTTGGTTGCAGCTTTTGGGTCCTTGCTGTTAACAGCCTTTGTCACCCTGTCATAAAAGGCTGCGGCCTTCTTGGCCAAACTTCCTGCTCTTGCTGCAGCCTTCTTTGCTTTCACGGCCTGGGGTACATTCAAATCCAAGATGCCTTCCACTGCAGTCGATGCATCGGTGGCGCCACTATTCGCATCATCCAAGGCCTTCTTGGCTCTCTGGGCCGCCTTGTCCAGCTCACCCTTCAACTTCGCCTCTTTTGCCTTCTTTTTTTCATTAGCAGCCTTGTCGGCTTGTTTCCTTGCATCCTCTGCCTTCTTTGCCAGAGCCTCGGCTTCCTTGCGTGCCTCCTTTGCCTTTGTTGCAGATCCCTTTGCGCCAGAGACATCATTCTTGTCGGCCGCCTTTGAAGCTGCATTTGAAGCTGCTTCGGCAACCCGTGCCGCCTTCATGGCACCCTGGGCCGCAGCCTTGGCAACAGCCGCTTGCTTTTTCTCCCCGGTAGAAGCAGCAGCCTTTGCGCTCTCTGCTGCCGCCTTTGCAGCCTTCTTGGCCGCTTCCGCACTTTCCTTGGCGTCTACCTTCGCCACCTTTGCCGCATTGGCAGCCTTTGCCTCTGAAAGATGCTTTTCAGCAACTTTAACAAGCAACTCGGCCACTGCCGCAGAACCCAAGGCAGTATCAGACGATTCCCTCGCACCGCCCAGATCCTTTGATTTCACGGCATCAGCCAGTCTCTTCGACGCAATTTTCGTTCTCCAACCCTGGAACAATGTCTGCTCCGCCGCTAATTTTATAAGCGATGCCTGTGCAGTCCCTTCCACCTTGTTCAACTCTTTGAGGACCTGCCTGGCTCCCTTTTCGGCCGAGACCGCAACTTTCAAAGCAGTCTCTCCCATGGCCTTGGCGGAATTCAACGCGACTTGTCTGCGTTCTTCTTCGCTGCGCGCTTTGGCTTGCTCCAACCTCTCCTGCATACTCTTTCGTTCCGCTTCCCGTTTTTTATAAGAAATGCGCGAGACGATTTCCTTCAGGTGGTAATGACTCGGATCCTTTCTCGTAAGACGCGGACCCAAAAGCTTCTGGTACTTCTGGAAATAATCCTTGGCCTCTTCCAATTTGGGAGGATCGATAAACTTTTCATTGATCACGCCAAGAGCAAATAAAGCCTTTTCACATTTCGGATTGATCTCCAATGCCTTGTTGTAGTGCGCAATCGCCTCATCGTAACGCTTCAGGCCCCTCAATGCCACGCCCAGGCCTACATGTGCATCTACATAGCCCGGATCGACCTTCAATACCGCCTCGAAATTCTCCTTGGCCGTCTCGAAATCCCAGTACTTCAACGCCAGCATTCCATAGTTCATCCTAGGCGCAGAGGAAGTCGGATCGGCTTTTATGGCGCTCTTCAATTTTCTGACTGCCAAGCGATAGTTTTTTTCCTTAATCAAGTTCTGGGCCAACAAGTTGTAGAGACCGGCGTTTTGCTTTTTTCTGCCAGCCTTGTCATTCCTCGGGATTAGTATAGACGCCACCATTTTGGCCAATTCGGTCCGACCCTGTTCAAAATAGAATCTGGCCAAGAGGGCAAGCGTATCCGGATCGTCCGGGTCCCGGGCCAATGCCATGTGGAATGCATCTTCCGCCTCCTTGTATTTCCCTGCAGCACGTAACATGTCACCCAGGTTTTTCTGGACCGCCGAGCTGGAAGGATGCTTGGCCGCCAATTTCCTGAATTCTTGCAAACCCTCCTTTGCGCGTCCCATTTTCATCAGAACTCTGGCCAAGTTTGTTGCAGCAGCTTCGAGCTTTGGATTTACCTTGATTGCCTTTTTATAGGCATTGGCGGCTTGTTCCAGCTTCCCACTCCTCTCCAGGAGGAATCCTATGTCATGGTAGGCTTCAGCATAATCAGGAAATGATTTCACTATTTCCTTCAATTCCTTGATAAGGCCGCTGTAATCAACTGCTCCGACTGCTTTCTGCTCCTTGTATTTCTGCAGTATCGGCTTAAGAGATGGACGCTTTGCTGGTTTCGGAGCAGCCTTGACCTCTCTCGCTTCCTTCTTTGTCTGCGGCCCTCCGCATGCCGGGATCATTGCTGCTGTCAGGATTGCCAGGAACAACCCTTCAACTTTAACCCTCAACTTTGTACACATGTTCATCGGCCTCCTTCTGATATCAGGCCGGCTCCAACAAATCCCTCGTACATGTACTCCGGGCTGTACAACAGCTCGGTATCGGCCGGATACTCTTCAGGTCTGACCTCGGCGAGTTTCCTCTCCGTACGAGTGACCCAGTTATTGTATATGTCCAGGCGACCACTGGCCTGAAGACCCTTTGTATAGGCTTCCATGGCCTTTTCTTCTACAGGTATCGCCCTGCTTTCCAGCTCGGATCGATAAATTTCTCTTTGTTCCGGGGTCATACCCGGGGGCACAGGAGCCTTGATCAATGACTTTGCAAAATCCTGATATGCCATTCCTATCTTGAACAGGGCTGCAATGGGCCAATCCGAGTGCTTGTATCTAAGTAATCTCTTGTACCTCGCCTCTGTCTTCTGTAGAAGAGACGCCTTTTTGATTAACAATTTCTCAAGCTTTTTTTGCGGCAATTTCAGCTTGACGGCCTTGAATTCGTCGAAGGTATCCTGTGCCAATATAAAATCAGCCTGCGCCACCCATTGCTCACCGTTAGTTATTACCTTTTTACGTCTAATAAAACCATTAAACAACTTTATTGTTTCAACAAAGGCCTTCTTGGCATCTTTTCTCTTCCTCATCTTTTGCAACATCAGCCCGCGTCTGGTGGAAGCTTCGAGAATCAAGTTAGGATCACCTTTGAATTTCCTGTATTTTTTGTAGATATCCGCGGCCTTCCTCCACATCTTGGCTTTCTCGTAAAGCAATCCTATTCTGAAGAACACCTTATGCGCATCCTTGTTCTTCCTGAAGACTCTGGCATAGGTTTGGCAGTCGTCCACAGCCTTCCTGTACTGGCCCAGGGCCTCCCTGTAGATACCCGCCCTCTTCAATGCCTTATCTGCATTCTTCTTGAAAAAATCGCGCTCATCCTTGCTCAAAGCCTTCTTTCGTCTTTTTTCCGAGAGTTTGTAGAAATTCTCGAGATGCTTGGCGCCTTTTTCCCATTCCGCAAGCTGCTCGTAGTTGGTTGCCAACTGGTAAGTCGTCTTTGCCAAAAGCTTTGACTTGGGATACTCCTTGATAAGCCTTTCCCTGACATTAATTGCCTTGTCAATCATCTTGTCCAACATGTAATGAACAGAGGCATTATAAAGCGCCATGTCTCCCACGGAAGATTTTGGAAATTCTTTGACAAAAGCAAGCCATGCCTCCGCCACCTTGGCTCCCTTTTGTCCCTTGGCCATGGCCTCCACTATTTTAAATTGGGATTCCTCGATAAGTTTTTTCAGCCTATCCTTCATCTTGCCTTTTTCTTTACCTGAGATCACCTTATCCTTCAGAAACTTCCGTGCCCAGTGATTCAGACTCTTCCAATCCCGGAGTATGTTGAAAGAATCAAGAATTAGGTTGGCTGATGCCTCTGCTTCTCTTGCCTCCGGATGCTTTTCTGTAATAAAAGCGAATCTCCTGATAGCCTCCTTGAAATGATTGTGCTTGTAAAAAATCAGTGCACTATTGTATGCAACCTTAAGAGCCTGATCTCCGTTCGGCACACATTTAACATAGTTGCCACATGCCTCGAGCATCTTCTTTTCCGGCTCTGGAAGCGGTTCAGGCTTGTACTCCTGTCCCTTTTTCTTGGTCCGCACTTGTCCCCGGTGGGACAATTTTCTCTTAGACAGCCGCTC
This sequence comes from Deltaproteobacteria bacterium, assembly GCA_013152945.1. Classification (GTDB taxonomy): domain Bacteria; phylum Myxococcota_A; class JAADFL01; order JAADFL01; family JAADFL01; genus JAADFL01. Next base: position 11,683 of record JAADFL010000025.1, on the reverse strand, counting down.
CCATGCAGAGACTGCACCAAAAGCGGCGTCCGCAAGAATACCCTTGTCTTTCTTGTCCTTGGCCTTGCCGCACTTCTTTTTCAAAACCTTGGTATACTCCTCGGCTGCCAGCTTGTATTTCCGCAATTTATAAGCCAAATCAGCATAATAGAAGCGCATTTCGTCGGCCTTGGGAGAATCCGGAAACAGCTTCAAGTAGAGACTGTAAAGCTTGAAAGCCAACTTGTATGTGGACGTATTCTTGGTTTTCTGGGCCTCGGAGTGATAGATCTCCGTCAGCATCCTGATCTGTTTGTCGACTTTCCTCTCTATCTTTTTCTTGATTTTTGCAGGGTGGTCCTGCTCAAGGAATGTCTTATAGATCCTCACCAGATTGGATACTTCCAGGACAGTCCGTTTCTTGTCACCCAATCTTTGCGTGTTACTCACTATTTTTGCCTGGAAGACGGGATTCTTGGGGTTTTGCGGATTCATTGAAATCAGCACTCTGTATATTTCCGACGAGTAATCATCCATACCCTGGTCGGAAAAGGCTATCGCCAACCCCTCCAACATCCATTTATAGTCCTTTTCACCTGCCACTCGGAGAAAGTAATCCTTTGCCTCCTTGGGCTCGCCTACTTGCGCATATGTACGAACCAAATCCTTGATAGCCTCTCTACGTAAGGCCATCTTTTTCTGGCCCTTTCTACCGGTTTTCTGGAGCTTGATAACTTGCTCGAATTTCTTGAGTGCTTTCTCAAAGTGCCCAAGATTGTAATAACACCATCCTATCTTGTACAAAGCATAGGGATAGACCTTCGCCTCCTTGAAGGTAGCCACTTTCAGATAGGCACGCAAACCCTTTTCCAGATCATTGTGATCGAAATAGTACTCTCCGAAGGCCAGATAAGCATCAGGTATGAACCTGCTCTTTCGATAATCCTTGATGAGTCTCCTGTAGTTGTATAAAGACTCCTTTTCGAGCCCGACCTCGGACTGGCTCTGCGCCAGGTAGAACAGTACTTCGTCATTCTTGTAAAAGGTCGGATAATTAGTAACTATGGACTTGTACAGGTTGATGGCCTTGAGTTGAAATTTCTTTTGCTTCTTAAAATATTCCCTCTTCTTTCTTTTCTTATCCGCCCTTGAAAGATTCTTATCATCATCCACGCTCATGCCCTGCATATACCAACTCTCACCCTCTTCCCAATACAACTCGGCGAGCCTGAAGTACAGGTCGGGTTTTTCCTTTTCGTCAGATACGCCTTCAGCGATCAATTTCTTGATCATCTGAATCGCCTCTCGCCGCTTGACGCCGACCTGTAATTCCTTCTTCTCGTAAAAATCCTGGAGTTTCAAGGTAGGCCGGGCATTTTCCTTTTTCTTGCCTTTAGCTTCTTTTTTTGCGCCAAGCGCGGAAACAGGCACCATCATAGTAAAGGAAACCAGAGTCGCTGTAATTAGGGTAATCAGGCGGCCGATCATTTCGGACACCTCCTTGTTATCGCGTACACATAGGTACCGAGTTCATCTCTCCAGTATTCACCCTCCCACGGCCAGTACAGATGTTCATCATCCACATCGGACGTCCATTCGAACTCGCTTATCGGCTTCGGCGGCTTCATCCCCTGCATCTCCTTTTCCAAGGTTTCCTTCTCCCCCAAGGTCGTTTCCAGTTGAATTCGCATAGCTTGGTTGATCAGGTCTCTCAATTGATCCTCGGCCCTCACAAAGCTCCGTTGTATTATCTTTCCCGCCCTCTTTATTAGCTGCTTCTTCCTGTTTTCCAATTCACGAAGTAATGCTTCTATCAGAGGAGTCCCCCTCCACCTGCCGGCCGAACTCTCCACAACGTTCCTCTCGTCTTTCAATTCTTTCAATGCAGAGCGTATCCTGCGAAGCTCCCTGTCTTGCAGGGCAAGTTTCAAAACCCTTGCCAGGATCAAGGTATTCTCTCCGATTGATGACGTTCCCTCGAACAAGGCATAGTAATCTTCAGGAGCGGCATGGGCTCTCAAATAACTTTTAAGTTCTTCTCTCAAGGGCTTGTACTGGGCGAGGAACTGTTCCAGTATCTCCCGGGATTTTTCATAACGGCAGTTTTCATGGTAGATGACCGCCTTCAATATAAGTGCCTCCGGGTAGTACTCATTTGCAAAAAACGGGGCCTGAAGCGTATGAAGCGCGCCAAGGGCCTTGTCGTCATCTCCCATCCTGAAATATGTCCATGCCAATTCGAACAGGGACTCGAGCCAGTTTTCGGAATCCCTGGATATCTGGCTGAAATATTTCGCCGCCAAGGAAAATCGATGCCTCTGGTAATAGATCCTTCCTATCGTCAGGACAGCCATCTCAATAATCGTTTCGTCCAAAGACGGGTTGTCCGGACTGTAGAATGCTTTCACCATGGCCTTGATGGTATTTACAGCCTCCTGGTGCCTCTCCTCCCTGTAAAACATGATACCTTCGAGGTACTTTGCCTTCACATAATATATCGACCGTGGTGAGACCTTGGCCAAAAGTTCCCTCGAGTCCGGGAAATTTCCCCTAAGGTAGTGGTATTTGCCCAACAGGTAGGAAAACTGGTTCTTGTAACGCCTTGGAAATTTTTGTAACGAGGCCCTTGCCATGTAATCGAGAATCAATTGCTCATCTCTGATGTTGCTGCTTATCTTGAAAAGCCACTTGAATGTTTTCCTGTAAAATTTGTGTTCAGGACCTCGATCGAGGATCTTTGAGAACCATCCCAAGGCTGCATGATAAAGCTCGAGATGCAGCAAGCACTTGGCCAGATAGTACTCGGACTTGTCGTGGTACTCGGCAGCCTCTGGATCCTGCAGCAAGTTGTAGAAACCCTGACTCGCGGTAAAGAAACGTTTATTCTGATACGCCTCCATGGCCGCATCGAGGCGCTTGCGCTGGGGGCTGTCCACATCGAGTGTCATGGGACCCAGGTCGAGTGTCTTTTCCTTGGCCAGAGCCATACCGGGATGAAAGAAAAACCCTGCCAAGACGGCTGCGACAATTGAAAGCGATGCTGACTTCATGCCGCGCCTCCCTCACTCACCGAGTTCGAGTTGTATGTCGTCCAGTGAAGGCTCGTTCTCTTCTTTCTTCTTCTCCTCCTTTTTCTCCTCTTTCTTCTTCTTTTTCTTTGCGGGTTGTTCCTGCCGGGCTGTTCGCCTGATGGTCTTTACACCTGTTGTGTAATGGAAATCGAAGGGCACCCAGAACCCGGCACCGACAAAGAAGAGCATGTGGTTGGCGAATCCATCCTGACCGTACATCGTATCTCTGTATTCCAGCCTCAGGGACAGCCACCTTGTAGTAAATATGCTCATACCCACGCCCACTTGGCCACCGGGTTTGAATGATCCATCCACGCCCAACCCGGAGAATCCGGCCAGTAAATACATGTCGAGGTGTATGATGAAATCATCCAGTATGGACCATTTCCCATAGATAGGCGACCATGTGGCACCGACATTCAACGCATATTCCTTATAGGCGATATGGGGGAAAATTTGCATGTTGTAGACATTTTCCACATCGTCTATCCAGCCCTTGACCTTGTGCAAAGTGTAGCCGCCGCCCGCTTCGATTGCCCACTGCTCGGTTATATGGTAAGCCAAGATCGCTCCCAATTGGAAGTTGTGCACATAGTTATCATTTAAGCCGAAGCCGAAAAGCGGGCCGAATTCAAACCTTCCCTTTTTCAGGAACACCTTCTGCTGGACCGACTTTATTCGATCCTTGAGCGGCACAACCTTCCTGGGAGTATCCACCTCCTGGGCGTTTATCCCGACGGCTGGAATGAAAACAAAGACGACTACTGCTGCGACCAGCTTATTGATACGGCCCATTGTCACCATTTCTCCTCGTGCTTTTTCAACATCCTAGTCCACCAGCCGGTATGCAAGCCTACCTCGCACACCACTCACCTGGATATTCAATCTTGTTTATTCTTGTCCTTACCCACACATCTCTCGGAGTTCCCTTCTTGCGAAAGATAGAAAATTTGAGCCTTTTGCCCCGGTTGAGGGAAACATTTTGGCCCAGGCGGGTCCGTATTGCAGTCTGAACGCGCGGAGTTGTAGAATTCCACCTTGAAACCAGACCCGTTCGGGCAGTTTGTCTTGTCCTCCACGACCCTCCAAGGGTGACTCGGATCATTGCAATGAACCTGCGTGTTATCCACTTTTACATTGACCAGATTCTCCACCTCCGGACAAGCTGCTTCTCCGTCGCCTCCATACTTGGCGAGCAGGTCGGCCAGACCTGCAGGAGGATCGGCCAGGCAAAACTCGAACTTCAAGGTGAACACGGCTCCGAGCCTCTCCAGGGTCGGCCCCCAGTCAAAGGTGCAAATTGTTCCTAGAAAACCCCTTGGGAACCTTTTCACGAGTTCCTGGTACCTTGTTCCTTCTGTAGCAAATCCAGGAGAAACCCCGACCTCCCAGTCAAGACCGGTATCGGCCTCGAAAAGACCCGAACCGCCTACATTCTCGATCATGACCGAGTTTTCCTGGTCCACCTTTTCCTTGATAGGCCATACGCCGTTGTCGCACTCCTTGGTTGAATTCTTAATACGCACGTATTTATTGTCAGTTACATCCTGGGCCGAAAACTGCCGATCTCCCGGATCCACGGTGAACTTGGACTGCCTGCCTCCTCCCTCCGGATCAGCTAAAACACCATTAGTGCCTGTCCCGCCGACATCATCGGGCTTCAAGGCCCAGCAAGCGATATCCAACTTCCTTATATTACCGTCAACGTTTACACATGCCTCCTGGGAGGTGTCATCCCGGATACCGGTTATTGCGGCTACTATTATCTTCTTTGGTGGACGAAGGCCCGTGTCTGCTGCGCCTGCGCCGTCATCGTCCACAAAAAAATCATAGAATTCCGACACGTCTGTAAGCAGGTCTTCCTTGTCGTCACACTCGAAAGTGGCGTTACTCTCACTAATACAGTCCGGTGCGTTGGTGTTGCCCGGACACTTTGCACTTGGCGGGTAACTGCAATCGTTCTCGTCAGACACGAACACGATGCCGAGGGTGGAGTCATTTCTTAGGAATCCCTTGTTGCCCCCTTGGTCCAGTGGCTTGGACAGCATCTCTGGTGAAAGCGCGGCCTTTGCAACACCAAGCCCTTTCTCAAAGTTGCTCCCGTTGATTCCGGGTTGAATATTTTGTGAGAATATATTTTGTATATCGGCTGCCGCCCACGTCGACTTGATAATCTTGTGGTTCGGATCTCCATCCTTTGTAATGAGTTCCCCCTTGCCGGATTCCAGGTCTGTGGTGACAACACCTATCTGGTAGTCTGCATCGGAATCCACGAGCTGCTTTATGAACTTGTTGAAATTGTCGGCCATGTTCTTCTGCTCTTCGGCCATTGAACCCGAATTGTCTATTACGAACAGTATGTCCAGTGACTTGATGACAGGCTGGACAGAGGATTGATCGGTCTCGTTGCACACAGGACTGGTATTGGGTGACCACTTGTAGTCCTGGCAGGAAAAGACCAGGAGGGGTAAGCCCAAAAAAAGTGGCCAAGCAGTTAATTTTGTGGTGCACCTTTGTTGTTTCATGGCATCCTCCGTCATAAATGGTTCATCGTGCAGCTATAAAAACATACCAATAACATCAGCCTGACAGCTTCGAATCTATCTATTTATCTTGATATTCAAGCTATTTCAGCAGGCATTGCCTGTCAAGTAAAAGTTTTTTAAAGATTCCGCCCGCGAGCAAGGCTTTTGGGACAAAAGATTTCTATTGACCCCGCAGGGCTTCTTCAATACTATCAGATGATTAGAAAGTCTTCTCATTGAAAGGTGGTGACATGCCATGAAGGTGCTTACCTATCTGGGCGCAGCAATGGCGGCAATGCTCTTGGCCCAGGGTTGCGGCAAGGATTTGGGCGATCCATGTAATACCAAGTGTTCCACGGGCAAGGATGTGCATTGCCTGGAACAAAACAAACTCAACGGGTGCTCATCCAGCATGTGTGTAACCTGGGGTAATGAATTCACACCCCAATGCACGCCATGTTACGACGCCGGTACGGTCAGCGAAGAGTCCAACCGTTGCCTGGAGGGTGTTTTCATCAAATATACATCGAGATCACTCGGAGCATGTACCAGGATGTGTAAATCCGATGACGATTGTAAGGGAGTGGCAAATTTCGTATGCAGGCCCTGTTCCCTCGCTGATTCCAAGGTGGACTTTACACAGTCGATTTGTGACAGTATTTCAAAGGAACAGGCATACGGCGGCACCATGACCGGAATATGCGCGCCACCGGCCTCGGAGGGCTCTGATAAGGACAAGCTGCAGGTCAAGTTGAGCTTCGATGATCCCGGTAGCTGTTACGTCAAGCTCGCGCCAACCGATCAATCGAGGGAGGACTATCTTCAAAGGGCCAGGAAAGAGCACCCGGACAGAAGTTGTAAAGGTTATTGCACTGATTTCTGTTCTAACGTAGGCGATTGCCCAAGTAGCTCAGGATGGCAATGTGAGGCGCCCTATACCGTCGGGGAACACGAACTGAAGGACAAGACCGTCTGCGTAAGAACTCAATAGCAAACTTTCTCGACCTGATTGTCCTGCCGGTAAAATAAACTTGCTAAGAAAAATAATCAGATACGGACAGTACGTTTCGATCTCTTAAAAGCCTTTCCAATTATTATCATAACATCCATGATCCATACCTCGACTATTTACGAAGCCGTCAAGAATGTCCAATAAATCTACATTCTCCATCTCAAGCTGACCAGGAGGTAAACAAGGCCGGCCAGGGCCAATGCAATAATTGTCATCAATGCAAAAAGTTCAATAGTAGCGCCTTGTGGTCTCGAGCTGCTAATCGGCCCGGATTCTTCTGTCAGGGCGTCATTCATGGCCTTTTGCCCTGTACGGTAATTTCCCAAAACGATTATGTAGATTACTAAAAGGAATATGCCGCCGCCACCTCCAAGCAACCCGGCCAAGACCCACCTCACGCGGGACTTGAAAGCCTTCAATTCCTCTTGTTTCAGGTTGAATGAATCAAGCAGTAATGGGGGCGGATGAAAACCTTTCAATGCCGATGCCAATGCAGCACGGGTCATGTTCGTATCCCTGCAGACCGCACCATCCAAATGATTCCATGCCATTTCAAATGCAGGCAATACGTATCCCGCCACAGTGAGTTTGTGAGCAATATTGCACCCATTCACATTGTTTCCTACGAAGATCAATCTCTCATCATGTGCACGACCCGGGTTGAATGGATTGAGATACGACTGAATCATCAGCGGCCCGGACAGAGCCTTTGAAGACATCATACTCGAATGTTCGAATCTTAACGGTATCTCGGCCTTGCCCGTCAGAGTCTTCACTGCTTTTGTAAGAATCCACCGGCCTTGTGACCACACGTCGCAGTAAATGAAAGTTTTGTTCCTGAAACTCGAAATAGATACACTCGTATCAAGGCCTTTTTTCAAGACCCTTGCCCTTGGCCTTACAATCACCTGAACCGGAGGCACCTGCAACTCGACCAGGAAGGATGCCGTTCTCTGATCTTCCGTTGTTACTTGTGCATGAATCTTGTACCATCTACCAAACCTGGGTTTCACTTTCACTGTTATCAAACCTGACGGACCTGCTGCGAAGCCGCCGGGCACAAGATCCAGTTTCAGTGTTGCCTGCAAGGGCTCGCCCCCTTTCCCGGCTATGACGAAAAACAACTCGTTTTCCATTCCTGATACCAGGGCCGGCCCCTCGGGAAATGCAAACAGTTCGATCCGATCATCTCCGCCGAGCCTGGTTATCCTCGGAGCCTTGTCACCTGTGACATGCAGGTCGTTATCTCTGTACTTTTCACCTCCTTCACCCAACTCTGTTTCCTTCAATATTCGAATGCCTATCCTTCGCAATTCCTCATGACCGTTCAATACGCTTTTCACCAAGTAGTCAGACCGGCCATACAGGCCTTTTGGCACTATAAAATTTATTCCAACTGTATCCTGGATTCCCTTCTTTCCTTTTAAAATATGGAAAATACCTTTTTCACTCTCCAAGCTGACGTTAATCTTTGCCCCAGGCATGAACCTTCCGGTCCGAGCATCCACGACGCCCAATCTCAGCGCAGCCCTTTCTCCTGATACAATAACCCTTTGACCGAACACCCTTGTTGCAACTTCCACTTTCAGTGTCGATACCCAAATCAGTCCCGAAATAAGAGCAAAGGCGGAAATCCCTGCAGACCAGGCGACCCATCGCATCAAACCGAAGTGCGCGGTCTTAGTCTCCCGGTCTTGCATTTTGGTCTCCAGGGGCTATGAAATCGGTTACGATGCTTCCTGCTTTGAATACAGCACTGCAACCGCCGTAAAGGCATAGAGCAACAGAAAGAACACCGTAAACAAACCGAAATGCAGCAACATTCCATAAGCCAAGGTTACCACACCGGCCCCGGCCATAGAACAGACGGCAAGAATATGAGACCAGGGTTTCAAGGCAAGAACGGCTGCTCCGGCAACAATTGCGCAAATCCCGAAAAGGAGAGTAAACGCGCCCAGAACAGGCGCCACTTTCTCCAATCTTTGTATCTTTGCTCTAACAGCTTCATTGGTTGTTATTTGTTCCTCTTGGGCCTGTGAGCCGAGTTTCCCCATTGCCAACATGGTTCTTCCCCAAATCCAACCAATACCTCCAACAGTATTCATCAGGCCCAATAAAATAAGCAAAACCGCACCGAATGTAGAAAGCAGGGTCCTTTTCACATCCACACTCCTTGCACCTCAGTGAGAGAACGATTTTTCTTCCTTTTTGCCGGCCTTGCCCGACGAAAGCTTGGCCCTGAATTTTTTAAAACCAATGCCACGTCCCCTTTCAGCCACCCCGGGGATGGTGACGGGAAGCTTTCCCTGTGGATTCAATCTGCCTGCCACCACGCTCGCCGCGGCCCAGCAGGCAGGCCATCTGAAAGAGTACACGGCAATACCTGCATCTGCCCATGTGCCGCCTTGCAGCAGGTAGGGAGAGCCCAGTGACACCAGCACCACAGGCGCCTTTACTCTGTTTTTCAATAAATCCATTATCGACCTGCCCCTCTTGTTGGTAACAGCCACAATTATTTCTTTTGGATCGCCTCCCCGCAAGGCTTCCCTGACGATCATGGCTGCTGAGGGCCTGGATATCCTCGACGAGATACTCCATCCCTCGATCTTCGGCACGAGCCTCTTTATGTCTTTGAGAAACGTCAAACTCTGTGACAACACCGTCACTCGACCTTTGCCTCTTACCGGAAGAGCGCCGGCCTTGTTCCACACCATTGTGACTCCCTTTCTGGCCACTTCCATTACGAGTCTCTTTCCAGCCCTTGACGGTCTCCTGGTGAACGGCACCTTGACATAGCCGTCCAGAATACCGGCCCTTTTCTTCAGCTTCAATATCCTGCCCAGACTAGAATCTATCCTCTCTTGTGAAAGTCTTTTTTTTCTCAAGGCGTCGAGCACCGCCTTCTTGACAGCCAGTTGTACGTTGCTGCCCCTGCTCACCAGGAGCATGTCGGCACCTGCCTCCAAGGCCCTTACCGCTGCTTCTCCTGTTGGAATGCCGGCCAGGGCGGCCATGCCCAAGTCATCTGTCATCACGACTCCATTGAAACCCAGGCGATTTCTCAAAAGGGAGGTTATCACGTTGTACGAAAGCGTTGATGGTATGACGGCCCTATCTTTCTCCAGCGCCGGAACAGCTACATGGGCGGTCATTACGATTGGACAAAATCCACTGTCAAATACCTTTATAAACGGCTTCAGCTCAACCCTTAGCAGTCTGTTCAAGTCATTAGAGACCTTGGGCAGAGTGCCATGTGAATCCACGGCAGTGTCCCCGTGCCCGGGAAAATGCTTGGCAACCGGAAGTATTCCTCCGGCCAGGAGTCCCTGCGCAAAAGCTGTCCCCATAATCGCGACTTCATCCGGGTCATCGCCGAAAGACCTGATTCCTATTACCGGGTTGTCGGCCCTGGAATTCACGTCCATTACAGGAGCAAGATTCACGTTGAATCCCAACCTGGCCATGTCCTGGCCGGTCGCATTCCCGGCCTTGCGGGCCAGCCCGGGATTTCCTGCAGCTCCAAGCAACATCGCACCGGGAAATACGAGCGCACCGTGCTTGAGCCTTACCACTGCGCCGCCCTCCTGGTCTGTAGCTAAAAACGGCCTTATCTCTTTTTCCAACACTTTTCCGATTTCACGGAGCAAAGTAAACACCTGGAAGGGGCTCCTTACATTTCTGCCGAATATCACTACACCACCGGGTTTCAACTCTTGGAGCAGACGTCGTTGATTAGGCCCCAGTTTCGTGCCTTCAAGGCCAATCACCATCAACTGGCCGACCTTGTCCTCCGGCGTCAAGGATGCCTCAATCCTCGCAAGATCAGCGCCTTTTGCCGCGACTATTCCCTTTGCCGTGACTATTAATGAATACAAGGCCGCCGCGGTAAAAAAAAGAAAAGAAAAGGGTTGTCTTATCATCCTCCTCCCCGCACAAGGCTCTCACCGGGAATTTGGATATCATTCAAAATAGCATTGAGTTCCCTTACCTCACGGCCAAACGAATCCATCTCATCCTTTGAAAGTGGTTTTCCCCTTGGAAAATGCTGCTTCAGAGGATTTATGAATCTGCCCCGAAACTTCATACCATAATGCAAGTGAGGACCTGTTGCCCGGCCGGTGGCTCCCACAAGGCCGATGATCTGCTTTTGCTCAACCCTGACTCCGGGCCTTATTCCCCTTCCAAGCTTGGACATGTGACAATAGATCGTCTCATGCCCGGTAGGATGGCGAAGTATTACACCACGGCCGCAATGTCCCAGCCATCCCGCCCTTTCCACGGTACCGTCGGCTGCCGCCCAAATAGGCGTGCCTCTGGGAGCACCGAAATCCACTCCGTTATGTTTCCGGGAAAAACCCAGAATAGGATGAACGCGCCAACCGAATTTTGAAGTAATCCTGGCATATTTTAAAGGTGACTTCAAAAAAGTCTTCTGTAGATTCCTGCCGTCTTCTGTATAGTACCCATATCCTCCTGATACGTTCTTGTGTCTAAACCCCTTGACTGAAACCACGGCTCCCTTGTACTCCGCGGCCAACAATTCAAATAATCCGATAGGCCTGCCGTCAACGAGAACCTCTTCCACCACCATCTTGAAAACATCACCGGACCTTGGGTCACAGTAGAAGTCGATGTCCCATGCGAATGCATCCACCAGGAGATATGCCAAAGAAGGATCTTGGCCTTGTTCACGCAGAGCTTCATACAAAGAAGAATGTATTCTGCCGCCTATACCGAAGACACGCTTGGTTCTGGGAAGTTCCTCTTTTCTACCGGCCAACTTTCCATCTTTTGCCTCGACCACGAAATGTTCGAAACCGATTGTCCGGTAATCGAAACGTTTAACCTTTCCATCCTCGTCGATCACTATTTTGTACCTGTCGCCGGGCCTGGCCCTCCTGAAGGAAAAAATACCTGAAAGCGCCTTGACCACCTTTTCGGCGGCCTCGGCCGGAACACCACCGGAGGCGAGTGCCGAGAAAATAGTCTGTCCCGAACGAAGCTCGCCACCTATGTGCCAGATTCCCTTGTCGTTTTCATGTCCAGCCTCGGAACGGTTTGTAAGTATTTCCTTTCGTTTTTCTTTTACATTCTCC
>JAADFL010000024.1 GCA_013152945.1 Deltaproteobacteria bacterium | reverse complement strand
TGCTTTTATCGCCGTCGTTCAGGGCGGACGTGAACTTCAGAATAATAGGCCCGGAAAGAATGCTCGTTACCGTAAGGAACATCCAGGGCTCGTCCATGGTGGACCTGGTGGTGGGCGGGCTTCCAATCGGATGGAGCGAGGCGATTACATCCGGCGCTGCAAGTGTGGATGTATGCTTGTCGAACCAGCAGGGTGATGTCCTTTCCGGGAGAACACCGGTCAGCACCGATGCAAGCGGCAGGCTCATGTTGAATGGCCTTGAGCAAGGTGTGACTTACCTGATTGAGCTGTCAGGAGTTGCACAAGAGGAATCATGGGAGACAGTGCCGGGAGACGGGTACGAGCAGGCCGGAGAGACATGGATCGAGCACGAGACGGAGATGGCGTTTGAGCAGGATGCCGGGCTCGAGGCCGAACCTGACGCAGTGAGCGATTCGTACGACCTGTATGAACCATACGACGGCCCGCAAGAGATCGCCGATTCGCAATACCTCGAATTTGAGGACAAGGGCCTGGAGGCGGACGCCGCAGAACTGCAAGAGGACGCACGGACAGACACGGAGGATATCACGGATGGCGTGGATGCAATGGATGAGGGCAAATCCGGTATTGGATCGAGCGGCAATGGGGGTTGCGGCTGTTCGGCGCCTGCAAACGGAAGGTTGGATTCGTTCCGGCTGTTTCTTATAGTAATGTTTGTAATGTCTGTTGTTCGCAAGGGAATCCAAGGACACAAAGAGCGGAGGTAGGCCGGGACAGTAAGAGACGGCTCGATTATCGTTCGAAGTTTTGCTTGCATGTGCGGCCGGGACGGTTTTTCCCGGCCCTGCGCCATAACGTTTTTTTGCAGATTCCCGGCTTTTCATGTCACGGCAACTTGTGGTATTTGCCTTTGCGGAGGTGGCAATTGGGCAGTGTAAAGATAATGGGGGAGGAACTGGCCAACCGTATTGCTGCCGGAGAGGTGGTCAATAGGCCGGCCTCTGTGGTCAAGGAATTGGTTGAGAACAGTCTCGATGCCGGGGCGGGCACGATCGATATCTACATAGAGCGTGGTGGTTCAAGGTCCATAAAGGTCGTAGATGATGGAGCAGGCATGGACAGGGAGGACTTGTTGTTATGCCTCGAGAGATTCGCCACGAGTAAGCTGGACGATTTGGATGGATTATCCCGCATCGGCACTTACGGTTTCAGAGGAGAGGCATTGCCCAGTATCGCCTCGGTATCACGCATGAAGATAACAACCAGACCCAGGGATGAAATCGAGGGTTGGCAACTCGAGTCCAAGGGCGGCAAGGTAATGAGAGTCGATGCCGTGGGATGCGCTCCGGGTACGGCGGTGGTGGTTAAGGATATTTTTTTCAATACGCCTGCCAGGCGAAAGTTTCTAAAGTCGGAACAAACCGAGATGTCCCATATTGCCGGGGTAATAACAAAGCTGGCCTTGGCCCAGCCGGGAGCCGGCTTCAGGCTTACCCACAACAATCGCAAAGTTATTTCATGCAAGCCGGGTGAGCCGATGGCTGAAAGGGCTGCATCCCTTCTGGGTAAAGATCTGGCCGGAAAACTTTTTTCGTTCGCCCGAACTCAGGGAATGCTGTCTGTAAAAGGCCTGGCGTCACCTCCTCACTTGGTTCGGAGGAATGCATTAAAGGCGCTCAACTTCTTTGTTAATAATCGTCCTGTAAGAGATCGGACGTTAGTTCATGCCGTCTTGGCCGCATACGGAGGAATGGTGGGCGAGGGGTCGTACCCCGTGGTGTTGCTGTGGATTGAACTGCCTTCGGACCAAGTCGATGTGAATGTACATCCATCGAAGCAAGAGGTTCGATTTCATAAGTCCCGGGAAGTGCATGATCTTGTAAGGCAGGGTATTGCCGATTCCTTGGCCGGTTCGCCATGGCTTCCGGGAAGGCAGGAAAAAGGGCGGGTAGTATATGATCGTGTTACCGGAGAAGTGCAGAGGATGGATTCAGCAACCGTGGTGGAATGAAAAATTTCAGGCCAAAATATTTGTCCGGCCCAAAGTCCGGAATTTCGGATTTGTTTGCAGCTCGAAAAAGCATGGAATCTTTCATGGGGGTTGAAAGGATCTATCCGGACCGGGATCACGAAGTTTCGGTGCAGGAACGGACGGACTATGTCGGTATCGGGTCCGAACAAGAACGAGATGCATCGCCCGGCATGGCAACCGGCGGCCTGGCTTCATTGAGATTTCTGGGAACCATTGCCAAGACATATCTGGTGCTTGAAGGTGAAGGCCGAATGGTCGTGATCGATCAGCACGCTGCAGCCGAACGCGTGACCTTTTCCAGGCTGTGGAACCAGCACAAGTCCGGTGGAATAGCTGTTCAGGGTCTGCTCATTCCCTTGAAGATAGAGCTGACTGTTGCAGAGAGGCAGAATCTGGAAGAGCTGTCCATGGAAATGGCAAGACTTGGTTTCGAGGTGGATCGGTTCGGCATTGATACATTGTTGGTAAGGTCTGTTCCCGCAATTTTGGCCAAAAGTGACATACAGAAACTTTCAAGGGATGTAATAGATGAATTATCTTCTTTTTCAACGAGTGAAATAGAGTCGAAGGCCGAAGAGGCGGTAATTGCCAAAATGGCTTGCCATGGTTCAGTGAGGGCCGGGCAGGAGCTTGATTTGCAAGAGGTGCAAGCGTTGTTGAAGGACCTTGAAAAGACCGGGTTGGCCGGATCGTGCCCGCACGGCAGACCGGTGGCAGTGGAAATACCCCTTGCCGAGATGGAGAAGTGGTTCGAAAGAAGATGAGCGAAAAAAAGCTGGTAGCCATTGTCGGGCCCACTGGAAGCGGAAAGACAGGGCTTGCATTGGAGTTGGCGCCAAGGCTTGACGGCGAGATAGTTTGTCTTGATTCGGCCCAGGTCTACAGTGGCTTGGATATTGGAACAGCCAAACCGACAAAGGCTGAAAGATCCATGGTGCCGCATCACTTGTTCGATGTTATCGATCCTGAAGAGCACATGGATGCAGCCAAGTACGTTAAGATGGCCGACAGGGTCCTCGCGGATATATCCAGGAGAAAAAAAAAGCCTTTCTTGGTCGGTGGAACCGGGTTGTGGCTCCGCTCACTGGTTCACGGGTTATTCGAGGCCCCGCCGATAGATTCAGCCTTGAGGGCCCGTCTCGATGCAGAACTCTGTAGATCGGGCGTTGACGTGATGCACGACAGGTTGGCAAAGGTGGATCCTGTTTCAGCAGCCAGGATAGGTTCCGGGGACAGGCAAAGAGTGTTGCGCGCATTAGAGTATTATTATCAAACAGGTGAGCCCATAAGCCGGGCACAATCGAGGCATGAGTTCAAGAGCAAGAGATATGAATGTTTGACCTATTTCCTGGACCGGCCGAGAGATGAACTGAAGGAAAGGCTCAAGGAACGGCTGGAATCCATGCTCCGAGATGGTTGGGTGGAGGAAGTGGAAAAGTTGCTGGCCAGCGGCGTTCCAAGGGATGCACAGGCATTTAAAGCTCACGGGTACAGGCATATCATCAAGGTTGTGAACGGCAAGCTTGCCCTGGAAGAGGCAAGGGAGTTGATACTGCGGGAACACTGGGCATATACAAAGCGATCTCGCACTTGGTACAAGAAGGTCGCAGGCATAAGGAAGCTCGTGCCTCCTTTGAAGGTAGATGAAATATTCGATGAAATCGAGGCATTTTTCAATTGAACAAAGCGCTCTTGTTATTAGGTTGTAAAGAGGTGGGCCATGTCTGAAGGTACGGTCGTAATTGCAATAGACGGACCTGCAGGAGCAGGAAAGAGCACGGTAGCAAAGGCTTTGGCCTCAAGGCTGGGTTATACCTATGTAGATACCGGTGCTATTTACCGGAGTGTGGCGCTGCTTGCCCGGAGGGCGAAATTATCCCCGGAAGATGAACCGGCATTGGTTGAGCTTGCTTCCAAGGCAGAGGTGTTTTTTAAAGGGCCGGCGGATGGACAGGCAGTTATTTTAAACGGCGAGGACGTCACGGAGGAAATACGAACTCCTGCCATATCCCAGCTTGCCAGCAAGATCTCGGCATTGCCCCGCGTCAGGGCGGAATTGCTCGATCTTCAGCGCAGGGCAGCGGTCAGCCCGGGCGCCGTGCTGGAAGGAAGGGATATCGGTACCGTGGTTTTTCCGGATGCAAAGGCCAAGTTTTTTTTAACCGCGGATTCAAAGGAAAGGGCACGTCGACGGTACAAACAACTCACTGAAAAGGGTGAACAGGTAACCTTGGAACAGGTATTGAAGGAGCAGGAAATACGTGACAAAAGAGATACCAACAGGCAGTCGGCACCATTGAAGAAGGCCGAGGATGCAGAGGAAGTGGATACCTCGAAAATGGGTGTGCAGGATGTCGTGAAATACCTGCTTGGGCGTCTCTCGGAGAAAAAGGTCGATGCGGGTTAAAGTCGCAGAGTCAGCCGGCTTTTGCTTCGGTGTATTGAGGGCGACCGAGATGGCCTTCAAGGCTGCCTCCGGCAATGATGGAAACGTCTATTCCCTGGGACCCATAATACATAATCCACAGGTGGTCGAAAGCTTGAAGAAAATGGGCGTTCGCATGGTCCTGACCCCTAATGCTCTACCGCAAAGGGCCAAGGTCATCCTGAGGAGCCATGGTGTGGAGAAAAACGATGTCGAGATACTGCGCTCCAAGGGTTGTGCCCTGATAGAGGCAACGTGTCCATTTGTGAAAAAGGTACACAAGGCCGTACAAGAGCTTTCAAAAAGATGTGATCTTATAGTCGTCGTTGGTGATGCGGATCATCCGGAGATTAAGGCAACCTTGTCATTTGCCCCCGGCAGGGCTGTTGCGATTACCGGGCCGGATTCTGTGCATGGTCTGCCGAAAGTACGTGCTGTTGGTGTTGTTGCGCAGACTACCTTGTCATCGAAGATACTGGATGCGGTAGTGGAACGCTGCAGGCAACGATACGAGGTGGTGGAGGCTGTAAACACCATATGCAGCGCGACAAGCATAAGGCAGAAGGAGGCCGTGGACCTGGCCGGAAAAGTGGATGCAATGGTCGTAGTCGGAGGATTTGACAGTGCAAATACGAAGAGACTGGCCGGATTGTGCGGGGAGATTTTGCCGAAAAGCACTTTTCATGTAGAGAAGCGCGGGGATCTGCCGATGAACAGGTTGTCACATTTCAATGTCGTAGGAGTCACGGCCGGGGCATCCACGCCTTCCCGGGTCATCGAGGAAGTTGTCCAGGCCCTGGTCAGGCAAGGATTTCGACTCTAAGCAGTTGGCTGCCGACAAAAACAAGATCGTTGGTCTTGAGATCGCTTTCGCCCTTCACCTTGATGAAAGTGCCGTTTCTGCTGTTCAGATCTTCCAGGACGCAGGTTTCATCTTTCAAGTAAAGCTTGGCGTGAACCCTGGATAGGTGAATGTCATCTGGAAAATTGAGATCACATTCCTCTCTTCCGATGGACATCTCACCCACCTGTGAATAATAGACTATTCCCAGTTGCCCGCCTCTTAAGAGTTGCTCGACGCAGAAAGGTCCCAATTCCCTCTTGGCACCGCCCTGGTGCTTGGTCCCATCCGCAGGATCGTTGAAACCTGGAAGGAGAGGAGGTTCTTCAAAGCACCTGTACCTGAATACCTGCTCTCCAACAAGGAAAACGTCTCCATCCTCCAGGGCTGTCAAAGAATCTATTTTCTTATAGATGCCGTTCAGACTGCCAAGATCCCTTACGAATAGGGAGCCATCCTTGAAAAAGAATTCTGCGTGTCGATGTGACAGATAGTCATCATCAGGAAAAACCATTTCGCCTTCCATCCTACCGGCAACCATGGATTTGGAAGCCAGTGAGTAGGACATGCCGTCGGCCCCATCTCCCTTGATGAGAACCAGCCTGGCTTTAGCCGCTTCTTGGGCAGTGCCGAAGTATGCCGTGGTCCTTTTTTCTTCTTTGGGCATATTTCCAGGTGCCGGCGTTTCATTCGTCGGGTGTCTTGGATCGTAGTCCAGCTTTGCTCCACATCCCCGGCAGTATCCATCCTGTATCGAGTTGAGTACCCCGCACTTTTGACAGCGTACTTGTGGCGCCGGTGCACCTGACAAGGCGGAATCAACAGGCGCTGCCGCAGGTCTCGAAGTGCCCTGGGGTATTAACTCTGTTCCGCATTCCCGGCAGTAGAAAGTGCCCGGTTCATTTGCCGCACCGCAATGGCTGCATAAAATCATGTTTCCCTCCAAAAGCAGAAACCATTACAATCTATAATCCGGCTGTATTTTTCGGTCAATACCAATAATGCCAAGAACTTTCGCCTTGTTCAAAAACCTGTCAAGGCCACTTAAAATCAATCCGAATAAGTTGTCCGCCACTGAATTCGGATAATAAATTCGGTGAAATTATTTTGGTATTATTTGCGGGTATAACAATCAATGGTCACGGTGCGGCATCATCCGTGATTTCGATGTGAATGGGACAGGCATTGCAAAAAAGTTGACGCCCGAACAATAAACTCAATGTTCTCATCGGGAACAGCAAAGAATAAAACAGTAACCAGGGACTTTCTACACGGTTTTCCTGTACACACCTACTACGACTCCTATGATGTCTGTTTGTCTGAAATCGTGTTTTCTGATTATTATAGGTTTCATTTGGTCGTTGGCAGGCTGAAAGCGTATCGAATCACCTTCAGGGTAATACCTCTTGACAGTCACCTCGCCCTCGATCATGACGACAACGATGCTGCCCGGTTCGGCCTGGGCCTGCTTCCTGACGAATATGAAGTCATTGTCGAAGATGCCGTCGCCGATCATTGAGTCACCGACCACGCGCAACGCAAATACCTCTTTGCCATCTCCTATGAAGAACCTGTCGATTCTGACCGTGTCTTCAATGTTCTCTTCTGCGAGAAGGGGCAGTCCTGCTGCAACCCTTCCAAGTACCGGGATATCGAGTATTTCCCTGTCCGGTAAAAAAGAGGACTGCTCGACCAGTGTAATGGCCCTTGACCTGGAACCGGCACGTCTGATGTAGCCCTTTCGCTCGAGCACCTTGAGATGATCGCTCACACCATTAGTGGAACGAATGCTCATGTACTCGCCGATTTCCCTCATGGTGGGCGGATATCCTCTTTTCGACAATGTGCTCTTTATGTATTCCAGGACCTTTTCCTGCCTGGCTGTAAGGTTTTCCTTGGCCATTTTCAAGCTCCCTTTTTCAACAAGAGGCCTACACTGAACAAATGTATACTACATTGCTTGTTTCAAGTCAATGGCATTGAAAAACGAACCCGGCTCTTTCGGTCGGTCGCCTGTGGTTTAACCCCAAGTCAGGTTGCAACAGTTGTTCGACTATTGCTCAAAATGTGGTAATATTGAATTTCGGAGGTGGATGGATGCCCAAGAAATATTATTGTTCGAGCACACTTGCAATTGCAGCATTTTTTACGGCTCTTGCACCTTTACCCTCATATGCCACGCATGGTCAATACGTGAAAGAAGGAGCTGCCTTGAGGCTGTATCAAAACGGATTGGATCTGTTGACACAGCTTGCACCTGACTTCGTGGATCCGAACCCTATTACGGGCGTGTACCCGGGCCAGGAACTTGGTTCGGCAAGCTGCTTGTTGGACACGCTGCATTACGGCATCAAAGATGTGAACTATACCATCCCGATTGACGAGAGATCCCTGGTTCTGGATTTCATGAACGGCAACAAGATAGGCGGAGAAATAGTACTCGAGGCTACGGTCACCACCAATGCCTATTCTCATGGCTGTGCTATCAACAAGACAATTCCAATATATGCCCATGGCCTGACCGGACACATCGTTGTTACGGTTGGCGTTGTCGACCATGCGATACAGGTCCTGTCGGTCGATGAGTTCGAGATAGATGACATCTGGGACCTCGAGGTTGACGGCGGATGGATAGAATCACTGGTGGAAATTTTCGGTTACGATGTCGAGGCGGAGATCGAGAAGGCCATCAAGGAAAAGGGTAAAGACGCCCTGAAGGATGAACTTCCATCCATGTTAAACGAGATGTTGAAAAAGTATGTTACGTTGTCTTTGAACTACAACGGCCTGGATTTCAGGATCCAACCAGAGAGGTTTCCAATCGACGACATGGGAGGTTCCTTATTCGCCAATTCCGGTGCAGACGCCCAGACCAGGGATGCATGTGTCGACCAATCGGCTGTAGAACCCGGCTTTGATGCGCCTGCATCCGGTGGTCCGGCAAAAGACCACGAGGGAGCGTTTGCAGCAGTTGCAGCGTCAAAAGGCTTCATGGATGATTTGCTGTGGGGTGTATGGGAAATGGGAATGCTGTGTTACGAGGACACGGTTGACTTGGGAGCTCTCATCCCGGATCAGCAATCCCAAGGTCAAGCCCATATAACCGTGGTTCCGGGCAAACCTCCCACCTTGGACTTGCCTCCACCCGGAACGATGGAACCTACAATTCACATCAAGGATCTAAATGCCGTTGTAGACATGATAATGGACGGCAAACCCTCGGGAACGATAACAGTGAGTGCTGATGCGGACTTGAAGGCTAAGATCGACATAACCGATGAGAACTCACTCGTCTTGATAGTGACGGATATACAACTTTTCAGGGCGACCATCGGGTATGATTCGGGAACAGTGGACTTGAGCAAGGATGACCTGGACAAGATCGTAAACGATGTTCTCATGCCCATGTACCAGGACCAGATTGGAGCACTGCCCTTGATTGACACTGTGCTGAGTTTTTCCGGGGTATATGCCAGGATCTTGGACATAGAGAGGTCCGGCGATTACATCGTCGTATACCTGGCCCTGGCAAAACCTTCTGCAGACGATAAAACGCCTCCCACCACCTACATAGACAGGGTGGGGGGTATCAATCCGGCTGCTCAACACGGTGATTTGATATTCGGTATGTCGGGTCTGCACCTTCTTTACCACGCAACCGATGACCTGCCTCAGTACGATGCTTTCATAACATATCAATGGCACCTGGATAGTAGCGCCTGGGTGGATGCAGTGTACAAGAAGAGCACGGTATTGGACGGAATGAGTGACGGCAAACACACTTTTACGGTCAGGGCCCGTGACTTTTCCGGCAATCTCGACCCAACCGGAGCATCGGTTGAATTCGACGTGGACGGGGTTCCACCGGAAACAACGATTGAAAAACCTCCACCAGAATTCACCTCCGAGAACATGGTTGAAGTATCATATTCCGGCTCGGACGATAGGGGAGGAGACCTCTTGTTTCAGGCGCGGTTGGATGATGGAGATTGGTCACCTTACTATATCGCGAAGAACATGATTCTATCCGTATCAGCCGAGGGCGCCCACAAGTTACAGGTCAGGGCCATTGATTCCGTAGGCAATCCGGATCCATCTCCTGCAGAGGCTGATTTTGTTGCCGACTATACTGCTCCTGAGACCGGCTTTTCCTCGACCCCGGGAGCATGGGGCTCTCCAAACAACCTCGTATTTGATATGAGCGCCGATGACGCTTTATGTCCCAAGGACAAGATCGAGTACAGGCATAGGTTGGTCAAGTTGGGAGGCATGCCGGGTCCATGTGACGGAGAATGGACCGAGTATTCAAAAGATGAAGAAGTCGACATGCGTTCATGCGAGTTGGAGGAGGGTGAATGGATCTTCTTGGCCCAGGCCAGGGATGCTGCAGGAAATGAAGACCTGACTCCGGCAGAGGCCAGGTTCACCATGGATTTGACCCCGCCGGACACCGAAATTACAAAAGACCCGGGGAGCGAGGTGACAGGTGCAAGGGCGAGTTTCACCTTTTCAGGAAGTGACAATTTCACCAGTACTGCGGATTTGCGATTCTCCTGGCGGGCCTATCTTTTGGGCCGGGGAGACCAGGTGGAATGGAGTGAGCCCAAAAAAGGCGGTCAAACAGTTGTAACCGGCCTGACTCCGGGCAAGTGGGTTTTCGAGGTCGAATCGGTCGACCTGGCGGACAATGTGGATCCTACGCCCGAATCCAGGCAGTTTGATGTTTATGCGAGTTCCGATAAGAACGCCCCGAGTGTGGAATTTACAAAATCCCCTGGAGAAATATGGAATAAGGATACCGCTGCTTTCGAATGGAAGGCGGATGATGACGTGTCTCCTGATGACAAGATTCTTTGTTCATACAGGTTGCTGCCCGACCAATGGTCCGAGCCCAAGTTCACAAGGTCTGCAACGGTCCAGGGCCTTGAGGACGGTGGAAGTTACCGATTCGAGGTTCGCTGTGAAGACGAGGCAGGCAACCAAGGAACTGCTTTCACAACCTTTGACGTAGATTTTCAGGCCGAATTGCCGAACCAGGAGGGAGAACTCCAGGATGCCGATACCGGGCAGGTGGAGGCTGATGCAAACCCGGTAGCAGACTCTCCGAGAAGGGAATGGGGAAATGGATTGGGGGGCAACGGCGGAGGCTGCGGGTGCAGTTCCGGCAGAACCGGCGAGCCCGTGAATTCAACTGTAGCAATGCTTTTCTTAATCGGCCTTTTGGGTGTACTCAGATCCAAGGGAAGGCATGATTAAAAGCACGGCTGCCAAAGTCCGGGTTCCCTGACCATGCTTGCTTTTTCATTGGAGTAGTTAAAGCAGTTAGCAACGGCGGCATGAGAAAAATCAGCTTTCGTCCCCCCTCATCATGCCTTAGCCTCCGTTGCTCCGCTGCTCCCGCCCATGCTCATGATAAGTGCCGGTTATTGCATTAGATATCAGCCTCCGTCCCCCCCCCACAGTCATGATAAGTGCCGGTTATTGCATTAGATATCAGCCTCCGTCCC
>JAADFL010000023.1 GCA_013152945.1 Deltaproteobacteria bacterium | reverse complement strand
CAAGGTGGGTTAAACCTTTCATCCAAATCAACAATATAAACCCTTTGCAGGTTATTACATGCATGCCATGTATTAATTCGGCCCTAAAAAAGCGAAACATGAAAAATCAACTTGGGTGGGGACGGGGTGCGTTGGGTGGGGACGGGGTGCGTTGGGGGCGCTGGTGTTTGCAACCCCTCGCATTTTTTTCTATATATTATACTCGCCTTATGGGAGGAGTGGCCTGTTGAAACTCAATAGATTAAACAATCAACGCTGTACACTGACAATCATTTCGAGCAATTGCGCTTCTTTAATGTCAATCGGCAATTTGCTCATTGGCGCTATGTTTGCTCTTATCCTGGTGTTTCCGGGGACTGGCCTCGGCCAGGGATTGTTTGAAAATGCAGTTAAAGGCAGCTCGGAGAAAACAAATCCCGAACAGGGTTCAAACGATGTGCTTGACCTTGGCGGATACATAAGGGGTGCGTTGTTTCTCGGTAAAATAGACGGGAAGGATGCGACGGAGATCAAGTCCGGTTACGGCGAACTAGCCCTAACACTCAAGGCAAAGCTGGGCTCCAGTGGCCGGGGTTTTGCCGAACTCAGGTCCAGGTACGGTTTCAACGGCGGTGAAACAAGACTGGAAAACGACTTACGCGAGGCGTATGTAGACCTGTTTCTAGGGCCTTTGGATTTGCGATTGGGACACCAAATAATAACCTGGGGCAGGGCCGACGGAATAAATCCGACCGACAACCTTACGCCCAAGGATATGAGCTTCCGTTCCGCCGATGAAGACGACATGAGGGCGGCTAACCTGGCGATACGCTCTACATTGAACCTGGGGCCAACCAGGACCGAAATAGTGTGGGTGCCTTTTTTTTCTCCGTCTAGATACCCTGACTTCAAAATCCCGGGGCCTGTCGAGTTCAAGGATCCGGTTTACCCTGACAAACACTTCGAGCACGGAACCATTGCTTCGAGATTCAACCTGGAACTTCCTGAGATCGAGGCGTCCGTATCCTACCTGTTCGGGTATTCTCCAATGCCCGGACTGGAGCTTTCAAAGCTCAACATGTCGCCCACTTCCCCAAGTGTTGATGTTGCATTCAGGGCATACCAGTATCATGTTGCTGGTTTTGATTTTTCTTCAACTCCCGGCGGATTTCTCGGCATCAGGGGAGAAGCAGCCCTGAAGTGGCCGAAGGATTATGACAGCAAGAATTACGCTCCTCTTCCGGACGTGCAATACGTGCTCGGCATGGACAAGGATTTTTCCGATCTATACATAATAGTCCAGTACATCGGGAAGGCTGTCTTGGACTATGACATGCCGGAAGATACGGGACTCATGGACTTGGCCCAGGGAAAGAAGATTCCATCGGAAAAGCTGGCGAAAATAATTACCGATCCCGAGGGAGCGGCACAAAAAGAAATCAGGCGCAAGGTCCTGACCCTAGCTGGTCAGACAAAGGAATACCAGCACTCGGTCATGCTTCGTATACAGTACAAGATGCTCCAGGAAACGCTGAAACTGGAAGTATCGGGCATGTACAATTTTTCTACTGGTGAGTACATGGTAAGACCCAAAATATCATATCAGGTCGCGGACGGGCTTGATGCCGTAATAGGCGGCGAGGTGTTCGGCGGCCCTGACAACACCTTGTTCGGAATGATAGATCAGACCATGAGTGCAGCCTTTATCGAGGTTCGTGCATGGTTTTAACACCTGGAAAATCACGGGGTCGTTCACTGGCAACCGGTTTGCAACAGGCTGGAGCTGGAACCAATAATATTGTCCGTGAAAATACGGCCGACGCATCTTTCAACAATAAGTCCTTTGTTCTCTCTGCTTACTAGGAGGTTTGTTCATGCCGGAAAAGTTGGCTGCTGTTGTGATTCGTTTCCGCTGGCCAGTAATAGCAGCATTCTTGCTGATTACGGTTTTTTTTGCATTCCAAATTCCAAAGGCCACCATAGACCCGGAAATGAAAAACCAGCTTCCGGCTGACTTGCCATCCCGCCTGGACCTGGATCGTATCGAAAAGATTTTTGGTGGAACAGACATGGTCATGGTAGTTATGACCGCCAAGGATATTTTGGACGCCAACACGCTTAAGAGACTCAAGAAACTCTCGAGGGGCATGGAGAGAATTCACCAGGTGGACAGGGTCCTGTCTGTATTCACCCTAAAGGACATCAGGGCTGATTCCGGCATGCTGGTGGTTGATCCTGCGGTAAAAAGGATCCCAAAGACCAGTGTTGCCAGGGAAAAACTCCGACAAGATCTGAAAAACAATGACATGGTCTACGGGAACGTAATATCCAAGGATTTCAAGGCAGCGGCGATCATCGGCATGCTCGAGGCAAACGCCAAAGACGAGGAGACCATTAGGTCGCTGAAACGCCTGATCAAGAACACACCCGGCCCAGAACCGTTGTATTTGGCGGGTATGCCAATAGTAAGGGTGCAAGTCGGTCATGACATCAAGCATGATATGTCCAAGTTCCTGCCCTGGGGGCTCTTGATTATGCTCGCCTTCCTCTTGGCATGCTTCAGGCAATTGAGAGGCGTTATACTTCCATTCGTGGTTGTCATCATGTCCATTGTTTTCAGCATGGGCCTGATTCCGCTGGTGGGCTGGAAGATACAGATGATCACCGTTGTCCTGCCGGTAATACTCCTGGCAGTGGCAAACGATTACGGAATACACGTATTCGCCAGGTACCAGGAAGAAAATGTTCCCGGTCTGAAAGCTGGCTCCAAAGAGCTTACAAAGTACGTTGTTTCGCAATTGTTCTACCCGGTGCTGATAACCGGAATCACTACCATTGCCGGGTTGATGTGCTTAATGACCCACATCGTAGTTCCTGCAGAGCAACTTGGTGTGCTGGCATCCGCGGGCGTGGGGTTCGCTCTTATTGCAAGTTTGACCTTTGTGCCTGCCTGGCTTGCCGTTTTGAAAAAACCGAAACCGATTCTGACCGTGCAAAAAAAAGATGGTCATGGAAAGCTGGGCTTGCTCGAAAGAATGCTTGCTGTTGTTAGTGAGTTAGTCCTGTCCAGACCCAAGTACGTTATTGCAGGTTTCCTGATCGCTTGTCTGGCTGGCGGATCAGGTGTCTTTTTCTTGATAGTGGACACGGATCCTATGAATTACTACGAACCAGACAGCCCAATCGTCAAGGCAAGCAGGTTGGTCGACAAGAAATTCGGCGGCTCCGCAGCAATATCAGTAGTAGCCAAGGGAGATATCAAGTCGCCCAAAATGCTTTTGAGCATAGATGATGTGGAAAGGAAACTGGCCGCGCTTCCAGAGGTGGGAGAGACAACGTCGATAGCCAGGGTAGTAAGGCGAATGAACAAAGTCATGCACGATGGTAAAATCACGGAAGACAGGATCCCGGACAGCAGGAATGCAGTGGCCCAGTATTTCCTCTTGTACTCCATGAACGGCGATCCGGAAGATTTCGAGAAGATGGTGGACTTCAATTACGAGCACGCACTGATAACAGCCCGCGTGAACACGCTCAGCGTCAAGGCCGTGGACAAGATGATGGCCGCTGCTTCCAACGAAGTCAAAAAATACCCGAAGGGCATGTTCCCTGTGGTGGGAGGTTTTATAAGGGTTCTGGCTGACATTGCAAAGGCTATAGTCAACGGCCAGATCAGCAGCCTTTCCCTTTCCCTGGTCCTTGTTTCATTACTTGTGGCCCTACTCTTCCGGTCTGTAATAGCCGGACTGCTTGCCGCGGTTCCCCTGACTCTTTCCATGATACTCCTGTTCGGTCTCATGGGTTATTTTCACATCGAGTTGAATATCGCTACGGCCATGTTGTCATCCATCATGATCGGCGTCGGCGTGGACTATACGATCCATTTCCTTTGGAGATACAAGCAGGAGAGAATCCAGAATCTGTTGAATCCCGCGGATGCAGTCAGGCTCACGTTGACTACTACCGGCCGGGGTATTGTATTTAATGCACTTTCCGTCATCGTAGGATTCGTTGTTGTACTCTTGTCCAATTTCATGCCTGTCAAATTCTTCGGTTTCCTGGTCGTGGTTTCCATCGGATCCTGCCTTTTGGGAGCACTTGTGCTGCTACCGTGTCTATGTATGGTTTTCAGGCCGGGGTTCTTGGAACCTGCAGGACGAGCCTGAAAACAGGAGGTTGAAAATCATGAAATTTTACAGTCCTTTCTCATCCGGAACCACACGCCGCCGAAATTGTGCCCCGGTACTCGGCGCAATGATTATTTGCTCCATGCTGTTCAATCCCATGTTGCCGGCAATCGCCGGCAAGGAGCCGTCAGCCGAAAAAATAGAGCCGTCAGCCGAAAAAATAGAGCCATCAGCCGAAAAAATAGAGCCATCAGCCGAAAAAATAATGTTCAACGCGCTCAAGTCCACCAAGTTGGACGGCAGCGAGAGTCTCACCACACTCGTTATTTACAATTCGAAGGGTGACAAGCGTGTGCGTAAAGTCGCTGCCATTAGTAAATTGTATGACAACGGCGCTACCGAGAAGCGCCTGATTCGTTTTCTCTCACCGGCCGATGTGAAAGGCACAGGCCTCTTGACATTCGATTATGAAAAGAAAGCCGATGAAATGTGGCTGTACATGCCGGCACTCCGCAAGAGCAGAAGAATTATTGCTGCAGATAAGGCAAAGAGTTTCATGGGTTCGGAGTTCACATATGCAGACACCACGCCCCCGCCTGTCGAAGATTTCAAGCATAAGATCCTCGGCGAAAAAATTATCGGCGGCGTGGATTGCTGGATTATTGAATCCGTACCAAAGACGGAAGACATAGCGGAAGAGAATGGCTTCGGGAAAAAAGTCAGTTACATCGGGAAAAAGGACTATGCCATAAGAAAGGCGGAGTACTACGACCTGGACATGCAATTGCACAAGATATTGACCGTGCACGAGGTCAGGGAAATTGACAAGATCAAGCATAGGTACAGGCCCATCAAGATGACCATGGAGAACATCAAGAATGGGCGCAAATCCGAGTTTACCATGGACAAGATTCAACTACGTACAAACGTGCCGGATGATTACTTTACGTTGAGATATCTCGAAAGGGATTGACAATAAACGCTCCGGTGGGGCCGGGCTTCGTTTTTCTGTTCAATGGGCTTTTGATTTGTTGTTTCATTTGGAAAGTATGAAATCAGCGTCCGTAGCCGTAAACCCTGTGGCTTTTACCCTTGGACTAATAGGATAGGTGTTTTTCGATAGTAATATCCGCAAGCCGGCAAGGGGAGCACCTGGCAAGGCACGTTGACGATGGTGTAGCCCTGCTGGTTTAAGGAGGCGGAACGCGATTAGGCGGTTCAAAGGCGAAGCCGGAAACAGAAATATTGTTGACGACTGCGCTAATTAAATAGTTCAAAAGAGAAACCGAAAAGCAAACCACTGTTTCAGCTTCCGTTGGAAACTTTGATTTTGTACTTGTCGCACATCAACGGTGCTCCAACAAGCCTGTAAACCTTTACATAAAACCTGGCGCTCGTATCCTGGCAGGTGTTGACATTTGCGCTCGGCATGTTTTCGGGCACACACGGGCACTCGCCGATATTGCCAGGCTTATTAACATTGGCTGCAAATTGAAACACATCGCAGTTCGTGACATGCGGTTGGTTGGAGCAGGAATCCTTTAGCACGTCGAATACGTATGCGTTGCCAGGGTTATTTACGAACTCGACCTTGACATTGAAACGGTCGCACTGGGCCAAGGCGTCGCTGGCCTTGTTGTCTTTGGCATAGAAAGTAAACCAATCCACGTCCGTATCAACAAGTATGTTGCCCTCGATTTCCTTGTCATCGCCCGGGGCGTCATCGAAGACTTCCCCGATATCCTTTGCATCTGCGCAGGTGTTGCCTCTGTTCTCCCAGTCGTCCACAGTACACTCGCAACCGGTGCTGTAATCTTTGTCCAAATCGAAGAATCCATCACTACACGATGCTATTTTGCATGCACCCGCCGTACATTCCGGAATTACGTTTTGAGGCACCGGGGCACACAAGTCGGCGGCATTGCCGTCATCGACCTGACCATTGCAATCATCATCCTGGCCGTTGCAGATCTCCTTCGAAGGTTCGACATCCCTGACGCAATTAAGTGCTCCTCCCTGGCAGAATGTATGTCCACTGGCACAGACTCCCTGTTCACCGGTGTCACAAGGACTATTCCCCTCCGGGTTGCCCTCGTCCACGTTACCATCACAGTTGTTGTCCAGGTTGTCACATTTCTCTTCAGTCCCCTGTACCTCTTCTGCATCACAACTAACACCGTCACCTGTTGCATTACAAACGTATGTTCCTTCCCTCTTGCATTCGCCGAGGCCTCTTGTACAGGAAAGTCCCTTCTGGGGATAGTTGTTATCCACGGTTCCGTCACAATCATTGTCTATGTTGTCACATTTTTCGGGCTGGGGCGTAACCTGGCCGATACATGGCCCCCATTCATTGGTATCCTGGCAAGTCATTTCGCCCTTTTTGCACGGAGAAACGTCCGCAGTTTTCGGGTCGCCGTCATAACAAGGGCTTTTCGTGCCGGGTTTGCACTGGCATGGCGGATTCGGATCTATTTTTCCGTCACAGTCGTTGTCCTTGGTATCACAGGCGGTTTCCTTTTCTTCATAAGCATCGCTGTGCGCCTTGTAGTCGGACGTAGTGCATGGCTGCCACATGCCGGCCTCGCATTTCTTGGTTGCACCCGCGCATACACCCATTTGTTTCGCACACAACTCTCCCTTGCCCTGTTTTACATTGTCGATAATACCATCACAATCGTCGTCCTTGCCGTTGCAATCCTCTTCCTGTGGAACTACTTCGTCAAAGCACTGCGTGCTCCAGGCATGGTTTATGCATTTTTGATGCCCTTTCTGACATTCTCCTTTGCAACCGGTGGGAGGGCATGATTCGGGAGAACCGGTATAGCAGGTCGGTTCCGGGTCATCTTCTTTACACGGACAGCCTTCGTTGACGGAACCGTTGCAATTGTTGTCTTTGTCGTCGTTACAGTCTTCGACCTGGCCCGGATAGATGTCCTTGTTCGTGTCGTCACAATCATAGGGTTCGCATCCCTCTCCTGTCGTGAAAGTATCTCCGTCATGGTCCTCGCATTTTTGTCCAACTGCTTGGAGAATAATCTTCTGTTCTCGTACCTCGCCTTTGATTAAGCGAACAGCAACTATCATGCGGTCGCCTTCCTTGGTAGGAGTGCCTGCATTTGTGCCCGTCCTTCTTTTTTCATCTTTTGTGCAGTCCAACAACTCGCCGGATGTAATGGGCCCTGTTCTTGGAAGGTCTCCATCGTTGCACAAGTATGCGTCAACGGACACCTGTACTTCTGTTCCTGTAGAGGCGTTTGCCAAGATGAGTATATCCAGCGGAAAGAGCACCTTTCCTGTTCTGATATCCCTGTGTGAAGCCAGCTTGTCAGACATCAAATCAAAGGATTCTTCCATGTGTTCGAACGAGTCGGAATCGATCATGAGCTTCAATGCATCAAATTGCTTTGGAGCTTCTATAACGTTCGTCGTCATGACGAGTCTTATGCCTGTATCCGATTCCGGACTGCAACCTCCGATTACGGTCGGGATTAGCAGCATGATAGCGAACGCCATGTAAATAAAGAATATCGAAAAAAAACTTTTCATGGTGTTTTCAACCTCTCCCTGTTATTTTGGCTGTAATTGTAGCTTACCGAGCGCTCCAGGCGATGCCTTCTTTGCCTCGGGCCAA
Organism: Deltaproteobacteria bacterium; assembly: GCA_013152945.1. GTDB lineage: Bacteria > Myxococcota_A > JAADFL01 > JAADFL01 > JAADFL01 > JAADFL01. The sequence continues at coordinate 1,356 of JAADFL010000023.1, read as the reverse complement.
AATGCTACTGTCAGGCCAGCAGCCGTGCCTGCAGCCACTACTCCTCCGACCAGGCCCCAAAACCATGCCTTTTCATAAAAAGGCTTCGCACCTCTCTGCACTACTGTCCTGCCTACCTCTTGCCGTTGCAGCACCTTACGAAATAGGTGCGGAACCTCCGCATTGCCGTAACTTCCGACTACCTGGTCGCCTGCCCCCAAGGCCTCGATGTAATAATCAAGGGCCAACTCATCACCTGCCGAGAGATTCCATATCATGGGTATCTTGATAAAATACTTGCCGGTTGATAACTGCTGGCCGTCTACACTAGAAAACCCGGTTGAAGTCCCGCTTTGTCTATAGTATAGAACGAGACGTCTTGTAACTCCCGAAAGATCATCCACCTCTACCTCGATTTCAATGGGTTGTCCTTGTGTCACTTCCCTGATTGCGGGTGGAAATATTTTTACAACATCACCTGATGTGCCGCTTTCGGGTTGTGCTTCTATGATCTCCGTGCCTCCTGTTCCTGCCCCGGTTCCTTCACCTGATTCTGATGATTCGTCTCCTTCGCCTACTGCTGCTGCAGCTTCCGCCTCTAAAGCAGCCAGATCGAGATCGCCTTCACTATTTGATTTGGTTGACTTCATCTCGCTCTTGTCGCCCATCTGCTCACCAGTCGATCTCCCGCCGGTTTCTCCTTCATTTTCTTTCTGCTTACCGGAAACCGTATTATCACCCTCACCCAGAATGGAAGACAGGTCATCTTCCGCTGATGTTTCCCCGGCTTCAGATTTCTCTCCGCCGGGTTGTGCCTCCTCCAAGGCAGGTGGTTCTTTCGACTTTTGAGCCACTGCCGGCTTGGGCTTTTCCAGATGATCAGGCAGGTTTCGTTTTACCTTATCGAAAATTGACTGGACCTGCTCAGGCACACTCGGATCCAGGTCAGCATCCCGGTCAATTGCCAGCATGTTTCTGAATGCTTCCTGGGCCTTGTCCTCTTTGTCCAGCAAGGCATAGGTAATACCCATCAACTCGTATATTTCCTTAAGGTCTTCATCCGTGTTATCAGGGTTGGCCAAAGCCTCGGCCAAGATGTCCCTGGCCCCATCCAGGTCCAGTATCTCATAAGCCTCCTTGGCCTTTTGTATCAAAGGATTCTTTGCCATGGTTCCGGGCGTGTACATGATAACGAACACCAAAATGTACATGCCCACGATACGACGCCAAGTCATGTATAAACTCCTCTCTTCACAAAAGAGTGCTACACTCCACACCTATTACTCGATATTGATTATAATGAGTTTTCAGGGGTTTTCAACTTACTTTGCAAGGGGTTTCCCGGGAAAAATATTTTATTCGGTTTTTCCGCCGAGT
>JAADFL010000022.1 GCA_013152945.1 Deltaproteobacteria bacterium | reverse complement strand
AGGTCTTTACGGCTCAGGCCGAGCTGCTCCATGCGAAACAGGATTGCCTCCGCGTCAATCTCGTCATAGGCGGCGTGTGTTCCGATGAAGCGGATGTACACGATACCCGCCCGGTACTTAACGGCGACGGCCAGGCGGTACTTGTTTCCGCCGATGTTGAACACGACGCGGTTATTGGCCAGAAGCTCGCGTTCCGTCCCCGTTGCTCCCATAAGAGATTGAAGTCTACGTCTGCTTTACCGGTAAAGAAAAAGCCAGGGGCGGGAAGGGTCAAATAAATTAAGTGACTCAAAACTTTTTCTCTGACAGCAGCCTTTTGACCAAGCTTAGTACGTCAGGAGCTTGTATTGGCTTGGTCAAGTATTCATTTGCTCCACAGGAAAGCATGTTTTTCCTTGATTCCCTGTCCGTCTCCCTTGTCAGGACCAATATCGGAATATGCTTGTGATTCGGATCGCTCCTGATCAATCTTGCAAGCTTGCAACCGTCCATTATCGGCATGTAGATCTCGGTGATGACCAGGTCATACCTGGAAGAGAGTAATTTCTTGAATCCATCCAGTCCATCTTGTGCAGTTTCCACTTCAAGGCCGGGAAGCTTCGATAGAACATAAGAAAGCAGTTCTCTCATACTGGGTGAATCATCTACTATCAAAGCCTTGGTCATTTTAGATCATCCTCGAATGGAAACGAGTGCGTCAATAGCGGCCGGTATTTCATCCAATGGAATCTTTCGATCCACTGCTCCTGTGTTAAAGGCTTCGTGCGGCATTCCAAATACTATCGCCGTGTCCTCGGATTCCACTATAGTGGTGCCCCCTTGTTCCTTGACCAGCTTGATTCCCTTCTTTCCGTCATCCCCCATGCCTGTCAGAACAAATGCGGTCAGGTTTTTCCCAAATACCTTGGAACAGGATGAAAACAACAGATCCACAGATGGCCTGTACTTGGCCTCCCCGGATTCATCCAGAATTTTTATTTTGGGCCAGGGCCTTCCAGGTACAGCAACCATGTGTTTTCCGCCAGGCGCTACAAATGCCGTACCGGGCATGATTGACATTCCCTGCTTTGCTTCTTCGACATTGTACCTGGATAGCTTGTTCAACCTGTCGGCAAAGGCCTTGGTGAACTTGGCGGGCATGTGGACCGTTATCAGCAGTGCCATCACAGGCTCGGATTTCAATTCCCGCAGGATTCGTGTTATGGCCGAGGGACCTCCGGTTGAGGCACCCAGGGCCACGACCTTCAGCTTTGCCGGTGATATCGTTTTGCCCGTGCTTTTTCTGCGCCGTATTGCGCGTTCAGGCGGCCTTTTGGCTGATCCCATGGCTACGCCTATGCCGCTCTTAAACGCCCTGCGGCGTAATTGTCTTACCACCAATACTTTTTTCAGCAGTTCATCCCGTATCGCGGACATTCCCGGATCTATGTGCCTTGACGGTTTGGCCAGGAAATCCAGGGCACCCAGTTCAAGTCCCTTGAACACATTCTGTTTCTGAGAATTCGAACTTATTATTATGACCGAGGTGGGCTGCCTGGAGAGCAGAAGACGGAGAAAGGTGAATCCATCCATCTTGGGCATCTCAAGGTCCAGCGTGACCACGTCAGGTTTGAGTTCGATTGACTTTTTCAATCCTTCTTCGCCGTCGGCGGCAGAACCGACCACGTCGACTTCTCCGCTGGATTCGAGCATGGAAATAATGCTTCTTCGATTGAAAGTGGAGTCATCTATGACCAGGACCCTTACTTTTTTCATTATGCTGCTCAAACCTCCCGGTTAAACGGTCGTGTGTTTTTCCGGTTTTCTATAAACCATATCATTTCTAAAATGTACGAGTTCGAAGGCCGTGGAAATATTCATCAGGGATTCGGAATGGCCGAGAAGTAGAAATCCTCCGGGTCTCAATGCATTGTAAAAGCTGCCAACGACTTTTTTCTTTGAAGGAATGTCGAAGTAAATCAAAACATTTCTACAAAAGATGATGTCGAATTTTCCAAGCGCTTCAACCTTGTCTCTTTCAAGGAGATTGAGGTGGCCAAAGGTAACCATGGATTTTAGGTGGTCCGAAATCTTGTGCTTGTTTTCCCGCCTGGAGAAGTACCGGCTCAGGTACAGCGCAGGTGTTTGCCTGAATGAACCCTTTCCATAGGTTCCTTTCCTGGCCAGTGCAAGTACGTTGCGGCTGATATCGCTTGCAAAAATATCCAATTCAAATTTCCGCGAGAAACTACTTTCCAGAAACAGCATGGCTATTGTGTAAGGCTCTTCTCCCGAAGAACAACCGGCGCTCCATATCCTCAAGGATTTTCGACCCGATTTGGACATGAGAGGCAGGATTTCATCGGTAAATGCCTTCAATTGAAAATCTTCCCTGAAAAAATATGTCTCGTTCGTACTCAATAATTCGACGGTTTCCTCCAATTCGCTCCTGCCTCGTGGATTGAATCGAATATACCGTATGTAGTCTGAAAAGCCTGAAAGCCCCAATTCATCTATCCGGGCACTAAGCCTTCGTTCGAGTATATAATGCATTTCATCATGAAAATAGATGCCTGCATAATCGTTCACAATGGTACGAAGTACCCTGAACTCATCCTCGTCCAGCCTGTGGCGTGGAGTAATAAAACTCATTACCTGTCCCGTTTCAGATTTCTTTGGCCTCGCCGTGAAGCCGTGCTATCGCCTTGTGCAGAACAGCTCGAACGAAATCATCCTGTTCTTTCTCCAACCGGGCCTTTATTTCGGGGATCTTTTCCGCGGCCCCGCGGTCGGCCAGGGCACCAGCAGCCTCGCTGCGAACTTCCCAGCTTGTCCGGTCCAATAATGAAACCAAGGCATCCTCCGCTGCCTTCAAAGGTATGGTACGCAAAGCTCTTGCGACCTCTTTGAGCACTTCCGGATCATCGAATTCCATGAATGTATCCATCTCTTCCAGAAAATCTTCAGGTGCGACCTTGGAAAGCGCCTCAATTGCCGCCACCGTAACCAGGCCGACAGTGTTTTTCAACATTTCCCGCAATGCAGGCGAACAAGACGGATCGCCTATTTTTCCAAGGGCTTTGATGGCCGCAACTCTGGCCAGGACATTGTCGTCATGCAACATCGAGAGCAAGGGTCTTACAGCTCTGGCGTCGTCCAATTCTCCGAGATAATCAGAGGCGGAGGCTCGCACATCGGCATTTTCATCTGTCAATGCCGCTACAAGGGCATTGTAATACTTTCCGGAAGCTCTCGATTTGTGCAGACTCTTGATACCCTTTAGTGCCGCTATTCTGACCATTGCATTGTCATCATGAACAGCGGAAAGAATAATCTCGTCATGTCCGCCGGCCGGCACCTCGGCCAGGATATCAAGGGCGGATTTCCTTTGGGCCGGTGAAGATGCATTTTCATAGGCAAAAATAGCCGCCTTCCTTACTTTTTCAGGATGCATCCCGGCCAATGATATCAGCGCGTTTATGGCCACCCTGGATACATTTGGTTCATCCGAAGACAGCAACCCGGTGAGAGGTTCTATGCCGCGGGCATCACCGAGCGCCCCAATGGCCTCGGCCGCCGCTTCCTTCAGCCGGTCATCCGGTTCATTCAAAGCGTCTATCATTGCCGGCAAGGTTCTTTCATCCCCAAGTGTGGCCAGGACCTCAAAAGTGAGAACTTGTTCTTCAAGTGACAAGCCGGGTAATGCGTCCAATAGTGAAGGAATCACTCCTTCTCCGATTTGACGCAAAGCCTTCAAGGCTTCGCGCCTGATGCTTTCATCAGCCGCAGCCTGAAGCAGGGCAGGGGAGCTTTCCGGTCTTCCGATCGTTCCGAGCAGCCTTGCCGCCGCGGTTCTGGTTTCACGGTCGCCGGTGACTACCGCGGACTCCATGCCTTCCAGCACCTTGTTGGAAGCTCTCTCTTTCAGCTTTTCGATGACCGACTGACGCTCCGGTTCCGGATATCTGGAGAGCAGCCTGTCAAGAGAAAGAATGGCGGCCTCTCTCGATCCCTTCCTGCGGTCCGGTAAGAATTGGATGAGCAGCTCGAACGCCTTTTCGTCGCTTGCGCCCCCGAGAGCCAACAGGGCCGGACGTCTCAATATGGGATCCTTTAGAAAGGGCTCCATCATATCCGCATCCACCCGGGCCTCGATGTGAAACAAGGCATCAAGAACAGTGGCGTTAAGCATGGTATCTTCCCTGTCCAGGGCTTTTAACAATGCGTCTTTTGCATCCTGCCATCCACTTCTTCCAAGGGCCTCCGCCGCTGCTACACGTACGTTTTCGTCTTCATCTTCCAGAGCGGTCAAGATTCCTTTCAGGCCTTGCCGGTCTCCAATCTCCCCTAATATGTCCACGGCAAACTTGCGGGCGTCCTTGTCATCGTCATTCAACATTTTAATTAGTGGTTCGACCGCTGGTTGTCCTATTCTTGCAAGTGCCTCGGCGGCTGCATTCCGTTGGCCTGCATTATCCTCCTCGTGGAGACATTGAAGCAAGTCTTTGATATTCTCGTCACTCGAACCGAAAGCCAGGATTTGCTCAACAGCAACCTTTCGAACACGCCAGCTTTCATCTCCCAGCGCCGATATCAGCATTTTGCGGGCATCCTCGCCTCCCGGCGGCCCCAATTCGATTACCGCAAGACGCCGTACTTCTTCATCAGAATCATTTAGTCGGTTACCAATATCTTTTTTACTCACGTTCATTCTCCCTCGTCCCGCTGTTTACCGGGCAGGGACACTTGGTCCATTTCTTTCAACGCCGCTATCTCTTTTTGAGAAAGGGCTCCCTCCAAATCCAACACCAAAGTCAAACCATTCCTGCGAAGAACGCCGCAAACATACTTAACGCCCGCATCCCTTATTATTTCCGGTGCAGGCGAGAAGGAAGATGGATTGACATGAGCTATTTCTATCACCTCGTCTACCATCATGGCCACTATTCGTCCGGACACGGAAACGATCAAATACCTGGCCCTCTTTCCCACATCCGTTTTAGCATAGCCCAATCGTGCCCTAAGATCCACGACTGGAACAATCAACTTCCGTAACTCGATTACACCCTCGATGAAATCCGGGGCCGAAGGTACCTTGGTGGCGGCAATAACCGGTATTACCTCTTGGATCACTGATACATCGATGGAATACAGGTCGGGTCCGACCCTGAATATGACCAGCACCACATCCAGAGAGGTATTTGTTTTCTCAATTTGATTGTTATCGGTGCTACTTGCCAAAGATCACTCCAGCAGTCAACAATATTACCATACCATTGTCCCGCCTTATTACTCCCTTTGCAACGGAACCGAGCGGTTCTGAAAAAGGTGGAGGATCCTCGATACTGCTTTTCTTGACACGCACGACTCCTTCCACAAAGTCAGCCAACAAGCCGTGAACTTCATTTTCGTGTTTTACCAGTATCAACCTGCCGGCCTCGGGTATTTTGGATTCTCCGAGTCCCAATATCTCTTTTGTATCCCAGATTGGAATCATCTTACCCCTCAAATTTACGATTCCCATGATTCCAGGTGGTGCCCCGGGCACCTCCACAATTTCAGGAATCTTCCTGACTTCCTCGACATGGGACAACTCGATACCAATGAGTTGGTCCCTTACATGAAAGACTATGATGTCCGACTGATCGGCGGATATTTGTCTTTTTCCTCGTCTGGCGCTCAATGCCGCCCGGTACGCCTCGATGGTAGCAACCGGGATGGAATTAAACACGTCGGTAAGTGATCCGCTTGAAACCTCGGACGAAGTTGTCTGCGCAGTGTTCTCATACGAACCGGCAATCTCGATTTTTTCAAGGTCTTCGCGCCTCCTTCCGGGCTCGCCCGACCGCCTGCGATTCCTCCTGTCATTATCTTTTCGTCTAGCCATTTGCGCCGCCAGGATCCAAAGAGACTTCCATCAATCCTGCTGTATCAAGGACCAATATCGTGCTCTTGTCGGCCAGTTCCGCAGCCCCGGCGAAACTCTTAATACCCTTGAATGCAGGCCCCAATGGTTTTATTACCAGGTCTTGTTCGCCAAGTAATCTATCCACCATCAGGCCGAGTTTTTTCTCTGCCAGGCCTACCACGACCATGTAGGTCTGTCCTCCTTCATCTGTCCATAACCTGTCTTGAATCATGGAATGACCAAGCGGCGTCAATTTGAAGAATTCGGACAGGCGCAGTACCGGCAAGGTGGTTCCCCTGTATTCGAAAACGTCAGAACCGCCCACGTTGTCGATGTCGCCGTATCCAACGGCAACGCTTTCTTGAATTGAAGTCAAAGGCAAGGCATAGGTTCGTCCGCTGACACCTACCAACATGGCCCTGATTATGGCCAGTGTCATGGGAAGAGTCGCCCTGAATGTAGTACCTTTACCCTTTTGTGTTTCCACCTCCACCAGACCGGACATATTGGAAATATTTTCTTTTACTACATCCAGCCCTACTCCCCGGCCGGATAGCTCACTCACCTTGTCGTTCGTGGTCATGCCCGGGACGAACAGCAGGTCCAAGACGCCATGTTCATCCAGTTCCCTGGCACGTTCCGGGGTCACCATGCCCCGCTTTATTGCAGCGGAACGAACTTGGTCGAGATCTATTCCGGCCCCGTCATCAGACACTTCAAGGACTACATGACTACCATGTTGTCTGGCCGACAGCCTAACTACTCCAATCTCGGGCTTACCATTCTTTTTTCTGACCGAAGGGGGCTCGATTCCATGGTCCAGGCAGTTCCTTATCATATGAACCAGGGGATCGCCCACTTCTTCTACAATCATCTTGTCCAGTTCTGTATCGCCTCCGGATATTTCCAGCCTGACCTCTTTGCCGTTCTCCCTGCATATTCTGCGTACTATTCTTGCGACCTTGTCGAAAGTCGGTCCCAGTGGAACCATTCGAATCGTGAGAACCGCATCACGCAAAGTCAGTATTTTTCTTTCCAGGACTCTTTGCTCCCTGAAAAGAGACATCAACGGCGTATGAAGCTCTTTACCCCTTTCAAGGTCAAAGTAGATCTGCTTTAATGCCAATTGGGAAAGAACGAGTTCTCCGACTATTTCCATGAGTTCATCGAGTTTCCTGATGTCGACTCTTACGGTATGTCCTACTCCTCTCGGAACACCGGATTGGATCGAGTCATCCGCCGGCGTTTGTACCAATGCCTGTGATTTTGCAAAATCGGGAGGTTTGTTTTTCGGGACCGTCGAGTCAAGGGGTTGAGACTCCTTCGAATCCGTTTTTTTTGTTTTGACTGAAGTTGACGAAGCTTGTGACACAGAAATGCCTTCACCTGCGACCAACTTCTGTACCTGTTCAATATCAAGTTCAGTACCGTACAGGAGATCGAATTTAATACTGTTTTCATCACCCGGAGTGGCGCTGGGCAGGGTGGAGATGACCTCTCCCCTGGATTTTAATTTCTTGTTGATATCGGTCAGCCTTTGGTCAAAGCTCATCAAGTCGAACTCGGAATGGACAAGATATAGATTTCTCCCCTGTTTAAGGTTTTCTTTGAGCCTGTGCTCTTCATATTCAGTCAGGACATCGATGATTCTTGAGTCCAAGTCAGACAGGTCAGGTTCGCTGCCGCCTTTTTTTGAACCAAAAACAACCTTTTTCAGGCGCTCCAGGTATTCTGTCGCTCTGTCCTGGTGCTTTTTTTCGTCTTTTTCAGATTCGAGATCGGCCAGGATTCTGGTCAGGAATTCCACTCCTTCGAAAAGCAGGTCCAGGATACCAGGCTCCAGGGATACCTTGCCGAGCCGCAAGTCATCCAGTACATCCTCCATGTGGTGAGCTACATCGCTGATGACCATGAGACCGAACATGCCGGCGAGACCCTTGAGGGAATGAGCCCTCCTGAATATCGAATTGAGCATGTCCGGGTCAATGGTCGCCGAATCACCGCTGCGATCGAGAGAAAGAAGCTCACTTCCCAGCCCCTCGAGTATTTCCTGGGCCTCGGATAGAAAGTCCTGCAAACCTGGAGGGACCGACTTTGAGTCCATCCCTCACTCCTTGAAAAGATGTTTTCTGACCAGTGTTTCCAGGGAGTCGGGTGAAAAAGGCTTTACAAGGTACTCGTCCGCCCCGAGAGATAGTCCCTTTGTCCTGTCACGCTCGGCACCCTCGGTGGATATTATGAACAAAGGAACATCCTTATAGCTCGGCATTTTCTTTACATAGTTGATGAGCTCCAGTCCATTGATGTCAGGCATGTTAATATCTGTTATTATCAGGTCGAAATCACCCCTGGGCAATACTTTAAGGGCCTCGAATCCGTTTGCAGTGGCTGTGACCGAGCACCCGTCGATCGATTCGAGGATGGATATCACGAATGAGCGGGTTGCTGCGGAATCATCCACTATCAAGATACGCAAGTCTTTGGTTTGTGCCTTCTTGCTCATATCCACCTTTACTACCATACAAACAAGGAGGTGTAAAGATAGTCGAATTGGATGCGGTTCCGTGACTGAATTAAGCAACTCTTCAGCTTTCCTTAATAGCTCAACAGTTTTTTCAACATCAATCGTTCCATCATTGGTTGACTAAGCCGCCCCGGGGATGAGACGTTATGACCGTGTGGATGTAAAGACGCTTTTGTGCCTTATACTGACCAATAGAGCAGGAGAGAACATGCCCGTGTTGAAAAGGCCATTCCTCATTGCTTGGGTGATCCTGTTACTCGTCGCCACCGGGTGCATCAGCTCACATGACTCCGGCGACACCAAGCCTTCCAACCTGGCGCTCGTCTTCCCGATCAACCCGGTCGCCACGCCTTCCATGGAGAAGCTGGTGCTCCCGGCCGCGAACGATGCGAAAGGCGTCCTGGTGAGCCCGGCAGACGCAGACGGCTTACGACGTCTTGCGGTCTATAGCTGCGCCGACGAGGGCGCAACCAACACCATCAATATCGGGCATGGCCCCACGGTGCAGCGAATCTGCAGCCTTGTACAGCGCGCCAACAAAAACGATAACGGCAGCTTCGTTTACACGGATTACGAGGACGCCGTAGCAGGCATCTTCGACCCAGACGATATCCACGCAGAAGTATCGGCCTTCTACCATGCGTCCAAATTCTATGAGTTCTTCACACGCCCGGAGGTCGGCCTCTTTGACAGTATTCCCCTTCGGCACG
>JAADFL010000021.1 GCA_013152945.1 Deltaproteobacteria bacterium | reverse complement strand
TTATCGGGCCGCGCCAGGCAGGAAAGACCACCTTGTGCACCCAGGCCTTCAGTCACCTGCCGCTGGTGTCACTCGAGCCCCTGGATAACCGCCAGTATGCACACTCTGACCCGCGCGGCTTCCTTGACGAGCACCGGCAAGGGGTAATCCTCGACGAGGCTCAGCACGTGCCATCCCTGTTCAGCTATCTCCAGGAGGAGGTAGATCGCGATCCGACACCAGGCCGGTTCATTGTCACGGGCTCCCAGCACTTCGGCTTAATCCAGGACATTACCCAGTCACTTGCCGGACGAACAGGTGTGCTCACCTTGCTGAGCGCCACAATGGACGAGCTGCAGCGATTTCCAAAGTATCCTACCGGCCTGATGGAGCTGCTGTGGACCGGCGGGTACCTGCGCATCCACGACCAGGGGATACCGGCGGATCTCTGGCTTGGAGACTACGTTACCACCTATGTGCAGCGAGACGTGCGGCAGGTTCTCAACATCACCGACCTGCTTGCCTTCACCGACTACATCAAGCTTTGTGCCGGCCGTGCCTCAACGGTTCTCAACCTTTCGGCCCTCGGGGGCGACGCCGGACTCTCTCACAACACGGCGCGCTCCTGGCTTTCGGTCCTGGAGGCCAGCTTCATCTGCTTCAGGGTGCCGGCATGGCGCCCCAACCTTAGAAAGCAGATCGTACGCGCGCCGAAGCTCCACTTCTTTGACAGCGGCCTTTTGTGCCGGCTGCTCGGCCTGACCGACCCCGGGCAACTGCGCCACCATCCGCTCCGGGGCAACGTGTTCGAGAGCTGGGTGGCGTCCGAAGTGTACAAGCTATGCAGCCAGAGCGGATCAATGCCACGAATTTACCACTACAGGGATTCCCGCGGCCTGGAGGTGGACCTGGTGCTCGAGCGGCCCCAGGGGCTCGTGCTGGTGGAGTGCAAGTCAGCCGCCACTGTCACGGGAGATATGCTTCGACCGTTGCAAACGCTTGCCTCCCGGGTGCAGGATAAGCTGCAGCCTGCCAAGGAACCGCAGCTCGTGCTGGTGTACGGAGGCAATGACAGCTTCACGCGTGAAGGGGTCAGGGTGCTCTCGTGGCGGCATCTCGATTCATACAACTGGTGGTGAGCAGCTTAAAAACCCTTGAACGCGTCACCTTGTAAGGAATGAAACGAGATGCAAGGGCTTGTACGCAGGCACAGTTCGCCCTGGCAGGAAGCGCTTGATACAGGAAAGGCTCGATCCGGGCGAATGATGGGCGCCAGTAATTCTCCGGCTTACAGCCCTTTCTCCTTGCACACGATGCCGAACCTTTCGAACTCGTCCGGCCTCACACGTTGGCCGTGCCCAGCTTCAGGCCGGCGCCAATGGCGTTGATGGACAGCAATGCTTCTATGTTCTCCCGAGGCTGATTACAGAAATCAGAGCTTGGCCAGGGCGGCCCTGATAAATGGTTTCATGCCGGGCATGGTATGAAGCCTTGTAAGGAGTTCCATGGCAGGATGAATGAAACCTGAGATGGATGCATATGCGTACAAAGCCGGGCCAAGCGACATTTTTGTTTTCCTGAAATATTGTTCAGCCGCCCGGGCCTTGGGAAGACCCTTTGTTTGCACATTTGCTATTGCGTCGGCAGCATATATGCCGCTTGCCAGGGCGTGGTATATTCCCTCGCCCGTGAAGTAGTTGGCAAGTCGCGCAGCCTCTCCGACAACCAGCACCCCCGGGGGGGTCTTTGGTTTCAAAGTCACCTTGGAGGCTGCTATCGGGTATCCCATGGCCTTTCTTACCGGTTCTGCTTTTACAAGCCTCTTTGCAAAGTGCCGGTCCAGGAACGATGAAAACACGGCCTTGATATTCCTGTTACCAAGCCTCCTTCGATCCATGCAGATACCGATGTTGGCCCTGCCCGCACCTTCCGGAAAAAGCCATCCATAATGAGGATGAAGTTCTTGGTCGAAGAACATCTCGATGGTTCCGGGCAGAAAGTCAATACCCTTGTACCATCCTGTCATGGTCAGGAGTGTTTCAGGCATCAAGGGCGTTTTGGCCAGGGATGCCGATGCACCTGTGGCTATCACCACCCATGAACAGGATATCGGCTCGGCCCCGGCCGGCCGCACCACCAGTCTTCCATGTCTTTCTGGTTGGAGGGATTCTATCATTGTTTTGTCCGCAAACTCGGCTCCTTCTGAAACAGCAGCATCCTTGAGCAGGGTATCCAAGCGCGATCTTTCAAGGACCAGCGCGCCTTTATCGCCTGCAAGATGCATGGATCTTCCCGAAGGACTTACAATTACGGCACCGGTGACTTCGTAAGCTTGTTCCTCAATGTTACTGTATACGCCGAGATCCTTCAGCGCCTTGGACGCCCTTGTTGAAATGCCTCCCGCGCATGGCTTGACCCGTGGAAACTTGCGCCTGTCCAAGAGGAGCACGGGTCCGACTCCCCTTTGTAGTAAACGGATGGCCGCACCTGATCCGGCAGGTCCGGCACCGATGACAACCACCTTGAAATCAGTGCCCAATGTGTCCGCCTCTTTTTTGAAACTTTTGCTCGTACAATGCCAAGGCCCAAAGTGGAAAATAGTTTCTGTAATTGTCATAGTTTATTGCACAGGTCTTATTGAATATTCCGGCTATGTGCTCCACAGGCCAGCTTCCATCATCGAGTTGCCGCCTGCACAGGAATTCCACCCCTTTGTCAATGGCTTCCTTTTCCTTACCTCCGGCCTCGAGCAAGGTCATCAACGCCCAGGATGTCATGACCACCTGGCCTTTTTCAGTGGGAACGTACCTGCCTTCTTTGCAGGAAAGCCAGCTTTCTCCCCATCCATTGTCAGGCATTTGTTTGCCAAGGAGAAACCTGCACGCATTTTTGATCGAAGAATGATCCGGCGGCACTCCTGCCGCCAGCAGGCCCTTTACACCGAACCAAGTGCCGTATGTATAACAGATTCCCCAGGAACCCACGAAACTGCCGTCATCCTGTTGTGACCGAAGGAGAAAGTTTTTTCCTCTTTCAATGGCTAGTTTGATGTCGCTGTTCCTGTGATCTCGAAACCTGGAATTGAACATGGCCAGTCCCTGAATGCATGATGATGTGCATTCAACATAACTGTAATCTATCATGATGTTCATGAAGACATCGGATGAGTTGAGCATTTCCAAGAGCCTGGTTCCCCTCGTAAGTTCATAGGATGCCCAACCTCCGTCCCTGTTTTGCATGGACAGGATCAGGTCCGCCGCATCCTTTAAGGAATTCTCCAAGACAGGTAATTGACCAAGAAATTTTTCAGTTATTAGGCACGTCTTGATGCCTTCGGCAGTACAATCCGTGATGGGCCATCCGTGTGGATTGTTCGAAAACGGCCATCCGCCCTTGCTCTTGTGCCTGTAGTAGCGCTCGCCCTGGTGCAGGTCTTCCTTGACCTGGGCCTCGGCAACGAACTTGCAAGCTTTTTCTATTATACCTGGTTTCATCCTGTCCGCTCCTGCTGCGAACACGGATTGCAACGCAAATACGGTATCCCAAAGCTCGGTGGAATTGTACCCGTTTACCTTGACGAATCCGTCGACTTGCCACAGGTAGTCATACAGGTGTGAGATATGTGACTTGAAAGCCTCTGAATCAGGGCCGTACTCGAAAAAGGCCACCATGGTGTGAAACAACTTGTTGACAGGACCAATATCGATGTAATTGGTGGTTCGGTCCTCGTAAGTTATTCTGTCCAATGTGTCTTTAAGGGCTTTATGTCGCAGTTTACCGGGCGTGATTTGCTCGAATGCAACCAGGAAGAGGTCCAGCAACTTCAGCACCGGGTTTCTTGGAACATAAGAATCCGTGTCCGCAACCAAGCTCCGGCAGTGCCTCCAGTCGATTTCATCCCATGTCGTGGAGAAAATTTCTGTTTTAAGTTCTCTCGTGAGATCGGTCTCGACCATGTGATGCCTTGCTCCGTAGAGATGACACATCGGCAGTAATACCATTCGTGCATGGCACCAGAATCTGCCCGGATGCAAGGGAGAGCTTTTCGGTTGCAGCCACAACTCCGGCGGCAAGGGAGTTACTCCTTGGTAGTCATAAAGGTTCATGACCGCGAGTATGTATTTCCCCCACAGAGGAATGGCTTCGGCCCCGCCGTGAGAGAGTATCCATTCTCTTGCCCGGAGTGCTGCCGGATGATCCGGACCGCGGCCAAGTATACGAAAGGAAATGTAAGAGAGGACAGTGGTAAACATGCAGCTCGGGGCCTCAACATGCAGTCCGAATCCGCCGTCAGGCTCCTGATTGCTGTCCAGGTAATGCAAGAAGCCTCGTACTGTATCCTCCCGGAGCCGGATGTCTGCGACATAACAGGCGCAAACGAAGAAAGGAGTCAAGAACAACGACCCGCTGTAATCACCGTTCCATGCGCCGTTTTCCTCTTGGATAGAGGCCAGGTTTGCCAGCGCCTTTTCAATGTTATCGTGGACAATTTGAGTCATTGAGATACCTCCGCCCGGTATTTGCAATCTTGTTTTTCATGTCTCGTGCAAACAACTTGCCAAGCTCATGGTGTGCAGCCGGCGGTCCGGGTCGGAGCGGATAAAAATTTATGAATTTATGGTGCACATCTTGCAACACTGTTCTTGCTTAAAACAGGAAAAAGGATATCCGGGAAACAAAAAAGTAAGAATAAATAAGAATGCCGGGGAAAATCCATGAATAGCAAAAAAGGGAAAGCCTGTTATTTACATTCCTGCATGCTGCCTTTCTCTATCGGCTTATTATTACAGTTTCTTTCTTATCCGGTATGGGCCCAGGCATCGCATGTATTCGGGTTCGATTCAGCTTCCCGTGGAATGGCCGGTGCTCGAACCGCGATTCCCGGCGGGCCGGGAGACTTGTACTACAACCCGGCCAACCTGGTCTGGGTGGATTCCCCCGAGCTATCGGTTCAATTTGGATATCAGAAGTTGTCGACCAGGCAGGACCTGGAAACAAGCGATGCATATGGTGGAACCCTGTCATTGCCTAAAGAAGGCCTTTCAAAGACCGAACACGTGATGGGCGTTTTAGGTATCGGTTTGCTGTTGCCACTCGATTCTCTGATAGAAAACGAGTACTTGAAAACCAGGATGAGCATAGGGATGTTTGCGGAGATTCCCACACACACAGTAATACATCAACGCATTCCATATGAAGATACGCCCATGTTTTTCATGTTTGAACCGCCGGAAAGGACCTTGTTGTACCTTGGAGGCGCAGTATCTCCGGTCCCGTGGCTCTCTTTAGGGGCCGGGTTGATTGTTTCCTTTGCTTTTGACGTCGGCGTCGACATAGGCGTTGACACTTCGTTTCTGCTGGGCGACAAGGATGCCTCCCTGCCGGAGGAGGCGGTCGACGTGTCATCCTATACCTTTGTCACACCAACAGCAGGTATGACAATAGATATCGTGCCGGGGTTCAAGCTGGGATTTTCCTTCCGGGGCAAGATCGTGGATAAAATGCACCTTGTCCAATTGATTTCGACCAAAGGTTATTTCGAGGAGAATATAAAAATGATATTCGATCGTTCTCTCCTGGTCCAGCCCGATCAGTTGTCTGCCGGTATCTCGTATGATTTTGGCAAGGGATTGGTTGCGGCCGCTGATTTGACGTGGTTTAGGTGGGATGATTACCGGAATCCAGCAGGCAAGTGGACCATACTGCGCGAGACTCCGGGGGCGAATGTTACCATCAATGATGTGAAGGCAAGCCAAGCACCGGAATTTAAATCAACTTTTTCCCCAGCCCTGGGAATCGAATGGAAGCCTTCGGACAGTGTTCGAATTCGCACGGGATATCGGTTTTCTCCAACTCCCGCGCCCGATCAGGGGCGTAATGCCCGTATTACCAACCTGCTGGATTCCGACAGGCACATGTTTACCATGGGAGCGACCCTTGTAACAGGACCGGGTGATGAAAACGGTTGGCGCTATTCTTTGGATCTCTTTTTGCAATACTCGTGGATGGAGGCCGGAAGGTATGAGAAGTCGGAAAAGGCTGTTGTTGCTTCGAGAATCCGGGCCGCGACTTTTTCAGCTCACATGCTCGCCTTTGGTGGAGGCATGACGGTTGCCTTCTGATTCGAACGTCCGGGGCGAAAGAGCAGGAAGAAGAAGAGGGCGGAAAGAAGACAAAGAAGAAAGGAGGCTGTTGACTTGAATGGTGTAACAGAGCTTCGAAGATTAATCGACGAAAACAACGAAAAACTCCTGGATTTGCTTTCAGAGCGGGGTGCGCTGGTTTCGCATATGCGGAATTTGAAGGAGAAGAAGGGAGAAGACCTTTTCGACCCCAGGCGTGAACACGAGATGTTGGAGCGCCTGATCAAGGCCAACCAGGGCCCGTTCCCGGACGAGGTTATCCGCAGCCTGTTCAAGGAGGTCTTCAAGGCAAGCCTGGGCCTCATGTCCCGCAAGACAATAGAGTCATTGAGAGTATACAGGAGCCCCGGAGCCAAGGACAAGGTAATTGATGTATCAGGCGTTACGCTCGGCCGCTATCCACAGTATATTGCCGGACCGTGCTCCGTGGAAGGCTTGGACGAGTTGGATGCAGTGGCTGCCGGCCTGTCAAGGCAGGGAGTTCGATTATTGCGGGGCGGAGCATATAAACCGCGCACCTCTCCGTACTCGTTTCAGGGCATGGGCGAAGAGGGCTTGCGCATACTGGAGGAGGTGGCGACCAGGCACGGCATGGTCTCGGTAACAGAGGTCCTGGATACGAGAAGTGCGGAACTGGTTGCAGCTCATGCCGGTATCCTCCAGATTGGAACCAGGAACATGTCAAACTTCGAACTTCTCAAAGAAGTCGGACGAATAGGCAAGCCGGTTCTCCTGAAGCGGGGTTTCATGGCTACCCTGGATGAATTTCTAAATGCCGCCGAGTACATAATGGCTGCCGGAAACAATGATATCATTTTGTGCGAACGCGGTATCAGGACGTTCGTGAAATCCACGAGAAACACCCTGGACATAAGCGCAGTGCCGCTGCTCAAGAAGAATACGTACTTGCCTGTCATCGTCGATGTCAGCCACGCTGTTGGAAGAAAAGATCTGCTGGAGCCGCTCGCCGCAGCAGCCTTTGCAGCCGGCGCGGACGGGGTGATGATCGAGGTCCACCATGATCCGCTTGTGGCCAAATCGGATGCGGAGCAACAACTGACGGTTAACGAGTTCGCTGCACTGGCCGAGTCGGTAAGAAGGATCATACCAGGGGCCGCGCCGGCACCGGTTAAAAGAATGGAGGATGTGAAATGCGTTTGAGTGTGGCCTGTAACTTCGATCCGAGCCTGCCAAAAAGGCTCGAAGGTTTCCCGGTGTACGAGGTATACGGCAAATTGACGGCGGATCCTTTCGGAGGCGGCAGGCCCTCTTTTTACCTGCCCAAGGTGGATCGAAAGGGAGTCGAACAAGCTGTAAAGGATTACCATGCAAGGAATATCGAATTCAACTACCTGCTCAATGCATCGTGTATGGCAAACCTGGAGTTCTCCAAGCAGGGGCAGCAAAAACTGAGAAAGATGCTCGACTGGCTTTCTGAAATAGGTGTGGACTCGATCACTGTCGGAACGCTTTATTTCCTGAAGACAATAAAGCGGCGCTACCCTCATTTCAAGGTCAGGGTCAGTTCACACAGGTATACGGACAATGCGAGAAAGGCCAGGTTCTGGGAGGACAACGGCGCGGATTGCATCGTGGTGAGCGAGGTAAACATCTACCGCGAATTCGAGGCCCTTCGCGCTATCAGGGAGTCGGTTAAATGTGATCTCCAACTGATAGTCAATAACTCGTGCAGACAAGATTGCGCCATAGCAGCCAACCATGCATGTTCGCTCTCACACGCATCCCAGGATGACGAGGACAGGGACCGCAGATCCATTCCATTGGACTACAGTATCTTGTTTTGCCTCAACTATAAGCTTTCAGAGCCTATCAACTACTTAAGGGCCAACTGGATAAGACCCGAGGACCTGCATCACTATGAGGCAATCGGGTACGAAAATTTCAAGATCGTCGAGAGAAACACACCTACGAAGATACTCCTCGAACGTGTCAATGCGTATGTAAATCGCAGTTACGATGGAAACCTCCTGGACCTGGTTCAGTTCTTTTCATACGATGAAAACAAGTTCTCAAAGAGGGAGAAGGACCTCTTCAGCCTTCGAAGGCTGCTCAAGTACTTCATGAAACCCAAGGCTATCAACTTGTTGAAATTCGCAAAGGTGGTGGACCTGGGGCGTACAATCGGGCTCTTGTTCCCGAGGACGGGCGAGCCCGGCGTGTACATAGACAACAAGGCCCTTGACGGTTTCATAGACAGGTTTTTGAAACAAGGTTGCCAGGCCATGGACTGTGAACGATGCGGGTATTGCCAAAGGTGGGCCGACAAGGTGGTGCAAATCGATCCATCGTACCGCGACCGTGCACTGGGCCTTTTTGCGAACGTACTCGATGAGTTGCATGACGGATCTTTCTGGAACTCGTACATGGGCACATTGGTAGAGCCCGAGCCCGGACGGACTTCAGGATTTGTGAAGCCTTACGTGGAGATGGTTAAGTATGTAGCTAAAAAGAGAAGCAGTCAGCATCCGGCCTGAATCTTGGTGCTAAGGGTGTTCTAAAACGAACGTTCCACCACGTAATGTGCGATAGCGCACAATGGCTCTGCATTATTTCCAAAGCTCTTCAAGGAATCTATAGCCCTGTCCCGCACCTCGGCGGCCAGGCTGCGCGCGGCTTCGATTCCAAGGAGCTTGGGATAGGTCGGCTTGTTCATCCTCTCGTCGCTGCCGGGGGTCTTTCCCAGTGACACGAGGTCGCCTGTTACGTCGAGGAGATCGTCCGTTATTTGGAAGGCCAGGCCCAATTCCAGTCCATACCTTTCCAATGCATCCAGTTTTTCAGGGCCGACACCGCCGACTATGCCTCCTATCAAAAGTGCGCTCTTTATCAGGGCCCCGGTCTTCATCCTGTGCAGGCGTTCCATTTCAACGATGTCGGGAGTGTTACCTGTTGCAATGGTATCCAGCACCTGGCCTCCCACCATTCCCTCTGCGCCGGCGCTCGATGCTAGCTCGGCCGTGACCCCGGCTGCAATAGCGGGAAATTCAGAGCCATAGGCCTTGGATATGATGGTGAATGCCTCGGTGAGTAGTGCATCACCTGCCAGTATGGCCAGGGCCTCGCCGAACACCTTGTGATTCGTGGGTTTCCCCCTCCGAAAATCATCGTCGTCCATAGCCGGCAGGTCATCGTGTATCAGCGAATAGGTATGGACGAATTCAAGGGCGCAGGCGGCCGGCATGGGATCGCAGGCAGGACTTCCGTTCAGATTCGACGCGGCTATGACCAGGATGGGCCGCAACCGCTTGCCGCCCGCCGCCAGGCTGTAAAGCATGGCCTCTTGCAATGGAGAAGGACAGTCATATGTTTTCATGACTTCCTTCAAGGCGTTGTCAACTTTATCCTTGTTGTATTTCAGGTAAGAGTGCAAGTCGAAAGAGTTGCTGCCGGTGCTTCTTTCAGCCGTTGTTGTTGTCATGGCCATGTCTACCTCCTTTTACCCATCGGCCCGGTAAGCGTTGGGACATGTTCGAAATCCCAAGCAATCATCGTGCCGTAGATCCCGTTTTGGTTGGAACGGTTGCCGACGGCAAGTGCTTTAATTAAATTATGTCGTTCGTTTGTGCACGGGTTTTGTGCAGAACCGCACGAAAGAAAAGTCATTCTCCCTAAGATTAACTGAAAATCGCTTTTATTACATGGTGTTATTTTTCTGGCACATTATTGGCAACACTTATTTGAACAGGCACATGTTTATTGGTTCAACCAGGGCTTTGGGGCGGGAGGTGCGGACCGTGGAATTACTAGGGGCACACAGGGCGACTGAAAAAAGAAAGGATGAGCATATCGAACTCTTTGAATCCGGGGGGCCGAGGTTCAGGAACAAGACGACATTGTTGGAGGAGGTCGATCTTGTTCCAAGAGCCTTGCCGGGTACCAGCCTGGACGAGGTGGATCTGCGTACCGAGTTTCTCGGCAGGAGCATGAACGCACCGGTCCTAATAAGTTCCATGACAGGGGGAACAAGCACGGCCGGAAAGGTAAACATGGAACTGGCCGAAGTTGCGGCCGAACTGGGCCTGGGTATCGGCCTCGGAAGCCAGAGGGCTATGCTGGAAAACCCGGCCAGGGCAAAGGATTACATGTTGAGGCATATTGCCCCCGATGTTTTTATCGGCGGGAACATCGGGATCGCCCAGGTTATCCAGGCCGAGACAAAAAAGATTGTGAATGCAGTCGATATTGTCGGAGCAGATGCACTCTTTGTACACCTCAATCCTGCCATGGAGGCGGTTCAAGTCGAGGGTGATTCGAATTTCAAGAGATCCTTGGAATCCCTCTCGAGGTTGGTGGAGGAACTCGATGTACCGGTGATTATCAAGGAGGTTGGTTCCGGGATAGATCCGGTTACAGCACGATCCGTTGCAGATGCAGGTGTACGAATTGTGGATGTGGCAGGTGCAGGAGGGACGTCGTGGGTAGGCGTCGAGGCTTTAAGAGGAAGGGCTTCGGGCGAAGCCGGGGGCCTGGGAGAAACTTTTTGGGACTGGGGAATACCGACTGCCGCCTGCCTGATGATGCTGGACGGTACCGGGCTGGACCTAATCGGTTCCGGGGGGCTTCGCACAGGCCTGGATGCGGCAAAGTGCCTGGCCCTCGGAGCCAAGCTGTGCGGCGTTGCCGGGCCTGTAATGGAGGCGTACCTTTCAGGCGGACGAAAAGGTTGTGCTGGATTTTTACGGAAATTCATCGAGGAGTTGAGGCTCGCGGTCTTTTTGACAGGCTGTAAGTCGTTCAAGGAGCTTGTCGATTCTCCAAGGGTTATCGGGCCGGTCCTGTGGGCATGGACACGCCAGGCCTTGAAAAAAGAAGGACGCTGAAATTGGCCGGCCCGGACCTGGAAAATATGGCAGTTACTCGGTTGGTAACCGAGAAAACCAGCGGCAGTTGCGGGCAACCATCGAAACAGGCCTTGGTGCATGCAAGGGCAGATGCCAATGGCAAGTTGATATTACTGGGAGAACATTCGGTCGTGTATGGAATGACTGCACTGGCCGTAGGTCTTCCCGATGCATTGCGTGTAAAAGCGGTGCCCTCGGATTCGATCCGCCTCGAATTATCTGTGCCGGGGTGGGATCTTTATTCGTCCGATGAAGACAACGATATTGTGGGTGAACTGTTACGCTTTGTCCGCGACAAGTTTCCCGTGCAATGCGGGTACAGACTGCTCGTCGAAACCTGGCTGCCGTGTCGTGCGGGTTTGGGCAGCTCCGCTGCATTGTGTGTCGGACTGCTCAAGGCCTTGTCCTCGGTTCTCGGCAAGGAACTCCCGAAGGTCGAACTGAACGATCTTGCCAAGGAGGCGGAACGGATATTCCATGGCATTCCCTCTGGAATAGACAACACAACCAGTGTTTTTGGAGGCGCCTGTCTTTTCCTTGGCAAGGGACATGTTTCCCCTCCCGCAGGCTTTGACAGCCTTGGAGCGGGTTTGTCCGGCGCGTACACCGCACCCGTGGATTTACGGCTGGTGATTGGGAATACAGGAATCCCAAGGAACACGAAGAAGGTCGTGGAAGACGTCAGGCGTATGCAGAGTATGAAGCCTGCATGGTTCAAATCCATCTTGGAAGAAATGGATCATATCGCCCTGGAAGGCGCCCGTGCATCTGTTGCAGCGGATCCGGCAGGCCTGGGAAAGGCGATGAAAAAGAACCATGGACTGCTAAGGGAGATTGGAGTCTCGCACCCAATGATGGATTTGATGGTGGACCGGGCAATGAGAGCAGGCGCCTTGGGCGCCAAGCTGACAGGCGCAGGACGGGGTGGATGTGTAGTCGCCCTGGTACCCGGCGGAGATACTGTTGTACAGGCCAGGGTCCTCAAATATTGGAATGATTTGGGAGCGGGTTGCCGGACAATAGACACGGGGCCGGTAAACATGGGTATGGAGAGGGGGAGGAGTTGAAAGCTGTTGCAAAAGCATGCAGCAATATAGCCCTGGTGAAATATTGGGGCAAGAGGGATGCTGAACTGAACCTGCCTGCAGGTCCAAGTATCTCCATGACCTTGGATCGCCTTAAGACGACTACTGCGGTGGATTTCCAATCAGGCGGAAAAGAAGATGTAATCTATTTCAATGGAAAGCCTGCCGAGCCGGGGTTCGCATCGAGGGTGGAATCCTTCCTGGACCTGGTACGTTCCAGGGCCGGCATTACGGGCCGGGCCAGGGTGGATACGAATAATGATTTCCCGACAAAAGCGGGCATGGCCTCGTCCGCATCCGGGTTTGCCGCCTTGGCGCTTGCTGCGACCTGTGCCGCCGGCATGGACCTGAACCAACAGGAGATGGCAGGTCTTGCAAGAATGGGCTCCGGATCGGCATCGAGAAGCATAGTTGGGGGCTTTGCGGAAATCATTCCCGGAGATAACCGGGCCGGCCTGGACTTTCGGGTGCGAATCGTGGCTGATCCGATGCACTGGGATCTCAAGATACTGGTAGGCGTGGTGGACCGGGGGGAAAAGTACATATCTTCAAGAAGAGGCATGGCAGCCACTGCCGGGACATCGCCATTTTACAAGCCGTTCCTCGAAAGCTCTTTTAATGATGTAGAAGAGGCGAGATCTGCAATCCTGGAAAGGGATATCAATCGTCTCGGGCCGGTTGTGGAACGGAGCTGCCTGCGTATGCATGCCTGCGCCATGGCTGCCGATCCCGGCATAGTTTACTGGCTCGGGCCGACCATGCAGGCTTTTCATGCAGTACGCAGGGCCAGGTCCCGGGGATTGCCGGGGTACTTCACCTTGGATGCAGGACCCAACCCAATGGTGGTTTGCGAGGCGGCGCACGCCCGGGCTTTTGAAAAAATCTTAAAAGAGGTGGACGGAGTCCGGCACGTTATAACCGCCGGGCCCGGTCCCGGCGCCAGTGTTGATGTCGAGCATGAATGAGGAGACACCCGTGATGAACCGCATCCATGGTGAATATCTGACTGTAACCGCTCCGGGCAAACTCATGCTCGCCGGTGAATACGCGGTGGTGCTCGGGGGAGATGCAGTGGTTGTCGCAGTGAACAGGAATGCGTGCGTCACCCTGGGCAGGGACATTACCGGTGTTGGAGGACGCAAGATGGGTTCCAGGCTTTCCCGGGTTGCCGCCGGCCTGGCAGTCGAGCAGTGTGGAATCGATCCGGTCCCTGGCCCCATTGAAGTGGATACTTCTGCAATGTACATACACGGACAAAAGCTCGGGCTTGGAAGCAGTGCTGCGACAACGGCAGGGGTGTGCGGTGCGGTCTTCCAATGGGCCGGTATATCTTGTGGCTCGAAAAAATCGAGGAAGCGGATATTCGAATGTGCTTTCAAGGCACAGTCAATCGTCCAGGGGGAAAGGGGCAGCGGGGCGGATGTGGCTGCCTCTGTCTATGGCGGGTTGTTCTCGTACAAAAGGCCTGAAGGGGGAGAACCTGCGGTGACACGCTTGCCGATGGATGGGTTGCCGCCGATGAGCGTGGTGTGGACCGGCAGGCCGTCTAATACTCCGTACATGTTGAGGCGTTTTTGGTTGTGGGTCGAATCAATGCCGCGGGGTGAAGTTGCAGGGGCGCTGGACTGCATTTCCAATAGCGCCCGCAGGTTGGCTTCGGCTGTTTGTGAAGGCGATGAGAAAGTAGTGCTGGACGCGTACCGGGATTGTGCCGATGCGTACATGAGCCTGGGGATAAAAAGCGGAATGCCCCTGATGGAATGCACGACGCCGAAGCTGCTGGATCTCGTGGCAATGCATGGCGGTGTGTACAAACCATCGGGTGCCGGTGCTGGCGACCTTGGCGTGGCATTGTTTACGGATACGGACCACAGGGACGCATTTGAGGAGGAAGCAAGGAAGGCAGGCATGCTTGTCCTGGATCTGGAGCCGAGCCGCGCCGGGGTCGAAGCAGGTACGAGAAAGAACGTTAATCGGGCCGGTCGTGTTTGGGACCGGGATGGTAATCGAAATGCCGAGGAGCATTATTAGTGTAAAGGAGTGGTACTATGAATGAGGCAGAAAAACAGAGTTCCAGGATTTCCGGATTTTTCAAGAGGTCGATTGAGGAGAGGGCCAGGATTGTGGCAGGCTTTGCCGGAATGGACAGGACCTCGATCGAATGGGCCTTGGCACAGGGCGGCCTGAATGTATTCCATGCAGACAGACTGATAGAGAACGTAGTGGGAACAATGGCCTTGCCTTTTGCAGTGGCGACCAATTTTTTGGTGGATGGCAGGGATTACTTGATACCAATGGTGATCGAAGAGCCTTCGGTTGTAGCGGCGGCATCGAAGGCCGCTGTGCTGGTAAGGGAAAACGGGGGGTTTCACACAGAAGCGGACGACCCGGTGACCATAAGCCAAATCGAGATCCTTGGTCTGGATGATCCATTTGGCGCTGCCGGGGAACTGGAAAAGAGCAAGGACAAGTGGATAGCCATAGCCAATGAAACCCAGCCGCAATTGGTCTCCCTGGGCGGCGGAGCCAGGGACATGGAGTTCAGGCCTGACGTGGGCAAGGGTGACGGGAGACTGGTTGTGCACTTGTTCGTCGACTGTCGTGACGCCATGGGCGCCAACATGGTGAACACGATGGCCGAGCGGTTGGCTCCGGTAATGGCCGAGGCATGCGGCGGCTATCCCGGGTTGAAGATTCTCTCCAACCTTGCAGACCATAGGATGGTGCGTGTATGGGTTGAGATATCACCCCATACCCTGTCGTTCGGAGATTACGCCGGTGAGAGGGTAAGGGATGGAATAGTCGGCGCCAGCAGGTTCGCCGAGTCGGATCCCTACAGGGCGGCTACACATAACAAGGGCATTCTGAACGGTATAGACGCCGTGGTTTTGGCCACGGGCAACGACTGGCGTGCAGTAGAGGCCGGGGCCCACGCCTATGCAGGCAAGGGCAAGGGTTACAGGCCGCTTGCGACCTGGCATGTGGGAGAAGACGGACAGCTTGTCGGAAAAATGGAAATGCCGCTTGTAATGGGCACTGTGGGTGGAACAACCAGGGTGCATCCTGCGGCTGCATTCGCTATAAAGCTTCTTGGCAATCCAACTGCAATGCAATTAAGCCGGATAACTGCTTCGGCAGGCCTGGCAAGTAACCTGGCGGCCTTGCGTGCCCTGTCCACGGAAGGAATTCAGAAGGGGCACATGAAGCTCCACCAGAGACGGATGGAAAAAGAAAGGCTTGAGCATGCTGCGCGCAAGGCAGTCTAGGGCCGTAACGTCACACGCTCCATGGAGCCCTGTTACAGGGATTCCGGTTGCAGGCGAATGGACCAATGAACAATCGGTGCGGTATGTTGTTCAAACCGCCATGGGGCACTACGAGAATTTCCCGGTCGCCTTTACACTGTTCGATCGCCATGTTGTGGAGGCCTTGAGCGCAATCTATGCCTTTGCCAGGACAGCCGATGATTTTGCCGATGAGCCCGCCTTCAAGGAAAAGGGCCTTGATTACCTGGATGACTGGCAACGGCAACTCGAGGATTGCTTCGACGGCAGGTCGACCCACCCGGTCTTTATTGCCTTGGCAAGGGCCAGGCAACAATTCCAACTGGAGATCGAACCGTTTCAGGATCTGATTTCAGCTTTTAGGCAGGATGCAGCCGGGTTCAGGTATGATACGTATCCCCAGGTTTTGGATTATTGCAGCAGGTCCGCCAACCCTGTTGGAAGACTCGTGTTGCGGGTACTGGGTCTGGACTCCGACAAGAGGTTGATAAAGGCATCGGACGAACTGTGCACTGCGCTCCAACTCACCAATTTCTGGCAGGACCTGTCGGTGGACTTGCCGCGTGGAAGGGTTTACGTGCCCGGAAAAGACATGGATGCGTTTTCCCTTTCCCCGGATGACTTATTGATCGGCAGGCAAAGTTACCAATTGGAAAACCTGTTGATTGAGCTTACATCACGCGTGTTTCCCCTGTATGAAAATTCGCGGGTCCTTCCAAGGTTGGTGTCTTTTCCGGCCAGTCTCTATTTATCCATGGTCTGGCGAGGCGGATTTTCAGTGCTCCAATCGGTTTGCAACCTCAAGGCCGGGATATTCAGAAAGAGGCCCAAACTGTCCCAGGCCGCAAGGCTGAAGGTATTGCTTCTTTCTATTGCCGATTTGGCTTCTTGAGGTGGTGAAATGGATCCTGTAAATTACTGCATCGAAGCATTGAAAAAGGCTCACAGCAACATGGCCGCCGCGATTTTGTCACTCCCGGGAGAGCAGAGGAACAGCCTGGTCTCTTTCTATGCCTTTTGCAGGGCCGTGGACGATGCAGCCGATTGTGCAGGCACTTGGGCCGAGAAGTCCGGGCGCCTTCGATACTGGACCGATGAAGTGAACAGGAGTTACGGCAGGGGTGCCCGGGAGACCGTGATGAAGGCCCTGGCGCCGGCACTTGCAAAGAGCGGCGTACCCAAGGAGTGGCTCTTGGCAATAATCGAGGGAGTTTCCTGGGACCTGGACAAAGACAGGTACGAATCCTTTACCGATCTGTATGCTTATTGTTACAGGGTCGCCGGGGTTGTCGGTTTGGTTTGCACCAGGCTGCTTGGTTTCACCGGAAGAGACGTGGACATGTACGCGGAGAACCTTGGAATTGCAATGCAGCTCACGAATATCCTGAGGGATGTTTCAGAAGACGCCGCACGGGGCCGGATATACCTTCCTCTCGAGGATCTTCATGACAACGGGGTCAGCGAACAAGACCTCGTACTTGGTCGAAATGCCGGCGCCGTGTATCGACTGATGATGTTCGAAAT
Organism: Deltaproteobacteria bacterium; assembly: GCA_013152945.1. Classification (GTDB taxonomy): domain Bacteria; phylum Myxococcota_A; class JAADFL01; order JAADFL01; family JAADFL01; genus JAADFL01. The sequence goes on along the minus strand of JAADFL010000021.1, from coordinate 17,632 downwards.
TGCGCGAGCGCGGGAATACTACAGGATGGCAAAGGCTTCGCTGGAGCCGTCAAAAAGGCGGGCCTTTTATTTCGGTGAAATATTGCGGGAGATCTATTCCTCCCTGCTGGACAGGGTAGAGGAACGGTCCGCCCTTTCTCCAAAAGTCGGACAGGCACGGCCTCCTGCGTTGACAAAGGCGAAAATAGCGGTGAAGAGACGTCTCATAGCCGCTCTCGTGGCAGTGGTTTAAGAAAGGAATTTCGCTGGCTGGATGAGTGACGCGGATTTGATAGTGGTCGGCGGCGGACTCGCCGGAATGACTGCCGCCCTTACATGTGCAGGCCGGGGCATGGATACGCTGCTGCTCGAAGCCGGCGGCGCCCTCGGTGGCCGGACCCGGTCGGTGAAGAACCGGTCGACAGGAGAGGAAGTCGACAACGGTCAACACATGTTCATCGGCGCCTTCGAGGAGACCCTGTCACTACTGGAACTGCTCGGTACGCGTTACATGTTGAAAAAAGCCGGTTCGGAGTATGTGCTTGTCGATGCCGGCTGCAAGAGACGGCGCATGTCCTTGATCGACTTGCCCGGTCTCTTGTTCATGCCTGCTGCGGTCCTGCACTTGAATCACCTTTCATTAATGGAGCGCCTGTCTCTCGGCAGGGTCGCCCTTGCCCTTGAAACCGCATCTGAAGACCAAAGGTCGGCATGGGATGATACGAATGCCGAGCAATGGCTGCTGGACCTGGGACAGTCAAAAAAGGTTCTGAAGGGCTTTTGGCGTCCCATGATCGTATCCGCCCTGAACGAGGAACCGTCCCGTGTATCAGCGCTGGCCCTGGCTGTGGTGATGAAGCAAGGTTTTTTCGCAGGTGCGGCCCGGGCTGCTCCGATGCTGGCGACAACCGGTTTGTCGGATCTTTTTGCACGGCCAGCCGCCGCCAAGCTGGAGGCGCTTGGGGCCAGGGTGGAATATGGCGCCAAGGTCGTGAGTTTCGAGGTGGAAGGTAACAGGGTCGCCGCAATAATCGACAGGAAGGGCCGTACGTGGAAAGCCGGGCAATTCGTGCTGGCCGTACCGCCCTGGAACATGGAAAAACTCGAATCGGTATTCGGTGAACTGAAGCAGCACGGATATACATGGTCGTGCTCTCCCATAGTCACAATTAACCTTTGGTTGGATAGACCTGTCATGAGCGATGCCTTTATCGGTTTCATCGAGGGACCCGTACATTGGATCTTCAACCATTCATTCAACGGTACAGGCAACCGGCGGCAAGGATACAGGTACTCCGTCGTAACGAGTTGCGCCAGGGAAGCCGTTGCTATTCCTCCTGCCGATGCTCTGAAGCAGGCATTGGATGCGATTGAGCATTACCTGCCGAAAATGCGAAAGGCTGTTGTGAAAAATCATTTGGTGCTCAAAGAAAAACGGGCCACCATTCCGCCGGTACCTGGGCAGTGGCTATCGAGACCCGGAGCCAATACTTCCCTGGATAACCTTTTCCTGGCCGGCGACTGGACCTCCACCGGTCTCCCGCCTACAATGGAAAGTGCCGTTATCAGCGGTAGAAACGCCGCGGAAGCGGTTTTGTCATCTGCCTGATTTGAATTCGGCTGGATTGAGTTCGTGCCAGATTGTAACGATTTCGTTGCATACGTCTTGTATCGTCCTTGCGTCTGTAACAACCACGCTGTCGGCAATTGATTCGTACAGGTTCCATCTACTGGAAATCATTTTTTTTGCTTCATCGAGAGGATAAAGCCCGGTCAGGGAGGGCCTGTCCGAGCCTGCTGTTCTGGAGACGGCCTGATCCGCGCTGACCTGCAGCCAGACAACGTGCCCCATCCTGCGGAGAATCTTCCTGTTTCTTCTCTCGATCACAATGCCGCCGCCCGTGGATATAATCAAATCCTTTTCAGGTGGATTCATGTCGGCAATTCTTAAAAGCACAAGGGACTCGAGGCTCCTGAACTTGCTCTCCCCGCCGGTGCCTGCGAAGATATCACTTATCTTGTTGCCTGCAACCGCTTCGATCTCGGTATCCATGTCGATAAATCCGGCTCCAATCTCCTCGGCCGCCATGGAGCCTACAGTGGTTTTGCCCGAACCCCTGACTCCAACAAGTATGAGCTTCACCTGAAAGCCTCCAGCATTTCCCAGAAACCCGGGTATGATTTGGATACACAGGATTGATCCATTACTCGTATTCCGGGCACGCGTAGAGAAACCAGCCCGAATGCCATGGCCATCCTGTGGTCTTTGTGGGGGTTCAGGGTCACTTCACCCTTGAGCCGGGACGGCCGGACGTGTATGCCGTCGGGGGTTTCTTCAATCAGGGCCCCGAGTTTGGCCAGTTCATTCACCAGGACGAGGAGGCGATTACTCTCCTTGTATCTCAAATGACTTACATTGGTGATCCGCGTATCAGACTTCCTGAAAAGGGCACAAGCAATAACGGTCGGGACCAAGTCCGGAGTTTCTCCCATGTCGAGATCAATGTTTTCGGGTTGTCCGAGTTCTTCGAGGATCCCGGGGATAGCCTTGTCACCCTGTAGAGAATCCTGCCGGACGTTTTCCAGCTCGACCTTCCTGCCTGTGAGCATACCTGCTGCAAGGGGGTAGCTTGCGCTAGACCAGTCTCCTTCCACCTCGTAACCGGATATTCTTGGTGGTCCTCCCCTGACTTCGAATAAGCCCGGTTTTTTTTCATCTGCGTGCAATCCAAAGGACCTCAACATGCCCAGGGTCAAGCGCACGTACGGCAGTGAGGGTATATCTCCATCGAGAACCAAATCCAGTCCTTGCTTGAATGCGGCTCCGGCCAGCAAGATGGCCGAGAGTTCCTGGCTGGATATGCCTGTGACCAATCTCAATACGACCGGCGGGTACGCAACTGATTTCTTGTTTGTGAAGCTGTTATAAAGCTCGACAGGGGGGCACCCCGGCTTGCCCTGTTCGTTTACCTGCACCCCGTATCGTCTAAGCGCATCAAGAAGCGAAGACATCGGCCTGGATCTCATGGCCTTGTTTCCATCTATTGTATAAGGTCCAGGCAGTACAATCGACAAGCCGGCCAGGAACCTGACGGCCGTGCCCGCATTTTCCAGGAACAATACACCGGCAGGCACCTGATATTTGTCCGGAGGAGTAACTATCCAGCCTTCTTTGTGTCCGGACACTTGTACGCCAAACTCTGCCAGGGCATTTCGGAGCATTCGTGAATCGTCGCAATCAAGGGGGTTGCGTATGTTGCAGGCCCTTTCTCCAAGGGAGGCCAGCACCAGTGCCCTCTGGGTGGCACTTTTGGAGGGCGGCACCTTGATCTCGACATGTGGGACGGTCATTGTTTCTCCATGGTCTCGAAAAAAGCGGTGGCCTCGGCGAAAAGGCGATCTCCATGTATGTTTACTATGCCCCAATCCTCCAACTGGAGCCTGCCTTGCTCGGCCCACATTCGGACGCCGCTTATTGGAGTACCACCCGCATCGATTGTGTCGCGCAGAAGCCTTGTGCTCGGTGAGAGAATCACGTCCAGCACGACCTTGCCTGCCAGCAGACTCGTATCCCGCACCAGGCTCTCTTCTTCACGGTTCATGCCTACGGGTGTGGCATTTACAAGTATGTCGAAATTCAGGCCTGAAAGCTCATCCAGACGGCCTGCCCCGGCTCCGAGCCTGTGTCCGAGCGTCTTGGCCCTGGACAGGTCTCTTCCGAGGATAGTAACCGCGGTTCCTGCTCTTTGGAGTGCATATGCGATAGATGATGCGGTTCCGCCCGTGCCCAGGACAACGGCTTTCTTGTCCTTTAGATCTCTAATTTTAGTTCTCAAGGCGGCTGTTGCGCCAAGGCCGTCGGTCGAGTGACCTCTCAAAGATCCCCGGCTTTCAAAGGTCAGCGTGTTCAAGGAACCCGAGCGTTCCGCCTCGATGGATACGCGATCCGTCGAGGCTAGGCAGCGAGCCTTGAGGGGCATGGTGACGCTTGCTCCCTTGCAACCAAGCAAGGCCAGCAGGTCCAGTGTTTCCCCCGGGCGTTTCGTGATCACCGGCAAGTAAACGCCATTGAAGCCGGTTTCCCGGAAAAGCTTGTTGTATACGGCGGGACCGGGTGAAAGCATAACCTGAGGCCCCCCCATCAGCACGTACAATTCCGCCCCGGGTTTCAACGGCAGTCCATAGGACTTGAACGTATCGGTGTCCATTTGACCGGAAGCGGTGGTCATAGACCGGCTTTGGGCCAGGTAACACCATGATGAGCCGAAGCGGTCGTAAAGCGCCCTGGAAAGCAGCCCGGCAGGTCCCATTCCGATCAATACCGCATGCTCCTTGCGCGAGGAGAAGCTCTTGCCGTATTCCAGTATGTCTTTTAGGTCCCCTGCGTCGTGTACTGTTACAGCGAACTTGAAAGCGTCCGTATTTTCGGCGGCAAGCTGTTCCAAGGCATCGGATAGGCCCTGTCTTGGAAAACCATTCAGCTCGTGGTCGGATACAATTACCTTGGTGGAGATTTTTCCCGCCTGCTCCAGGATCTCTTTCTTCATCGGCTTTGGAGTGTCGAACTCGATATCCAGCCAGCCGGGTTTCCAGCGGCTCAAGAATTTCGAGAGTACGAGGAGCCGTTCACGTTCTGTTCCGTTGAATCCGCCGCCCTGCCTGGCAGGCCGGCATGTGACGATGAGTTTTCCGGCAGGGCCCGGAGGATCACCCGGAGCAGAAAGGTGTTCGAGCAGGTCGAGCCTGATTTCGAACAAATCACAATCCTGATTGCCCTCAATCCTTCGGGCTACCTGGTCTAGACGTGCCTCACTTCCCGTAAGGCAGATCATTTGGCCACCTTCTCGAGCGCGGAGAGCACGGTGTCCTCTTGTACCACGACGACAGGACGCTCCATGTTTGCATACGGTTTTCCCATACCCCGGGGCAGAGATATAAAGATACGGCCGTTGGCTCTCTTTTTGTCCATGGTCATAGCCTGCAATATTTCTTCCGGTGAAACACCCTTGGGCAGGCTTACCGGGAGGCCCAGATTTAACAGGGCCTGGCAGACGTACTCCAGGTCAGCACTTTCGAAGAGACCGGATATTACGGCTGCCCATAGCTCGGCACACATGCCGATGGAAACAGCCCGGCCGTGGCTGATGCCATAGCCTGTGGCCAGTTCCAGGGCATGTCCGATTGTGTGGCCGAAGTTCAGAATACGTCTCGTTCCATGGTCATGAATATCATGTGCTGCAAAAATTGCCTTTATCTTCACGGATTCGGCTATGAGATCAACCGAATGAACGGGATCGGATGTGAACATCGGTCCTGCCCGCACCAGGCTCGACAGGTAGGAACGATCTGCAAGCACCGCATGCTTGACCATCTCGGCCAGGCCGTTCTCGACTTCGCCGGCAGGCAGGGTGGACAAGAGATCGACGTCGATGAGAACGGCTCTCGGCTGATGTATCATGCCTACAAGGTTCTTGCCGTACTTCGTGTCCACTCCTGTTTTGCCGCCAAGGGATGCATCGACGGCCGCCAGCAAAGAAGTTGGAACAGAAGTCCATTGAATTCCCCTCATGTAGGTGCCTGCTACAAAGCCTGCAAGATCGGATGTCACGCCTCCACCAAAGGAAAGCACATTCGTATCTCTGTCCAGCCCGGCCCCAAGCATGGTGTCTTCGATAAATTCCTTGGTTTGCCTGGTTTTGCCGGCCTCTCCCGGGGGAAAGGTTATTTTTTCGACCCGCATGGTTTCGGGCAGGCATGAAATCAATTTTTGTCCATGTATCGAATACACCCGTTCATCGGCCACGATGCATACGGATGAAGCCCCCGGATTCAAGGCATCCACGAGTTTACCAAGGACGCCGTGTCCAATAATGACCTTGTATCCAAAATCTTCAATTACAAGCATGAATACGGTACCTGCTCCGCGTGGTTTTCCCCGGTTCGACAAGTGGTTTCCGGGCATAAACCTCCTTGTATATCCCATATCGTTCAGTGCTAATAAAATTCAAATGCACTGTTTTGGATCGGTGACATCGGGAGAACCCGGAGAGTCCGGTTTGCGGGGGAATCGGGATTCTGTCACTTGGTGACAGGACCCCGTACGCAACGGACATACGGTCCTACCACGTTACCGTCCTTGAAATACTTTTTCATACTCCCGTCACGAAAGTCGAGTGCATAACCGAAACCTTTATCACCAGTGGAATCGGAGTTCCAGTACCGGGTGCAGCCACCTGACCATATTGCGGGTTGCCAGTAGCAGCCGTTCTCTCCGGGGCCTTTTCCCGGCTTGCAGGTCTTATCCGTCTTGCAGCCCTGTACCAGGCTTTTTTGCTCTTTTGCCGTGGGCATGCGCCAGTCCGAGAAACCGGCCAGTTTGAGCCCCTCGCAATACCTTTGCGTTTGCTCCCAAAACAAGGTGACCCGGGGGGCTTTCCTCTGCCACATCAAACCGGTCTGGGTATCGACCACGGTTTCAGTATTGATTTTCCATCGAGACTGGCTTGCCTGGCCTTCGGCAATCGCCATGCCTCCGGCCAAGATGATTAATGCGGATACAGCCAATGTAATTCCAGTCGGCTTTCTTTTCATGACATTCTTCTCCTTTTGTACAATTCGTAAAAAGCCAAAAAAACATCTTGATGTCTTCCTACATCGGAAACATCCGACTTGCAAGAGTTTGAAACATTGGCGATAGTTTTTTTTGACACTGCAACTTTACAAATATAGGTAAAGTTTCCTAGATTCGGGACTGCCGAACATGGCCGCTGCCATGCGGTGAAGAAGTGCAATGGTGGAGTAAATCAGTGATAAAGTTGCTTAGTATATCTCTAACATGGGCATGTAATTTCCAATGCCGTACATGTAACTTGTGGAAGGTCGACAATCCCCCTTTCCTGGACATCGACAGGCTTTTTCACGGCCTTGAGGGCTCTTTTTTCGACAGGCTGGAGTATATCAACTGGTTTGGAGGCGAGCCCTTCCTGCATCCCGGCCTGGAGCGCGCCGTGCGCATGGCCAGAGATCGGTTTCCGGATGCAAGGGAAAGGGCGGTGGTAAGCAACGGCTGGCGGATTGTACCTGCGCTCGAAAAACTGGCGAAAGTCGATCCGGATTTGCTGGTGTGTCTGAGCCTCGACGGTTTTGCTCCGATTCACGACCGCAGGAGGGGCGTCCCGGGTTCCTATGATGAGGTCCTTCGTGCATTGCTTTGTGTCAGGGAGTTGTTCACAAAGAAGCCCAGGCTGTCGGTCACACTCGTTCCGGGAGAGGTGCAGGGTCTGGCCCAGGTCGCACAGATAGCGGATTACTATGATTGCGAAATTGCATTGAGGCCTGCTGTATCCGGGTCTTATTTCAGGGCACGGATGGACACGGGATGGAGTGCGGCCCAAATAGATGAGCTTGAAATTCTGTTGAGCAGGCTGCCGAAACGGGCGCGGGGCAACCTTGAATTCACGGCGGCCATACCTGAATTTTTGCGTACGGGAAGTCACAGGCCGTGTCAGGCGAAACGGTTGTCGGGCGTGGTTGAGCCGGATTGTACCTTCAGGATTTGTCATTCACACCCTGGCGGTTTGCCTATTGAAAAAGTGTCGTCCCGGTGGGAGGCAATGGTCCGGGGGGCCGAAGCGGAAGATTGCTTCAAAAATGAGTGTTTCATAGACGGCCCGTACAGTTTGTCCTATCTTTCAAGGGAGCATGCACCGTGGCTGTGGTCGTGATACCGGTCTACGGCAGGGCGGACCTGCTTTGGAACATTGTCCGTCATCTTGATGGACACAATCTGATATTGATCGATGATTGCTCGCCGGACATCCAGACCAGAAGGGCGGTCGAAGAGATTGGAAGCCGGGCCGGCAACCGCTTTGTGTCGATGGAGCACAACAGGGGCTTTCCAGTTGCTGCAAACAAGGGAGCGTCAATGGTTCGGAGCGATCGCTTTTTCCTGTTGAACACGGATGTCGTTCCACTTGAAGGTTGGGATCAAAACATGTGGAATGCTATGGACAGGCACGAGGATGCAGCGGCAGTAGGAGCCAAGCTGTTGTTCCCGGACCTGGTCACGGTTCAGCATGCAGGCGTGGATCTGGACAAGAGATCCGGACTTCCAAGGCATGTATACCGGTATTTCACCAGGCAGGCAATGGAGGTATGCGAGCCCAGGGCGTATGCCATGGTTACACATGCAGCCGTACTTTTTCGCACCAGCGCTTTTATGCAGGCCGGAGGATATGACGAGGCATTCGGCATAGGAATGTACGATGATTGTGACCTTGGGCTCAAGTTTCGGGAAATGGGTTTCATATCGGTATACGAACCTACGGCCGAGTTGATACACGAAGAATCGGCCAGCTTCAAGACCAGGCCGGATTTGGATGAAATCTACAAGCATTCGGAAAAGTTGTTCAGAGAGCGATGGGTTCTGTCCGGGCGGATATTCCCATTGTTGTCGGTTCGCAGGCTGGAAGATTGATCACTCTCACTGTTTCCGTGGATTCGGTCATGTGGATTCGTTCATGGATGGCCGGGAAACGGTTCCATGTTAAAGAACAACATGTGCCTATCGGTTCATGTGAAGGATACTTGCTTGTCCGTGATTGCTCTGGTAGTATGCAACATGATAGCTTTTTTGAGTAAGGTGTCGTGCTGTCTGTCAAAGGAAGAGCCATGCACAAGGTCCTGATCGCAGACGATGATCTGGACACAGCGGATTTTCTTTCCGAACTGATACGTTCGGAGGGAATAAACGCCGAGGCTGTTTCAAGCGGCAGAGAAGTGCTGGAGAAAATCAACGACCCTGAACAATTACCTGATTTATTTCTTCTCGACGTCATAATGCCTGACATCGATGGAATAGAAACCTGTAAGAGAGTCAAGAGCAAGCTGGGTGACCGCTTCATTCCCATAATACTTATAACCTCCAGAAACGATGTGGACAGTAAGGTCAGAGGATTGCGATCAGGTGCAGATGATTACCTGTGCAAGCCGGTTAACAACAGGGAACTTATGGCAAGGGTCCGTGCCATGCTGAGGATAAAAGATCTGCAGGAAAGGATTCGTGCCAGCAGAAAGGCCTCGGACAGGCTTTCCTCACGAGACCCGCTTACAGGCGTTTTGAGCCATTACCAGATGACGAGACGGCTGGACGAGGAGTTCAAGCGGGCGGAGCGTTACAGTGACCCGTTGTCTTGCCTGCTTTTAGGCTTGGATGGATTCAAGAAGGTCAACCGGGAACTCGGAGAAGAGGCGGGGGATAGGTTGTTGAAGTCAGTGGCGGAACTTTTGAAGCAGGATGTCCGGGAGATAGATATAGTAACCAGGTTCGGCGGTGACAGATTTTTAATTATTTTACCAAAAACCCATTTTTCCGGCACATTGTCTGTTGCAGAAAGGATTTGGAACGACCTGAATGACAGTCCGATCGATATTGATGGAGAGGATGTATTCCTCACGGCCAGCATGGGGATATCATTTTATCCGAGTAAGGGAATCAGGGATAAAGAAAGCCTGTTGAGGTTTGCGGACAGAGCCCTTTCCAGGGCCAAGGATGAAGGTGGGAACAGGATCTGCCTTTACCAGCATTTCGATTATTTTTACCAGCCTTCTCGCAGGGGTAGGTCATAGGTCCGGCCACACAGCCACCCCACCCAGGTTGAATTCCGCACTGTCCAAAACCTCTTGCAATCTAACCCAGCAGCCACCCCACCCAGGTTGAATTCCGCACTGTCCAAAACCTCTTGCAATCTAAAGAAGTTACGACCTACTGAAAAAGCCGGCGCCATACAATTCGTACACCCGTACATCATGTCATTGCACCGCGATCGGTCGAAAGTTCCCCAAAATTCCCCTAAGGGACGAATCCCCTTCCCACTGACATTTTAATTCGGCTACCACATGACAAAAAAAGTGCTTGACAATAGCTTACTTTGACCCTATCCTTTGTTATTGCAAAGGAGAAGCATTTGCAAAAAGAGGGTAATATATTGGAAAAACGGAGAAAAACTAGAAATACACGCCATAGACAGCTTATCAAAGACGTATTGAGTCGTGTTTACAGCCATCCGACAGCCGTGGAGCTGTACGAAATGGTAAAAAAGGAAATGCCTGGTATTAGTTTGAGTACTGTTTACAGGAACCTGGAGAGACTTGCAAGCGATGGAATGGCCCTGAGGCTGGATACAGGTAAAGGGCCGGCCCGTTTCGACGGCCGTACAAATGATCATTACCATATACGTTGCATCCGGTGTGGCAGGGTGGACGATGTTCCTATTGATGTGGACACCAGCATGATTTCAAAGGTCCGGGATGTTTCGGGTTACACAGTCCTTGGTTGTAATACCGAATTCTATGGGCTGTGCCCTTTGTGCAGGACAGAGGCCAAGTAATGGGTATTCATAGAAGGAATGCAGAAAAGCCGTCAAGGAAGAGGGGGCCGGGCAAGTCGAGTTTAACGGGTGGCAAAACAACATCCCGAAAACCGTCGAGTGATTCCAACTTGCCGGTGTTTCTCGAAGAGCTTTACGCGAGGTACAATTCCCGCGCTTTCGTGCATCCTGATCCCCTGGAGTTTCTTTACAGATATAAGAATGTCGAAGACAGGGAGATAGTTGGACTCGTGGCATCCTGCCTTGCGTACGGCAGGGTTTCCCAGATACTGACGAGTGTGGCTGGTTTGCTTGATCTGCTCGGTGATTCTCCTGCGAGCTTTATTGACGGTACGAGTAGACAGGAACTGGGCAGGAGGCTTGGGGGCTTTAGACACAGGTTTACAACGGGCCGCCAGATTGCGGCTTTGTTGTGGGGTGTAAAAAAGACAAGGGATGATTTCGGCTCCCTTGAAGGCTGCTTCGCGGAACATCTTGATTCAGGGCATGCAAAAATGTTACACGCCCAGGAGGGATTTTGTGAACATATCAGGAGGAGATCTGCTGAAGACTTGAAGTTCCTGTTGCCTTCTCCACGGGATAAAAGCGCGTGCAAGAGATTGAACCTGTACCTGCGTTGGATGGTGCGGGAGGATGATGTGGATCCGGGCGGTTGGACAAAGGTGCCTGCTTCAAAATTGTTGATCCCCCTGGATACCCACATGTTTGCCGTGGGCACCGCCCTTGGCTTTACCAGGAGACGCACAGCGGATCTCAAGTCAGTGCTGGAGGTTACATCCGGCTTCGAGAGGATTGTGCCGAAAGACCCGGCAAGGTACGACTTTGCCTTGACAAGACATGGAATTTGGGGTGATGGGCCGTCATTCTATGCGACCTTGAAGAATGAATTTTCAAATGATGCCGAAGTAGCATCAACATGAGTCTCGACAGGGAGACCGGAAAGGAGAAAGAGATGTCATTGAAGGGAACGAGAACCGAGAAGAATCTGCTTACTGCATTTGCCGGTGAATCGCAGGCGCGTAACAGGTACACTTTCTTTGCATCACAGGCAAAAAAGGAGGGGCTTGTACAAATCGCGGCCATATTCGAGGAGACGGCCAACCAGGAAAAAGAGCATGCCAAGAGGCTGTTCAAGTTCCTCGAGGGAGGCGAGGTGGAGATAAGCGCGGCTTTTCCGGCCGGCGTAATAGGAACGACCCTGGACAACCTGAAGGCCTCTGCAGCCGGCGAAAACTTCGAGCACACCACGATGTACCCGGAGTTCGCCGGGATAGCCCGTGAAGAGGGGCTTGAAAATATTGCAAAGGTGTTCGAAGCAATCGCAGTTGCGGAGAAGCAACATGAGAAGCGTTACAACGACCTCGTAAATAACCTGGAGGCCGGCAGGGTTTTCAAGCGTGACGGCAAGGTCGTATGGCGTTGCAGGAACTGTGGGTATCTCCACGAGGGAGATGAGGCTCCGGAGGTTTGTCCGGCGTGCGCCCATCCACAGGCCTACTTCGAATTGCTGGGTGAGAACTACTAGGGTCGTTGCCGAGTCGGTCTGCGTATCCGGACTGTACCGGCACATGTATCAACAATGGGCCCCCTTGTTTTGGGGGCTTGGAACAAATGGAGGAATGAAATGGCAAGAACTATTGAAAAGCTTCAAGTCTACCGGTGCGAGATCTGCGGGAATATCATCGAGGTGGTACACGCAGGCAAACCTGCACTGGTTTGTTGTGGGAAGCCCATGAAACTACTGGAGGAGAATACCACGGATGCAGCTTTGGAGAAACACGTACCGGTAGTGGAGAAGGCCGGTTCGAAGATTACGGTCAAGGTCGGAAGTGTTCTTCATCCCATGGAAAATGATCATTATATTGAGTGGATCGAGGTTTTGTCCAAAGAACGGTCTTATACCAAGTTCCTGAAGCCGGGAGATGCGCCGGAGGCGGAGTTCGAATTGGAGACAGATGATGAGATTACAGTAAGGGCCTATTGCAACCTGCACGGGCTCTGGAAAGCATGAGGTGGGAAAATGCTTAGTGGAAAGATGCAGGACGCTTTGAATGACCAGGTTGCAGCCGAGATATACTCGGCACACCTTTACCTCTCCATGTCCGCATGGTTCGACAGCGTGGACATGCCTGGTGCGGCCAACTGGATGCGAATCCAGTACCAGGAAGAGATCATTCATGGCTTGAAGATTTTCGATTACGTAATGGAACGTGACGCAAGGGCCGTAATCAAGGCCATAGAATCTCCGCCTGCCGAGTGGTCGTCCGCGCTCGATGCCTTTTCCGCGGCGTACAATCACGAGCAGAAAGTAACGGCCATGATTGGCAAACTCGTGGATTTGGCCAGGGCTGAGAAGGACCATGCCACGGAATTCTTTCTCCACTGGTTTGTAAACGAGCAGGTCGAAGAGGAGGCTTCAGCCAAGGCCATTGTCCAGAAGCTCAAACTGGTGGAAGAGTCAAAGAACGGCCTGTTCATGATCGACCGCGAGCTTGGCACGAGGGTGTTCACCCCTCCGGTCCAGGCCGGGTAGCTTGCGCCTGTGTCCAAGAGGATGAAACCATTTGTCCGGCGTATGCTTGATGCCGGAGACTTCGATGGGCTTGAGGCCATGGCGAAAGACAGGGGGAGTATGCTCTCGTTGCTCTTCACCTTCACCTATGATGCAGACCTGCTGATCCGTTTCAGATCGATTGATGCTCTCGGCAGAGTGGCCGCCGTAATAGCACAAAAAAAAGGCCTGGAACATGTTCGGGACTTTTTGAGGCGTCTTTTTTGGCTGACCAATGACGAGTCCGGCGGGTTGGGCTGGATGGCGCCGGAAGCTATTGCGGAGATCCTTGTAAACATACCTTCCCTGTTTGGGGAATACGGGCGGCTCCTGGCCAACCTGTTGGAAGAGGATGGTTGTTTTTTAGAGAGCGCCTGCAGGGCCATGGCCAGGCTGGCATCCAAAGAGCCCGGCCTGGTTCGTGAAAATAGACGCAGGCTCGAACATATCGCAGTGCAAGGCAATCCCAATGAAAGGGCGGGAGCTTTACTTGCCATGGCCGGAGCGGACCTGGATGTATTCGTGCAGGTCGGTGAAGCATTGGCATTGCCTACAGTGGAGAAAGAAATAAACTTCTATGATTTCGATACAGGCGGACTCAAGCCATGGTTCCTGGCTTCGATAGGTTCCCGGCTTGTCCTTGGGGCTGCCGGGTAAAGAACAAAAAGGGGAGGTTCAGAGGAATGCCCCGATGCCGGGTCTGCAACCCGGAAAGGAGATGAAGACATGGATGTTGCCGGGAAGAACTATGTTTGCAGCATGTGTGGATATGAATATGACCCCAAACAAGGTGATCCCGAAAACGGCATCAAACCGGGAACGGCATTCGAAGATCTGCCCGAAGACTGGGTGTGCCCGGTTTGTGGCGCCAGCAAGGACAAGTTCGAGGCAAAGGCATAGAGCCGTTACCGCCAGCTTCTCCGGTATTGCTTTTTATTTACAACGATTCTGGGATCATTGATTCGTAGAGCCGGGCCAATAAAAGGATCATGAAATGGATTCTATAATGCTTGCCAGATTGCAATTTGCCTTTACAATAATTTTCCACTTCCTGTTTCCACCCATATCCATAGGAATGGGATGGGTGCTTACATACCTTCTTTGGAAAAACTATAAGCATGGAGGCCCGGGCTCTGAAATTGAAAAGGTATCCTATTTCTGGACGAGGATATTCGCCATCGTATTTGCAGTCGGAGTAGCCACTGGAATAACCATGGAGTTTCAATTCGGAACGAATTGGTCCGGGTATTCCAGGTATGTGGGCGACATTTTCGGTGCGCCCCTGGCAGCCGAAGCTATCTTTGCCTTCTTCCTGGAATCGACATTTTTGGGCGTACTCGTGTTCGGGTGGAACAAGGTATCCAGGAAGACCCTGTGGTTTTCGGCTCTCATGGTAGCCGTGGGCTCTACGCTTTCAGCCTTTTGGATCATAGTAGCCAATTCGTGGATGCAGACGCCTGCGGGTTACCAGATCACCGGGGGCAGGGCGGAGCTCGTGGATTTCTGGGCCGCGGTCTTCAACCCCTCCACCTTGCCCAGGTACTTCCACACAGTGGCAGGGGCATTGATAACAGGCTCATTCTTTGTCATGGGCATAAGTGCATGGTTTCTTTTAAAAGGCCGGGAACAGTCGTATGCCAAGATATCTCTCAAGGTATCGCTTTCATTGGCTTTGGTTGCTTCACTCGCTCAACTCGGCACCGGACACTGGCATGCAATACAGGTTTTCGAAACACAGCCCGAGAAGTTCGCTGCAGTGGAAGGGCATTTCGAAACCATGAAGGGTGCACCCGCTCTCTTGTTCGGAGTGCCCAGTTATGAAAAGAGAAAGGTCGACTTTGCGGTAAAGATTCCCAAGGCTCTTTCATTACTGGCCACTGGAGATCCTGATGCCGAGGTAAGGGGGTTGAACGATTTTTCAAGAGATGAATGGCCGCCCCTGATGCTCACATTCTATCCGTTTCATCTGATGGTAGCGCTTGGCATGTACTTTATAGGTTTCACATTGCTGGGCGCTTTGCTGTGGTTTAAGGGCCGGTTATTCGACAACAAGCTGTTTTTGAAATTGGCCTTGTTCTCCCTGCCCCTGCCGTTGCTTGCCAATGAACTGGGCTGGATGACTGCAGAGGTGGGCAGGCAGCCCTGGATAGTATACAGGATGCTGAAGACCGCCGATGCTGTTTCTGTTTCCGTACCCGCCTGGCAGTTGCTCTTGAGTTTGCTCTTGTTCGTGGTGATATACGGGTTGTTGTTTTTCCTTTGGGTTTTTCTGATCAAGCGGGAAATGAACAAGGGCTTTGGTGTACGGGAAACTGAACCGGGCGCCTCCAATCCTGCCGAGGGGAGGGCCAAAGCATGACTACCTTGCAAATTATTTGGTTCGTGTTGGTGGGATTCCTGTTTGTTATGTACTCGGTGCTGGATGGATTCGATCTCGGGGTGGGCTTTTGGTCTTTATTTATATCCAGCGACAAGGAAAAGCGCATTCTATTAAACTCGGTGGGTCCTGTCTGGGACGGCAACGAGGTTTGGTTGCTGGCAGGCGGTGGTGCTTTGTTTGCAGCCTTTCCCCACGTGTACGCGACGGTTTTCAGCGGATTTTACCTAGCCCTGATGTTGGTCTTGTACGCGCTTATTTTCAGGGCCGTTTCACTCGAATTCAGGTCAAAATTAGAATCAAATTCGTGGAGGTCCAAATGGGACTTGGCCTTCGGCCTGTCAGGCGCGTTGCCCGCCCTGCTGTTCGGGGTGGCACTGGGTAATATTTTAAGGGGTTTGCCCCTGGATGCGAGCATGAACTTCACGGGCAACTTCTTCACCCTTTTGAACCCGTATGCGCTTTTGATCGGCGTCCTTGGCTTCTCCATGATAGTGACTCACGGTGCTGTCTGGATCATGCTGAAGGCAGGGGGAGACCTGGCTGTAAAGGCTGCAAGATGGGCAAGGCTTTCCTGGACGATCTTTGCAACATTGTTCGTGGTCGTATCTATTGTGACACTGGTTTGGTTTCCCCGCAGGACGGTAAATTTCAGGAACCTGCCTGTGTTATGGCTCATCCCCTTGTTTGCGGCCGTATCCATAGGCTTGGCCGGCTTTTACATAAAAAAAGCAAAGGCCGGTTCGGCGTTCCTGTGGTCGGCCCTTGCGATTGCATCCATGTGGGGTATCACCGGAGCTTCTCTGTTTCCCTTGATCGTGCCGGCCCTGGAGGATCCGGCCAAGAGCCTGAGTATAGTGAATTCTTCTTCGTCAGAGCTTACATTGACAGCCATGCTTGTCATGGCATTGATCGGGGTACCTATCGTTCTTTTATATACACTGTGGGCTTACAGGGTGTTTTGGGGCAAGGTGGACCCGGGGCAGAAAGTTTACTAGAGCCATCGTGTCCGGCCCACGGCGCATGTTATTCGGCGGCAGTCTTTCCTGTACCAACCGCCAGGGCCATTTCTTTACCCTTGGCAGTCTTGAACAGCCTTTCTATTTTCTTCTGTTTTTGGTCGTCATCCAGTTCCGGGAACACGGATTCGAAGTTTTCAAGCCAGTCTGCGTCCCATACGATTCGAAACTCGATGGTGTCGATGTTTTTGCCGCTGTGGTGATTTGCTATTATCTTGAGCACGTGCTCCTTGGATTCCGGGTCCATGCCTGACTCGTCCAATATTGGACCGGCTACTATGGGTCCTTCGAGTTCCTGGTAATTCGGGGCGGATGAGCCATGCTTAGCCTCGGCCTCGTGAATTCCTATGTCGTGGAGTATTGCGGCAGCCATCACGATCTTGGGGTCTGCATCTTTCTCAGCCTTGATGATTTCCTTGGCATGGGAGAGCACCGCGAATGCATGGTCGATGCGTTTTTGATCCTTGCCGAAGACTTTCTTCATTCCCATTATCAGTTGGTCCACCAACGCCGTACCATAACTATTCTCCTGAACCGGAATGGTTTCCCTTGGATCATAACCGAGGCATTCCTTGGCGTGCTCGCACCATTGTGCGCACCCGAGGGACAGCCTGGGATTTTTAACAATGTTTCCGCATTTGGGACAGCGTCTCCGTGCATCGTCCTTGAACATCTCCACGGCGTAACCGCATTTTGCGCAGGTTACTTCGAAAATATCTCCGGGCCGCCAATATCTCGTATCCTGCCCGGGGCACATCATCTTGCTCATGACCTATCTCCTCCTGTACTTGCTTGGGCTTGAAACCCTTTTTAAATTTCTCGAGACAGCCTTATATCTTACCTTCAGGTCAGACAACCTGGTGCCGTCGAGGTAATCCCGGACCTGGTTGTTTATATTCTTGAGCAGGTTGCCCAGGATACATCCAGGACCAACGCATACAGGTTCGGCCAGGAGACAGTCGCCGGTTTCCAGCTTGCCGTCGATTGCCTCGAAGACCTCGAGTAATGTTATTTTTCCTGCCGGTCTCGCAAGCATGAATCCGCCGTTAGGGCCGCGTATGGGCCTCACGAGCTTGGCCTTGGTGAGGCGCTGCATCACCTTGGAGAGGTGGTGCTCGGAGGCGGCGATTACATGCGCTATTTCCCTGGTAGTGGACTTGTCCGGACTGTCATTGCCCGCCATGAAGGCAACCGCATGCAAGGCAAGTGATGCGGCCTCGGAAATATTCAGCAGCTTTTCCAGAAGCGAACCTCCTTGGTAAACAAGTACCTGTTTACCAGTTTGAGGCATTGCTGTCAATGTTAAGTGACCTTTTTT
>JAADFL010000020.1 GCA_013152945.1 Deltaproteobacteria bacterium | reverse complement strand
TCCGTATCAGTGTCCGTATCCGTGTCCGTGTCCGTATCCGTGTCCGTATCCGTGTCTATGTCCGTATCCGTGTCCGTGTCTATGTCCGTATCCGTGTCCGTGTCTATGTCCGTATCCGTGTCCGTGTCTATGTCCGTATCCGTGTCCGTATCAGTGTCCGTATCAATATCTGTATCTCCACCTGGACAACTGTTCGTTTCTCCGGGAGTCAAAGATCCTGTAACTTTGAAATCCACCGAGTTGTCGTTGGTATCGCTTCCATCCGGACACCTGGCCAATGCATTGCCTGCATATGCGTCCTGTGCAGCATTGGCCTCACCGGCAAAATAAGCATTACTGAAAGATCCATACCCCAGGGCATCGATGATTACGGCTCCTTTGTATTTCAACAGGATGTTGTCCGGCCCGTTTTGATAGTTTGCTTTACTGTCAACCATGTCGACATTGCTCACTTGACCTGATTGACCCACAACGAAATACCCATCACTGGGAATCCAATACCCGGCCAATGGTATTTGATAGTACTCAGTGCCGTCATAACCGTTTACACCAACCACTTGTACATCATTCAATGAATCACCCGGATTGCCCTTCAGCTCGACAAAGCAATTCGTGTCAGTACCCAACTCGTCGTAAAAGACCTCATTGATCACAACATGTGGAGCCTGTGAAGTGTCCGTATCCGTGTCCGTATCCGTGTCCGTATCCGTATCCGTATCCGTGTCCGTGTCCGTGTCGGTGTCCGTGTCGGTGTCCGTGTCGGTATCACCTGAATCGATTATTTGTACTTGGTGGGCCTTTGTCTTGTACCCTCCATCGTCATCGTAAACCCTTATCCTGGGGTACATATAACCCGCCGAAGCGTAAGTACAGGTAGTTGATGCCGACACTATGCGATCTTGTTCATAATTACCATCACCATCGCAATCAAAAGAATATGTAAACGTGTCCGCAGTCCCGGGATCCTGGATCGAGGAAACCGTGAGGGTTACAGCCTCTCCTACGTGTTTGGGACCGTTGTCCTGGATCGAAAAATCAGAAGGAGGCAGATTTGATACCACCACGTTCACGATCTTTTCATCCAAACCGCCGTCATTGTCTTCAACTCTCACATTGACTGTATATGTACCATTGTCTGTGAAAGTATGGGATGATGATGATGACGAGCCTGAAACTTCATAGCTGCCGTCATTGTCCCAATCGAACTTGTAGGTCAGGACATCTTGAGTCCCTGGGTCCGATGCAGCCACAGACAAGCTGACCGGAGTTCCCTCGACCCGTGTACTACCCAGGCTGGTCGAATCTATCGTGGGCGCAACATTCACGATTTCGACCTGTGCTGTATCCTGGTCTGTTTCAGGGCCTTCATCACCGGTACCGCTCACTTTTAAAGTCACATTTACAGTGGAAGGACCGTCTTTTTTCGATGCATCGAAGTTCACGGTTGCAGTGGAGCCGTCATCGAATTGACCGTCATTATCCAGGTCCCAGGCATATGTATCGGCAAGGAAAGAACCCGAACCGTCCAGGATAACACTCGATCCCTCATCTACTTGGTAAGGGCCGCCTGCATCGGCAGTCACGTGTGCTGACAGGTACTGTCCCAAGAAGTTCCAATCATAGGAAGTATTACTGTAGTACGAGTCGGTCACGCAGCCTGCCGCTCCGGTCGAGGCTGTTCCAAGGACCGTAGGCTCTCCGCTAACCATCGCAAGGGCCGGCCCTCCCGAATCCCCGCTGCATATTCCGGTCTGTCCGTTTCCATCTGTCCAGATATAGCTGCTGTAGTACCCGTTCACGTCCAGCACGGTCCAGTACCGAACAGAATTCTGGGAACCGCCTTCGCTGGTAAGACCGTAGCCTACTGCCTGTATCTTGTTTGGAGGGGGGGTAATACTCGTATTACGGTTGACTGCAAGTGGTGTCACGTGGGTGAGATCCACCGGGCTTGAAAGCTCGACCACTGCCTGGTCATGCACGCCATTGGAAGACCCTGTATAGTCAGGATTTGCATGCCATGCGGATGCTGTCTTTACGTAACTGTATTGTTCGTATTGATTATAATCCTTGCGGCCGCCGACAAAGGTGATACCTGTAACATTGTGTCCGCTCATGCCTAGCACACAGTGTGCTGCAGTCAGTACCTTGTCTTCCGTAACCAGGGTTCCCGTGCATCCGGCCCCGTAACCGCCTTCGAGTTCTATGAGTAATGCGCCTATGGCCCGTTTTTGTTCTTCTGTTATCTGTAATACACTCGGGTCAGGGTCACTCGTGCCGTTGACGATTGCTTGCTCAAACTTGTCAAGACCCGCATGTGTTCCATCCCGGGAACAGGAAACCCCGAATACCAATATAAGGGAAATCAACAGTGACAGCCTTTGATTCAGTGACATAGCCAAAGCTCCTTTCGAGACGTGAACCTACCACCAAGTGATTGTTACAACAACCCTTGCTTGCGTACGTTTGTCTAGACCAGAATCAAAAGTCCATATGTGACTGCCATCACACACACATCCGTAATAATTATTCCGGTTAATTGACCGGATTACCCGGTCAGCTTGTGGAGGAGGACTTTCACCTCCCTGGCACGTTTACCATTGGGAAACTTGTCAAGATATAGATTCAAGTCCTTTATGGCTTCGACCTTTCTGCCGTCTTGAAGCAAACAGCCTGCCTTCCAGTACAGTGCCTCGTCCTTTTTCCTGGCATCCTTTCTCTCAAGGTAACTTTGATATAGATCCGAAGCCTGTTCAAATCCCCCCGGCAACTGCCTGTACATGGTGGCTGTGAGGTAAAGCGTTTCTGTAGATCTGTATCCTCTTGGAAACCGGTCGAGATAGTTCATGCAACTCTCAACAGCAGCTTCCACTTCCATGGCTTCAACCTTCATCCTGCACAAAAGGTAAGTCACTTCCTCGTCGAAGACACCATTTGGATACAACTTGTAGTACCTGGCCAGCAACTTGATGGTCAGACGATTGTCCTTGATATGATCTTTCGAAAGCAATGCAGCCTCGTACAAAGCCCTTTCCGCCAAATGGCCCCGGCCCATGTCTACGGCTGCCTCGTACTCGGTCAATGCACCGTCGTAATTTTGAAGAACGGTAAAATTTCGTGCCAAAAGATAATGAGCTTCCGCCTCCAGTTCCTTGGATGGAGCTGCGGCCAGTGCCTTTTTCAATAATACCACGGCCTGACCGTTCTCCCCGGACCTGGCCATACTCCTTGCTCTGTCCAGGCTTTGCCGCATCTCCTGCAAAGACAATTTGATTACAGGACCTCTCACCTTCTGCCTGGAAGCAGTCTGTATTCCGCCGTGATGCACGGCAGTACCGGGCCGACGTGATTTTATTCTCCCGGGCTTGTTTTTACCGGCTGTTACTTTAAGCAATTGCCTGTTTTGTTTCACATTTCCTGCAATACCAGGCTTTCCGGTCCTCTCTCCAAACACGGACGACCTTGTAAAAGCATACAGCTTTGGATCATTAAATGGGCGTATATCACTGGAGGAAACAACACCAAAAGCAGGAACAATGACCTCGAATCCTGCACGCACGGCAATTACATTCGCTCCAGCCCTTGTTGCCTTCACATCCACCTTGCCGTCGGAAACCCGTACGTGCGTACCCTTTTCCGAATCAATGGAAACCATGAATACAGTGCCCCTGACAGAGATTATTGCACCGGGAGTACTGACTTCAAACGCTGCGTAACGGCCGGGATCGACCTTGAAAAAGCCGGTCCCTCTTTCCAGCCTCAAGACAATTCTGTTTTTCTCCAAGGTCAGTGGAATCATCGATGCGCCTGGTTTTAAAACCACACCTGTGTTGAAACCCAGTTCAACCCGTTTTTCCTTCTCCTTGCCGGTAACCGAAATCTCTTCCCCGACACCATGTCTGTGGTCACGGATTTCCCTTGAACCCTGCCCTACATGGCTCTCGCCTGATTCTTCTCTTTTCCCGGCGTACATCGGCGTCTCATTACCCGGTATCTTACCATTCTGCTGTTCCATGTCCGCCTGCCGAGTAATTACCGGCTGGTGCCTGTCTGGCCCCATAATCAACCAAATACCAACCACGAACAACGCAGCCGCGGCAATAGAACTCACTGCAACCAGGCGAAGGCCTCTTCCCCACTGGTTTCGATGTATTTCCTGCTCTCCCATCTTGGATAGAACAGATGCCTTAATGCTTTTTTTATCCAACCCTACGGGAACCGTCTTTCCCATGGAAACAAGGTCTGCAACGATTCCCTTTGCAACCTTCATTTCCTCTTTACACATATTACAATGATGGACATGCTCTTCGATGAATCGTTTTCCAGCATCCGGCAACTCTCCCCAAAGAAATTCGTAGATTTCATCGAGTTGCACGTGCTTTTGCTTTTCGGCCATCCTAATCCCCCGACTCCCCTTTCCCAGAATTCAGGTACTTGTTCATGAAGTATGGGTCGTTCTTCACCATTCCATGAAATATCCTCCTTGCCTGAAAAAGACGGGAATAAACCTTTTTCTTGGGAATACCAAGGACCTGGGCTATCTGATCCGCTTTCAACCCCTGAATATCGGATAAGATAAACACTATCCTCCTCTTTTCAGGCATTTCATCCAGTAATTGCCGTATCTTGTCGAACGTCTCCCTGTTGATGACGGATTGCTCGGGCTCTTTTGGATCCACGATTTGCAACCACGGCTCTCTATCCCCTGTATCTGCCGGTCGCCTGTACTTTTCTCTTCGCAAGTGCTGTTGTGCCACGTTGATAGTAAGTCTATAGACCCATGTCGAAAACCGTGATTCCCACCTAAACCTATGGATACACCTGTGAATTTCGAGAAAGACCGTCTGTACGAGGTCTTCCATGTCAGGTGTATTACCGAGCATCTTGAAGAGAACGCCTGCAACCGTGGGATAATAGGCATCGAATACCTTTGCAAAAGCAGCCTTGTTTCCTGCCTGGTACGCACGAACAGCTTCCTCCCTGCTTTTCTCACCAGCCCCTACCTGCCTTTGTGCAGGCATTGAATGCCTGCGCCTCCTTTTCATATTCCTTCCTTTAGTCCACCTAATACCAGATTTTTTGACAATAATCGTGCATTAAAACCTAACCCCAAGCACCGTCCTGGCACCGAGTACGTATCTCGCTGTTTCAACAATGGTTTTTCCCATTACTGTATATTTCTGGGAAGTGAAATAATATGTACCGAACACGTCAAGGTCCAGGAACAAATTGTTTTCCCAGAGAAAAGTACCTACCAAGAGGCTTCCACCCAGGCCCGGGTTTGCGGATAAATCATACCTGCTTTTGGCTCGCTCATTCGCCCTGGACTTTACCGAGTCGAACTTAACTGCCCCCTCAATGCAACCTCCCAGCCTCAGGAATGGATACTCTTTTCTATAACATGCCTGTAAAATTAACGGAATGGCTTGTAAATCCGCCGAATACCCTGCATGTTCCCCCTTGACCCCCGAGTACACGGACATGGCAAGGCCAAGGGAAAAGCTGCCGGTAACAGTCAATGACAATCCCAGCCCTCCGGCCAATCCGACTTCCGCCCCTGGAATTCGTGAGATTTCAAAGACACCATATAGTCCAGCCTTGGCGCCACCAGGAGGCGGCCCTTTTATTTCACCTGAATCTTTGTTTTCCCGAGTGTCAGTGTCTGTAAATTCTACGGATTCAGAGATATTACCTGTACCCCGTCTCATTTTCTTGCCAGCGTCTTGACTTATCCATGTTTTTTTTTCATGACCGTCATATTGCTTCTTTGTAATGGCCCTGTTCCTCTCCTGTGCACGGGAACCATCTTTTTCTTCCTGTGTTAATTCTATCTTTTCCCTTTCATCGATATTCAAAGGCCCATCGGCAACACCTGCCTTGATTAGAGCAACCAGGAGATGAGCTACAGTAACGAGCCTGTCCGGATCCTTATCATCAAAGGGAGCCCACCTTGATATCATAGATCCGGTCGCGCATATCCTGACCTGAAGTTTTACTTCAGAGACTCTTGGGGAAATCAAGGCCAATGCAAGAAAACCTTTTCTACACGAGACAGGCGTGTTTTTTTTCCCTTGCCCGGATTCCTGCACAAAAAGGTCCAGGCCGGGCAAGGACAACCCCAACTCGGATTTCACCAAAGCACCGAGTTCACACTGTTTGGATTCACAGATTGAAGGCGCATATAATAAAACAGTCTTCCCTTTTTTTAGGCCCTGCACAACTTGAACGCCGGTGCCAGATCCTTCTTTCTTTGCAGCTTCAAGCGGGCAAACAGGATTCAGCCAAGCCGTCAAGCAGCAAAGCAATGCAACTGGAACTGAAAATCTCTGTAAAAAGTCCATTATTCATATTTACCACTAGATCCTTGCAACAACAAGCAGACAAGGCGTTGACGTAATGCGTCAATGCCACTATATTGATTTCCACAAAAAGGGGGCAAAGTTGGAGCCGGTTGACATGAAGCAGAAAGTAAATTTGAGTTTTGGCACAGAAAAAATAGAACTCTCTATTGATAATGAACGGCTCGGTTGCGAACCAATAGCTCCAAAATCCATGGACAAGGTTCTCGAAAAATCGCCTGGTGAAACAATCTTTCGGGTCTTGAACAATCCGGTAGGTAGTCCCGGACTTCACAGCATGGTTGAAAGCAAGAGGGTGGCACTGATAGTATCCGACGAATTCAGGTCGGGCCTACACGAGGAAATCCTCGATGCATTGATCGGTGAAATATCTCACGGCAAGCCATCGAAACTAACGGTTCTCTGCGCCACCGGAACACATGATCCCGACATATATACGCCGAACATCAGGAAATGGGCCGAGGCAGCCTCATCAAAACACAATCAGCCGATTGAATTCATAGAGCACGACTGCGATGACCCGAATTTGATCCACATAGGCACAACATCCAGGGGAACACCCGTGATCCTGGAGCCGTCATGGCTTCAAGCAGAGGTCAGAGTCTTCGGCCATGAGAGCAAGCACCATTACATGGCAGGATACTCCTCTGTATTGAAACACGTGGTGCCCGGCATCTCGGCAAGAAGTACGGTCGAAGCCAACCATAAACTGGCACTTGACAATGATTCAAAGGCCGGACAGCATCCACTTCACCCTGATGTCACCAGGCGAAAGAATCCATTTTCAGAAGATGCTCTCGAAGCCCTGGAGATGGCGCTTTCAAAGACGCTGAATGAAGATGGAGTCCTTGCATCCAAACCTGCCCGGGCCTTCCTCCTTGACATGATTTCCGACAAGAAGGTCATATTCTTTGCCGAGGCCGGGGATTACAGGAAGGTAACCAGCCACACGATAGAAGCCGCCGATAATCAGGCCATGTTCGAGGTGCCGAAAAGCAAGTACGTGGTCGTATCTCCGGGAGGACCGCCGGCCTCGACTGCACTGTACGGCGTTCAGAATTGCTTTGACATGGCATTGCTTGGAGCTATCGAGGCAGGGGGAGAGGCCCTGGTCCTCGGGCCCTGTAACGGCCGGCCCGGGGTGGACCCTGATGTCAAGGGACTGGCGCCGGACAGGAAATCCAAAAAGCTGTTCTGGGACACCCTGGTAAGGCTCAAGGAAAAGTCCCTGGACGAATGCTTCAAGGAGATCGACGAAAATTTCCAGCTCTACCTGTGGAAGACATGGCGGGTCCTGCGATTGTTCAAGAGAGACAGAATAAAAATCTGGATACATGGCGAGCTTGCCCCGCAAATCCTTGCAAAGGGCGGATTTCTCCACGCCCCGGATCCGCAGGAATGGATAGACAAGAGGGTTGCACGCAAAGACGGCAAGTTCACGATAATAGACAACGGTAACAAGCTCCTTGTTCGCGGCAAGCCGGCATGACAGGGACTGCACCTGTAACTAATATGTACGCCATGAATCAAGATGTCTCAACTGTTCCACTTTTAACATCATGGAAACATCAAAGGCCGGCAGCATAGATCAACAGCTCACTATTATCATGGTTCAAAAGCCTTTGCCAATAATATTGGAAAAAACTACCGGCAACGGCTTAATTTCATGGCACACCTATTGCTTAATATTTTTTAGGTGCGGAAATTGAAATATTGTTTTGTAATTCGCAACCTGGAGGTGAAAGATGAACAAAAGACAAGTCAAATTGGAGAAAACTCCCCTGGACCTGGCCGGCGACCCGGTCGAATTGGGATCCAAGGCCCCAAATTTCAATGTGCTGGACAATGATCTGAAAGCATTTTCAATTTCAGACATCCATGACAAGATCCTTGTCATTTCTTCCGTGCCATCCCTGGACACCCCTGTTTGCGACGCCCAGACACGGCGATTCAACCAAGCTGCCATTGAGCTTGGAGAAGACGTGGAAATACTGACCATCAGCATGGATCTGCCGTTTGCCCAAAAGAGATGGTGTGCGGCAACAGGAGTAGATCGTGTCAGAACCCTTTCTGACCATAAGTCGGCTTCATTCGGAAAGGCATTTGGAGTGCTGATACCGGATTTGAGACTGCTTGCAAGGGCTGTCTTTGTCCTGGACCGGGACAAGACGATAAGGTACATCCAAATCGTGGATGAAATCACGAATGAGCCGGATTACACCGATGTATTAAATGCGGTAAAGGCCCTTATTACATAGGATACACGTATTTCAAGGTAATCTTGTGGTTGCATGCCGTGCCATCATCCGTATAAATGTCATTGGTTATGATTCCCTTGGCGAACTTTCCATTTTTCAGTTTGAACACTATCACTTTTTGAGGTGTAACCTCATGGCAGCCGTCGGTTATGTAACCGGTGGCAGGCGGCTCGGCCACTTGGTCGAGTTCAGCGAAAGTTGTCTCTGCCCAGTCTCCACAAAGCCCGGGTTTCTCCGTGCACCAGGGCTCAACCGCCACATCAAAAGCACCCTCCTCACAATTGGTGCCCGGAGTACCTGATGCAAACGACATGCATCTGGGTCCTGCGGAGTCCAATACAACTTCTTTCAGCCCCCCTTTTCCCTGGTCATCGTCTCCGCCACAGCCTGTAGAGACGGCCGGGAGTACCAGCAATGAAACCAGGGCCAGGGTGTTCAGCGCCAATTTCAACATGTTCAACTTTTCCAACTTCATCTTCAGTTCCTCCACTTTGGTAACACCCCCCTTGGTAATGCCCCCCTTAAATAATCAATATACACTTTTTCCCCCAAAAAAGCCACTGAAAGAAAGAGCTATGTGATAGCCGAATTAGAATGTCAGCGGTACTGCCGAATGAATATGTCAGTAGGAAGGGGATTCGTCCCATATGGATTCAGGCTGTTCGCAACAATTCCAGGGGCAATGCCCCATAAGCGCTAAGTTATTTTTATTGACAATTTAGAAATGGTATCATATAGTTTCATCAGATATTGCGATGGAGGTCAAAAATACCA
>JAADFL010000019.1 GCA_013152945.1 Deltaproteobacteria bacterium | reverse complement strand
AAATATCGCGGCGCGAATACGTAGGTCAGGTATCGAATCGGCCAAGGCATGCTGTTGATCTCGAAAACGAGGCCGGAAAGAATGAACGCCGGCAGGAACCCCACGATAAGTGCAGCCATGGTCGCGATGAACTGGTTCCGTACAGCAGACGAAATGAGCATCCCGAGTCCCAACGCGTAGACTAAAAACGCTGACGAAACCACAAAAAGGAGAAAAACGGAGCCACGTAGTGGAACATTCAAGATCAAGGTGGAAACCGCGGTTACGAGGCCCATGGCCAACAACCCGAGCAGGAAGTAGGGTATGAACTTGCCGAGTAATAAATCCATGCGTGTAACAGGAGTGGCGAGCAGGGCTTCCATCGTTCCCCGCTCCCATTCCCTGGCAACTACCAGCGATGTGAGCATTGTGCCGATTAGTGTCATGATTACTGCAATCGAACCGGGTATCAGCGCCGCCCTCGATTCGATTTCTTCATTGAACCACACCCGCGGCTCCACATTGACAATGCTTATTTTCCGGGCGCTGCCGCGATCTACTTTTTGCCGGGAAAGCCAGGATCTCCACGTGGCTTCGATGTAGTTAAGGACTAACTCACCGGTATTGGCGTCGGTCCCCCTTACGAGAACCTGCAATGGGCTTTGATCGCCACGGTACAGGCGTTTGCTGAAATCGGAGGGGATGATTAACACCGCGTGTAACCTTCCTCCAACGAGTAGGGGCTGTAACTCCCGCCTGTCCCGTGCCGTGCGAACCTTGAAGTATGGACTCCCTTGGAATGAATGCAAAAGATCGTTGGCCCTGGCCGATTGTTGTTCGAGTACTATTCCAATGTTGATGCTGTTCAGGTCCAGTGAAACACCATAGCCGAACAGGAACAGGAGAACCAAGGGAAGAACAACCGCAATAAGAACACTACTCGGATCCCGAACAATCTGCCGAGCCTCTTTTTTCACGAGGCTGAAAATACGCAGGAACCGGGCGCCCTTGTTATGGTGTGTATCGGTCGTGTTTCGAGTGGCCATATCGTTTGTTTTCATCTCAACCTCCGGCAGCCTGCGCTATGCCGCGACTGGACGCCATGTTTTGCTCGATCAGCTCGATGAAAGCATCCTCGAGTGTCGGCTCCGGCAGATCTTCCTTTCTTGCAATCTGTTTGATCACGTCCGGGGTATCCATGGCGATAATTCTGCCCTTATAAATTAATGCTATCCGGTCGCAGTATTCGGCCTCATCAAGGAAGTGAGTCGTAACGACGACAGCCATTCCTGCCTGGACCATGGAATTAATACGTATCCAGAACTCTCGCCTCGTAATCGGGTCCACCCCGCTCGTTGGTTCATCCAGGAACAAGATGACGGGCTGGTGCATGATTGAACATGCCATCGACAATCGTTGTTTAAAGCCCAGGGGCAGAGCCGCGGAATTGGAGTGTACGAAAGGGCCGAGTTGGAACGTGTCAATCATACGGTCAACGGTGTTCCACAGCCGTTTACCCTTCAGCCCGTATACGCCGCCGAAGAATTCCAAGTTCTGCCGCACACTGAGGTCGCCGTACAGACTGAACTTCTGGGCCATGTAACCCATACGTTCACGGGCCTTTGCAGGAGCCTTGAGCAAGTCGACACCGGCGACTTTCGCTTCGCCTGCAGTCGGCTTGAGCAATCCGCATAGCATTTTGAAGGTGGTACTTTTTCCAGCACCGTTGGGACCAAGCAGTCCGAACACCTGTCCCCGGCGAACCTTGAAACTGACCCTGTCTACGGCGGTAAAGGAACCGAAGCGTTTGGTCAGCTCCCTTGCTTCGGCGACAACATCATCTCGCGCCGCCTC
The DNA here is from genome assembly GCA_013152945.1 of Deltaproteobacteria bacterium. Classification (GTDB taxonomy): domain Bacteria; phylum Myxococcota_A; class JAADFL01; order JAADFL01; family JAADFL01; genus JAADFL01. The sequence goes on along the minus strand of JAADFL010000019.1, from coordinate 10,911 downwards.
TACCTGCGAGGTGCCGGCGAACACCTCCCGGGCGTTCTGCACCCGCTCCTTTGGGATTCCTCCCATGAGGTACATGACCGCGTCTTCGAAGCGGGGGGGTACAGGTTCTAGCTCTATGTCTTTTCCAAATCGAGTATGGTCCCTGGAAGGCGTTCCCATTACAAGTCGTACTTTTCGACCCTGGATAACGCTATCCAGCACCTGCTGATCTTGAAGAGTCTCAACGGCAAACCGCCTTCTACGTTTTTCGGGCACTGTTACCAGAAATGTGTGTCCCTTGATCTTTTCAGTCAATTTTTTGGGAGGGCCTTTAAACAACAGGCGCCCTTCGTTCAGAACAAGTACTTCTGTGCAACGCTCGGCCTCATCAAGATATGCGGTGCTCCAAACCACGGCAATCTTTTCCTTGGCAAGCTCAAATACCATACGCCATAGCTCACGACGCGAAAGGGGATCGACACCCACGCTCGGCTCATCGAGAAGCAGCACCTTGGGACGCTGGATAAGCGCACAGGCCAACCCAAGTTTTTGTTTCATCCCGCCGGAAAGCTTACCTGCGAGCCGGCCAGTAAAAGGGGCCAGGCCGGTAAAGGAAAGAAGGCGCTCGATTGCCGTCCGCCTGTCATGGCCGAACACTCCTCGTAGGTCTGCGTACAGGTTCAAGTTCTCCATTACGGTGAGGTCTTCATAAAGGCCGAATTTCTGCGGCATGTAGCTAAGAATCCCGCGTACATTGGACGCAGGATTAGAAGGATTTTCCCCCAGTATGCTGATTTCTCCCTCACTCGGAGCCAGAAGGCCCGCCATCAGTCGCAGCAAGGTTGTTTTGCCGGCTCCATCCGGACCAACCAGCCCAGTTACACAGCCACCCCGTATGTCGGCGGTAACATCCGGGATGGCCGGCGGGATGTCTTGGCTGAACCGTTTGGTTACATTTCTCAACTCAATTACTGCGTGCATCTGAGTATTCCCGGCGCTTCTGATTGAGATCGATGAAAACAGACACAGGCATTCCTTGGCGCAATCCGTTCTGGGGGTCTTGTACGACTATCCGGATCCGATACACGAGATCCGTCCGGATTTCTTTTGTTTGAACCGTCTTGGGTGTAAATTCGGCTACCGGCGATATAAAGCCTATCTGACCATCAAATGATTTCCCGGCATCTGTACGCACCACAGAGCCTTCATCCCCGGTCTGATTTTCCCCAAATCAACTTCGTTAACATAGGCTCTTATCCAAACCGGGTCGGTTATACTCACGATGTAGACAGGTTCACCAATATTTACGAAGTCGCCTGCCTCCCGAACCTTTGTCTGGATAATGCCACCCACGGGAGAATGCAGTTGCGTATCGGCCAACCGGCGCCGCGCCCCAGCCAATCGGGCCTCCGTTTCCTCAACCATGGCTCGTGCTCTTGCCTTGTCTTCCTTTCGCGGTCCCAATTCAACGAGTCTCTGCGTGGCTTCGGCGGCCTTGAGGCGCGCTTCGGCTTGATCGCGAGCGGCTTTTGCATTATCGAATACCTCCTGTGACACCACTCCGCTCGTGACAAGGTTTTGTGTTCTTTTGAACTGTTTTTGAGAATGCATAAAGGCCACTTGTGCCGCCAGGGTATTGGCCTTTGCTTGTTCTATTTCCTCGGGTCTTGCCCCATTCTTTAGCTTGAGAAGTTCCGCTTTGCGGGCACCCAATGATGCCTCGGTTTGTCTTATGGCATCTTCAAAGTATTCGGGTTCGAGTTTTGCCATGAGTTGTCCTGGCGTCACTTTGTCCCCTTCTTCTGCAAGCATTTGCGAAATACGGCCCGACAACTCGAACCCCAGTCTCACTACCCGTACTTCCACATTTCCTTGGAGTTCGAGAACCTTTGGAGGGACAGAATGAATATACGACCATAGGGCTTCTCCTATCTTCTTGGGATAGGCTTGGCCGTTTGATAACAGCCAAAACGATACGCCGGCGAATGCAATAAGCAGAAATAGTATCGTTATTATTCTGACTGTGCGCTTCATCACTGGCTCCGTTCGATTGGGTCTTTTGAGGTTTCTACGCCGATGCTTCGGCATGCCATGTCCGCTACAATCGTGGCAATTCGTTCAGCCTGTGCATGGTCGATTTCTTGCAAGTCGAGGCGGCGGTACAAGGTGGTCGCACCGATTCTGAAGATCAATACCTGACCCAAGATTGCATGTGCGCGAATGACGGCATCGGATGAGTCAGCAGGAATCCCCAGGGCACAACCAACGAGGTTGGCCAGCATGCCGTGCAGCTTGGAGATAGTGTCATAGATAATCTCGTACGCTGCGGTCGGATTGAGGTTCTCCCTGGTGGAAATTCCGGCAAAGAATCGTGCTTCAGGGGTCAGCAATATTCTTTTCACTATATTTTGGAGGAGTAGGGAAAGGAAGATCCCGGCATCTTCCGGGTTGGGTTTGGCTCGGTCGAATCGGTCCGAGGTCTCGTCGAGCACGGTTAGAAACGGCTTGGCCAGTTTCTTCATGAGATATCTGACCACAGCCAGGTAATAGCCTTCTTTTCCTCCGAAATAGTATTGAATTGCGGCGCTGTTGACCCCGGCTGCCTTTGCCAGATGGCGAGTGGTAACGCCCTCCGGTCCAAATTTGGCAAAAGCCTCTATGCCAGCGGCAAGCATCTGCTCCATGGTCTTTTCGCCCCGGCTGCCCCTGCTTTGTGGATTTTTAGTTTTTGTCTCCATGGCACCTCCATTCGTTGACATGGCTATTCTAAATCAATCGATTGATTTAGTCAAGCGGTTGATTGAAAATATTGTGAACTTTTTTTTAGGGGAATTGATGAATTATTTCCAAGGATTCCCACTTATATTTGAGAGTATCCTCCAATGCACGAGTTAAATAGCAAGGTCTTGGCTCATCGGGTCTCTCTTCTAGCCGGTACCTCCCGCTCCAAATGTTTTTCATCAAGACAACAAAAAACCAGGAAAGACTGTCCCGGCAGGAAATTGAATGACTCGCACAAGACGTATCCTGCAGATTCCATAATCTCACGGATCTTCTCGACAGGCGTGAAGTGCTTGAATAGGCTAACAAAAGAAAACCCGCGCTTGGGCATATGATCTATGATTGCAACTCTGCCAGCCGGCTTCAGCACGGCCCCAAGGTTGCGGAAGTATCTTGTGGGCTCGGATAAATGATGAAATACGTTCCTTGCGAAGATAAGATCCGCGGAAGATATCGGCAGATCGACTCCGTCACTTTCCGCCAATACGAACTCGATGTTGCCCAAGCCCGCTTGTTCTGATTGACGCCTAATGAAATTCAGATACTTTTGCTTGGTGTCCACGGCAAAGACTCGGCCGCTCTCACCGACCCGCTGCGCGAACCCGAGAGTGAAGTAACCCCCTCCCGACCCTATGTCCGCTATGGTCTGGCCTTCTGTTATTCCCAGGCTGTCAAAGATCCGCCCGGCCCCTCGTACGGGGGACGATGCTTCCCGGTTGAGCATTTTGAGAAAAAGATCGGTGAGCATCTCGTATTCTCCTTATTTCAAGTCGTCTCCGGCGGTCCTGTCCCGCAAAATCTCAAGGAAGCAATCCCTGAGTTTCCGCAGCACTGACGAGGCGAGCAGCAATTCCTTTTCGCTCAGGCCGATCTGTAGTTCCGCTAGTAAGGCCTCCTCTTTCTGTGCCACGGCATCTGCCAGCTTTTTGCCCCTGGCCGAAAGTCGCACCAGGCTGGATCGCTTGTGTGCGGGGTTGGGGATTAATTCCACAAGTCCCCTCTTGCCAAGTTGGTTGACTACTGCCTGAATGTACTGGCGTGAAACAGGTCTTGCCCTGGCCATTTGTGGCACTGTCTGGGGGCCGGTGCGATCCAGTCCTCTAAGGACGCCTCTTCCTGCTGCCGTGAGGTCCATGTCGGAATGAATGCGGGTCACGACAGCGCGCAAGAGATGGTACAAGGCGACCACCTCGTCAATGAGAAGCTCAACCACCTGCTCATTTTGGTCACGTTCCATCATGATGAGATCACCTAACACCAGAACATACGGTTCATTTTATCTGCGTCACATTATGACAAGTATATTATCATATTGACAAGTTTGTTGTCAAATAATCTTTTCTTTCCCAGCAACTATTAGAATCAATGGATTGAACACCATGTGCAAACATTCATGGCCTGCAACTTCGCCGTTTGGATACCGCGGTTTTTTCAGAGTGATTTACTTGTTTGAAAGCACGAAGTTTTTCAGGGGTGATGTAATCAACCTGGGTGGGGACGGCAGGTGGGGACGGCAGGGGTGGGAACTGCAGAGGCGATGAATATTCTCCAGGTTGAGTATCAACCCGTACGATAATCTACATCCTGGATCATCCAAGTGTTACGGTGAAGGCGACACGTTAGACAAACTGCATTAATTATCAATACTTAGCCGAATGCCTACTTTTGGCCCAGCCATTGCTTGTAGGACATGTGGAGCCTGGAGGTGCCAGGCACGTGGTAGCGCTCAGGTGAGCGCATGAAAAGGAGGATTGACATGAGAGAATCGAAAATGACATCTTACCATTTGGGCTTGTTCGTGGCCGCATTGTCGGCCCTGGCCCTTGGCGCATGGATGTACTCAGGCACTGCATCGGCCCACGACAACGGATGCGATCATGGGTGGAGCGATGCTTGCGGTCTGCATGCAGGCAATCACGGTGACCATAGTAAGGCTCACGCGAAGCCACCCAAGTTTTTCGACAAGGCGCCCAAAGTGGGCACCAAGGCCACCTGCCCTGTCACCGGAAACGAGTTAACGGTCACCAAGGACACCAAGAGGTCGGTATACAAGGGCAAGCACGTGGTCTTCTGCTGCCCGGGATGCAAGCCCATGTTCGACGCCGATCCTAAGAAATACCTCGGAAAGTGAAAGCAGGCTTTCAGCCCCTATGCTCCAATGTCAAGATCAGCACCCGCAGCTTGCACTGCTTCGGTTTTAAGCTCACGACGAATAGGCTGTAACCGAACGATTTACCTTTTGTTTTCTTTACCGTGTGCCCTGTCAAGCAGTTACCTCGCGGATCATTATCAATAACATCTTGAAACATTTGGGTGCATTGATTGCATGTGGCACTCCGGCGGGCATCAGGACCGTGTGTCCTGCAGAGGCGAGTACTTTCCCTCCGCCGATAATCAACTCGGCCTCGCCGTCAAGTATCTGCACAACGGCGTCAAAGGGAGCCGAGTGTTCTGACAACGACTGGCCTTTATCAAAGGCGAACAGGGTCAGGGTCCCGCCGTTCTTATTGACCAGTGTGCGACTTACGATGGAGTTGCTCTGGTAGTTGACGAGTTCGCCAAGTATTATTGGCTTTGATTGGGACATTCCTTCTGCTTCGGCTTCTTTCTTATTCGACATTGTTCACTCCTCTTCGTGTTTATGCATCAGGGACTTTCCAGTTCAGCAGCCGCTGCCGTTTTCCGGCCGGGCAGAGGCCGGTTTCGCCGGATCATATCCTAACTCATCTTCGCCGCGCCGAACCTCGGCCCATTCCTCTCTCGATAACGGGTCGCTGACCGGTCTTTGCCTCGATCTCAGTGGCAATGTCATTTTGGGTACGTGTGCCCTTTTACATGCCCGCTTGCGTGTTTCAAATCACGCCATGATTCTTTCCGACCTTGGTGAAGGCCTGCACGGCCTTGTCGATTTGCTCTTTCGTATGAGCTGCCGAGAGCTGCACCCTGATTCGCGCCTTGCCCTTTGGCACTACCGGATAAGAAAATCCAATGACATAGATTCCTTCTTTCAGCATGTCGTCAGCCATTTCGTTCGCAAGTTTTGCATCTCCAAGCATAACCGGAATGATGGCATGATCAGCGCCGCCAAGGGTGAAACCTGCCTCGGCCATTCCTTTCCTGAAGTATGCTGCATTGTCCATAAGCCTATCACGCAGTTCCGTGGTTTCACTGAGCATCTCGAGCACCTTGAGCGTGGTGGCGGTAATTACCGGTGCAAGTGTGTTGGAAAACAGGTACGGCCGGCTGCGTTGTCTCAATATGGAGATGATCTCCCTGCGACCCGTGGTGAATCCGCCGGAGGCGCCACCCAGGGCCTTACCAAGGGTTGATGTAATTATATCCACCCTGCCCATGACGTCATTGTGTTCATGGGTGCCGCGGCCGGTCTTGCCTACGAAACCGGTGGCATGGGAATCGTCAACCATTACAAGGGCATCATGCTTTTCCGCCAGGTCGCATATCCCCTTGAGGTTGGCTATAATACCGTCCATTGAAAACACGCCATCTGTTGCAATTATCTTGAACCTGGCACCTGCAGCATTTGCATCTTCGAGTTGAGATTCCAGGTCCTGCATGTCATTATTCCTGTACCTGTAACGCTTGGCCTTGCACAGCCTGACTCCGTCTATAATGGATGCATGGTTGAGCGCATCGGAAATGATTGCATCTTCGGGGCCGAAAAGGGCCTCGAATAAACCACCGTTGGCATCGAAACAACTCGAATACAGAATTGTATCTTCAGTGCCCATGAATTCTGCAATCTTTTTTTCGAGTTCCTTGTGTATGTCAAGTGTGCCGCAAATGAAGCGCACCGAACTCATGCCGAAAGCATACCTGTCCAAGGCCTGCTGTGCAGCCTTTACCAGTTCCTGGTTGTCAGCCAGGCCTAGGTAATTGTTGGCGCAAAAATTGAGCACCCCTCCACCCTTGGCGACACTGATTTGCGGCCGTTGAGGAGATGTAATTATCCGTTCGCCCTTCCAGAGTCCGGCCTCCTCGATACTGTTCAACTCTTTTTCCAAGTGTTCCTTGAAGTTCCCGTACATATCGAACCTCCTGCAACAGGGTCAGAGTTCGAGCACCACCTTGCCGCACCGTGCGGCCTGCATGAGCTCGAATCCCTTGTGGAAATCATCAAAAGGCAACCTGTGGGTTATTATGGGTTCCACCTCCAGATTGCCTGAGGCAAGCAAACCTTTCATCTTGTACCATGTATGCCAAAGCCTACGCCCGGTTATTCCGTGAATGTTGATCGCCCTGAAGACTACATCGTTGGTGATGTCCAGGGAAACAGTCTTGTTGCTGGTGCCTATTAGTACCAGGTCGCCTGCCATGCGCAGACACCGAAGGCCGTCCTGTAGGGCTTCCGGACTCCCGGACACCTCGAGTACAACGTCCAAGCCCTTGCCCGAGGTTCGCTCCATTACATAGTCCACCGCGTTTTTCTCGGATGCGGCTATCACATGATGGGCGCCGAGTCTCCCGGCGATATCCATCCTGTAGTGGTTGTCCCAGTCAATGGCGAATATCCGGGCTGCACCGATTGCCTTCAAAACAGCCACAGCCAGCAGACCAACCGGCCCCAGGCCGAAAACAGCCACGTCATTGCCGATGCAATCGGCTGCAAAAACCGTGTGAATGGCATTGCCCAGCGGATCCTGGATTGCAGCAACATGAGGGGGAAGCGTTTCGTCGTTCAACCAGGTGTTGAGTTCTGGGTGCACGATGTACTCGGCGAAACATCCATCCACATCATAACCTATCCCCCTCCAGTTTTCGCAGACATGCCCATCCCCCATACGGCAATTCCTGCAGAAACCGCATGTCAGGTGACCCTCGCCAGTTACATAATCTCCTACCTTCAGGTGTTCCACGTCAGGTCCTGTTTCCACGACTTTGCCTGCGAACTCGTGTCCTATGATTCTGGGGACGTGTACCCTTTCTCGTGACCAGTGGTCCCAGTTGAATATGTGTAGATCCGTTCCACAGATCGCCGCGGTCTGGACCTTGATGAGGACCTTGCCGTGAGAAGGCCTTGGTATACTTCGTTCCTGCATTTCCAGGCCGTCAGGTTCCGGCCTGGCCTTTACTATACATTTCATGGTGTCAGCCATTGGTCGCTCCCGGTCGTTCGATGGTCGAGAGTCTAGGCACTGAATGGTCCGGTGTCAATCATCCAGATGGTTCATGTTAATGAATATTTGGTTTGTGACTTCTATGGGTAATTTTTATGGCTCCGGACTTCAATATCGCGTACAACCCATATTACGCGTATTATCCTCGATTATGTATCTCCGGCCGTTTCCCCTGAAAACCAACTCAAGGTGGATATTCGGGATGGAGAAACCTCCTATTCCCTGTCAAGGCAGGAGGTTTGCCACCAAAAGTAACCAAGGGAATTCTCAACCAATTCGTGTATCAGCCGATTCGAGTTCCACCCAGAATTTGCTTCCTTTACCCAGTTTGGATTCAACGCCGATCCGTCCGTTCATCTTCTCAACGGCACGTTTAACCGTGGCGAGGCCTATACCTGTTCCCGGGTAATCGTCGGACGAATGCAGCCTTTCGAATACCTGGAATATCTTGTCGAGGTATTTTTGCTCGATGCCGATGCCGTTGTCCTCGACCCAAAGCCGCACCCTGTCCCGCCTGAATCCAACAATTTCGGACCTGATAACAATCTTGGGCTTTTTACCAGGCTCTGTGAACTTGACGGCATTGGTCAACAAGTTGGACACTATCCGGACCAAGGTTGACGAATGGGCCATGACCTTATGATCCGGTATTCTTGTTTCAACCTCTGCCTCTTTCAAAGCCGAATCCAATTGCCTGAAAGCCACCCGTACAGCCGAAGCCAGTTGTATTGGTTTGAGAGCGATATTCTTCCTGCCTATCCTGCTGTATTCCAGGAGATCTGTTATGAGTCTATCCATGCCCTTGGCGGATTCTATTATCCTCTTGGTAAAGTCCAATCCTTGTTCGCCGAGGACATCCTGGTAGTCTTCCAGCAGGGCCATTGCAAATCCCTGCATGGATCGTAAAGGCGCCCTTAAGTCATGGGAGACGGAATACGCGAAAGTTTCCAACTCATTGTTCGCCGTCTTCAGTTCCCTGGTTCTCTCCTGAACCTTTTGTTCCAAGTGTTCCGTGTACTGCATTACCTCGGCATTGAGACGTGCCTGGCGTATGGCCACTGCCATGCCGTCCGCAACCTCCCGTGCCACCTTGGTGTCTTCGCTTGTAAAAGCATCTTTTTCAAAGGATGCAAAACTAAGCAATCCGGTCGGACGGTTGTTTGCCGTTATCAATACGAACAGAGCAGATTTTCTTCCCATTTCGCGTAGTGAAGTTAGTGGTTCAATATTATTGGCCGGAAATTTAGTTGATTCCAGGTCGTTGACCAAGAGGAAGTCCTTACCCTCGATCATCGAAAAAGCCTTGCCTTTTCCCTTGAATGGTTCAAGCGAGAACCACTTGTCATCGAGGAACAACGTCCTTCCTTTTATGGTCCTGTGGGCTATCATTCGGCCTTGTCGCAGTTCATCATCGAATATGATGACCGAAAAGGCATCGGCTGGAACGAGTAGGGGAAGGTGGTCCAGTGCCTCCTTGGCTATCTGTTCGAGTGACCCTGCAGCCAGTATGCCTCTGTCAAGGGTTCTCAATATCTTGAGCCTTTGGGTGAGTTTTTTGAGATTACGTTCGGCAACTACTCTGTGTGTAATGTCTTCCATGGTGAGCACGACCAGGTCCTCGCCTTCAAAAGGCATCGGCAGAGGCACTGCGTTGCAGGATAGGTATTTTTCTCCGTTGTCGATATCCCCGGCCTCGGCCCCGGGGGCGCCGGTCCTGTATAACACATCGTATACAGGTTGCCCCGATGTAAGAGCCAGGTTGAAAAACAGGGCCTCTTCAGGTAACTCCCTGCCTTCCGGGTCGCGGGCCAGCCAGGTTGGGATGGAAATGCGTTCTCCAGGCTGGAGCGGTCCGTTCAAGTCGAGGATTTGGCCGACTTCAGAATTTGCATATACCACCTCTCGTCCCCTGGACAAGACCAGTATACCAGTGGGACTTGCATCAAGGATTTTGGTTACAAGGTTTTTTTCTCTACGCAATGCCTGTTCGGTCTGTTTTTGCCTGGTAATATCCCGCAGAACTCCTATTATTCCTTCGGGTTCTCCTGAAGGTGACTTCAACAGTGCAGAAGAGAGGCTCACGAATGTTTTTTCACCATCAGCCCTTTCAATTGTGAATTCGTCCGCCGGCATGGATCTGCCACCCAGGATTGCAGCATTTCTTTCCTTGAGTTTTTCTCGATCCCGGGGCACCACGTAATCGAGGCCAGGCTTGCCCCGGATTTCAGAAGGATCTTCATGCCCATGCAATTTTGCGGCAGCATGATTGGCGTCGACCACGTTACCATGGAGATCAGTAATGATTACGGCATCCGGGCTGACTTCCAGGAGCGTATGATACCTGGTTTCCCACTCCTGAAGCTTGGTGACCTCGAGGCTGATTTCCACGATGTTGACAATGTCGCCGTATGTGCTCTTGACCGGAAAGATTTGTATGTTCCAGGCACGGCCATTCTTGGCAAAGACTTGGCCTTGAGCCGGAGCCCCTGTTTTCAAAGTTACCATTGCCGGGCAATTCGGGCACGGACTCGTCCTGTCGAATCTCAAGTGAAAACAGGTAAGATCGGTAGTTTTTTTGTATACTGCCGGTGTGTTATCCATTGCAGACTTGTTGAGCCAAACAACTCTTGAAGTTTGCGGATCCTGAATAGTGACTTGAAAGATTGCATCCAGTATGGACTCGAGGATTCCCAAACCTGTTGGTGAATCAGCCAATTCTTCCTCCAAAGGGCAGCAATGACTTTGAAGTCTCACACCGGTTGAGTTTGCTGAAAACAATCATGTTCGAGCCCGGGGGTAAAGTCAAGCCGATTGAATGACCCGGATTTGATTGTCGTATTTATGAAAAAAGATTCGGAAGAAGCAAGCTAGCTTGACAATAAGCTGATTCATCTCTATATTTTCGGCCAGATGAGTTAATATATAGGAGACTTTGGAAGATTGAGCTGTAACCTTTAGACAGGTAATACAAAAAAGGAGGATGCCTTATGAAGAAGGAACGCTGGCTCTTACTTGT
>JAADFL010000018.1 GCA_013152945.1 Deltaproteobacteria bacterium | reverse complement strand
AAAAGCTTTTGAAAGTTCGCTCAAGTCGTCCGGAATCTTGGGATCCAAGTCTGCAAAACTGCTGCCGTCCAACAGCTTGCAACGGCGTTCTCTTTTACCATCCGAATTTACCGCTCTGTTGAATGTTTTCTTATTGGTCCGTGATGACGCCGAAACGGTCTTGTTTTGTTCCCGGTGAACATTTTCATGTGCCAGGGCGGGTACCGGATGCTTGCCCTGTAAAGGCTGTGTCATTTGTGTCATTGCGGGACCGTGCCCGTGATACTCATAAGCAGTATCGGATTGGGCCAGGGATGATTTTGACAACAAGTGGCCTGTCAGCCACACGGATAAAACCAGTCCTGCCGTAACCAGGGTTCCGACCGCCACCTGTACAAGGGCTTGAGACTTGTTCTTGGAATGCACAAGGTGAATTACGACCGCAGCCAGTCCCAGCACGATACCGTAAAATGCGACCACGCTCGGTCCGGCCGGCATATCTGCAAAATAGGATGTTCCAAGGCCCAGGATCGTGACCACAAGTCCCATGCTCCAGCCGATCAGGAGCTGATAAACCAGTTTGCCGGTAATGAGGCTCGCTATGATTGCCGGAACAACCAGGAATACGAACACCAGGAGCACACCTGCAGTTCGCACGGAAATGGAAATCACGAGGCCGAAGGACATGTAGAACCAAAAATCCCAGGCCCAAAGGCTCAAGCCATCTTTTTTGGCTTTTTCAGGATCATTGCTGATAGCCAAGATTGGTTTCCTGAAGATGTAATGAAAAAGTCCAACCGCACTATAGACGATAGCGGCCAGGATTATTGCGTCCCATTTCACCCACAGGATTGCCCCTGTCATGACCTCCTTGATGTGCTCCGCACCATGGGGCGCCCGGTCGACCACCAGGATGACCAGTGCTGCAGCTATGGCGAACACAACGCCGATTATGGCCTCCTGGGGGACCTTGTCCCGTTTATTCCTGGTAACCGCGAACAATATTGCAGCCACGAAGGTAAACAGCATTGAAAACAGCAGGGCCGCGGTGGAATCCGGAGCCATGCCGAACACAAAACCCACCGTGGTTCCAAGGGCTGCCACCTGGGCCAGGGCAAGGTCCACGAAAATGACCTTTCTGCGAATCACGTGGAGACCCAAGTAAGCATGAATACCCACAAGGATAAGGCATTCCAGGAAGGCCCGGAGCATCAGATCTGAAATACCGAGTTGATGCATGTTACACCTCGCCGGTTACTTGAAAGCAGCAGAGAGCTTGTCCACAATGTTATCGATAAGTTCACAATAGGTTTTCAGGCCTGTATCACCCCCGGTCCCCGTAGCCACGATGATGGGCTTGGCTCCCACCTGGCTCGCGATGAGACGCACCTTTGCCAGGTCGTAATAACTTGCCGCCAGGATGACGTGTACCTTTCCCTCTCTCATTTGCTTGATAAGCCGGTCTATGTGCTTTGGGGTCGGTGGAATAGCAGGCCTGGGCTCAACGTGGTTGACAATGTCCAGACCGAATAGGTCCGCAAAATACACCCATTGCTTATGATAGGTCACGATCTTCTTCTCCCGAAAATCCAGCCCCTCTTTCAACCATCCGCCAAGCAGGTCTATGAGGGGCCGGTCCTTGTACTTTTTGGTTTTGAGGAAGTCTATCATGTTGTTTGAATGTCGAGCCAGGCGGTGGAGAATGTCTGGTCCCAGGATATGCAGTAGTTGGGCGCCGAAAAGACGTTGATCTATTTCATTGTCAAACCGTTTGAGATTCTCAGCATATTGCTTTTCATGAGCAGGATCTATTCGGCTCAAGCCGGTGGCGATGTTCCTGGCCGTCACTTCGGCGGCCAAGGGGTTGGTTATAAAGTGGGGATTGCCGTAGATATGAACTCCACCCTCTGAACGGCTCTTTACTTTCGGCACTTCGAGCAATCGTACTCCCTGGCTGGCAGACACGTACCGGCGTTGTCCACTCCTGATTTGATCGTTTCCGGAAATATCTATGAGTGACGGGGCCCAGAGTTCCAGGTCCAAGCCGGTGCTCACAAAGAGATCTGCGTCCGCCAGTTTTCGAGCCAGGCTCGGCCTGGGTCTGACAAAATGTGGATCCTGGTCGCCGTTTACAATCCAATCGACTTTTACCAGGTCTCCACCTATTTCCTCGGCAATGGCGGCATAGGCGGAGAGGGAAGTTACCACTTTCAGTTTTTTATTGTTCCGGTTGCTATTGTTTGCAGCAAGGGAAACAGGGCAAGAAGCCAGCAACAGCAAAGCTATACAATCCGCGATAATGGTTCGCATTTGTTCATCCTCCTTGACTAATAGCGATCGTGCTTGTGGGGCCCGGCGGCAAATACCACCTGGATCACAAACAAGTCTTCGGGTTCCTGGTCGTCTCCATCTTTGTGCGCGTATTGAAACCGGGTTCTGACCCATGGGCTCTCCCACCAGGTAAGATATCCCACGGCCTGCCAAATCCAGCGGCCGTCATTGTCCACTTTATATGGCTGCGTCAGATCCCCGCGCACTCCTATTGCCAAAGCCTCGCTCAACCCGGCATCCAGGTAGCTGTAACCACCTCCCGCCGCCAGGTATCCGTCGGCCGTCTCCCGCCCGATCCAGTAGAATTCACTTCGCCAGGTGAGGTGCTTGTAACGCTCGTTATGCAGCGGAGACCAGGATACGGTAAGGTCGCTTCCGGCCAGGGTGGTTGTTCGCCACGGTTCATCGAGTCTGCCCCCATTGTCATCGGTCAGGTTGCGCTTGTTGTTTGCGCCCACCATGCCTGTCAGGCCGAATTCCAGGTATGTAGAATCGCTCAAGTCATAGTACTGGCTCCAATGCAACAACCCTGCCGGTACACCGAACTGCTGACCATTGAACAGGTGTTCGTTGGAGGTGTTGGTAACTTGTAATACCAGGCGCTGGTCATCAGCCCAAAGGGATGGAGCGATCCACTCAAGTGAAAAACCGATTTGGTTCAACCCATCCGGTCCCAAAAGAGTGGTTATGGCCAATGGAAAGTCGAACTGGTCTAGGGAATGGGCATGCCAGCGCTGAACAACTCCAAACTGCTGGCGGAATTTCCCAAGGGTCAGGTTCAAACCGGGTACAACATTGGTCCAGGTGGCATATGCTTCCCCCAGTTCAACTCCGTCCGTATGAAATTCTATGGCTGCCTTGAAAAAGGAAAATGGATCCAGGTTTGCCTGGAAGTGTAATCCCAGCACTCGAAAATAAAACTGTGAATCATCCCCAAATGTCTTTGTATCGTAATTAATCAGCTTGACCCTGCCTCCTGCATCAACGACCACGCTTAATTCGGGATTGAGGGCCTGAAGCGCGCGATTTCCACTGCTGAAGACCGTATTGGTATCCAACTTGGGAATCTGTTTTTCTGATTCTCTTTCAGTCTGATCGATTGCAAGGCCGGCCTCTTGCCGCAACCGTTTGAGTTCCTCTGAATCATCGTTGCTGCTGGAATCTTTATCAGCAGCTACTTTCTTGGCCTTGCTGTTCTTGTCTTGTTTTTGTTCGTCATCGCCGGCCCAGGCCCTTGATCCGGCCAGGTTCCAGGCGAACAGGCACACCAATGTTACAACATAAACAATTCTTCCCATCTTTCTTCCTCCAATATGCCCCTTCGAGGCACAGCACCCGCGTGCTGCATCTCTCTGCCGTATAAAACCAGATTGTTACGCAGCGTTTGGAGGAGATAGTTTCGGGGAATAGGAAAGAATATTCCTGCAGAGCCAAGACCCTTCGCCTGTACTGACACTGGATCCCGGAGGAACGTGTGCTCGCACGGCCATAGGTTTCATAGCCGGCGCCATTGACTGATCCATGAAGACCCGTGGGCATGGATTATGCTTGTCTTTCGATTGTGGCGGCGCGAATATCGAGCCAAGAGGAATGATGGAGATACTGCCTGCTATGTTGTCGTTCTCATTATTTTCCAGGTATTCCAGCCGATGGTGTACAGGACACCATACGTAATCCTGGCGGCTGAAAGCTAGGTAGACTTGGTTGATTACAGGCAGTTGCCCCAGCCATGCGATTGAGAAGAGAAATAATGCAATCCAACCAAAGCCTACGCAAGCCCCGGTCCTGCATTTCGACAGGAGCAAGTTCTCGTGATGCTCTTTAATGACTAATCTCCCTGTATTCTCTCCCATGCCCGGCCCCAAGCAACCATGGTGGAAGCTACTCCCAAGATGTTGGGTATGTCAAGGAGTAAACCGGATCACCGGTTCGGCCGGGTGGTGGGAATATTTGTAATTAACCAAAACCTTTTTTAGGTTGGATGACAATATTGCGGCTATGAAATAGACTGTTGGACCATGATACGCAAATCACTGTTCTTCTTGCTTCTTGTAGTGGCGGCGGGCCAGGCCGGTCTGGGCCTTTGCAAGGACAAGGGCCTGTTCGTAATAGAGCAGGGCCGGGAGGCTGAAATTCAGTCTTTGTTCGAACCGTTCTACTCAAAAGACAGTAAATGGAAAGTAGACTCTATCCAGATTCCTTTCGACAGGATACACGCAACACTGAGGGGCCCGGCTGGTTCATCGCTCGTTTTGGAGCTCCTTGGCCGCGGACAGGGCCGAAATGCAGTGGCTTTAAGCAAATCTTTTGATTTCATCTTGTCCGGTTATAACAACATTTCCGAAGATGAGGCGATGCTGGTTGCAGTCCACATTGCCGCTGTGATTGGAAAAAGGGACAAAGGAGGCTTTTTCAGGAAAAAGGTGGAAACCATTCAGGCAATAAGAGGAGGGGCTTCCTGGTTCTCTTCAACAGCAGGCCTTTCATCCATATTGTGGGTTGCGGGCATGGCCGTCTTGTCGGCCCTCTTTTTTATCAGCCTGATTTTGAATCGTGGATCAGGCAGGGCAATCTTTACGCCCTGGACCGGCATTGCATTGATTGCTGTCATTGCCGCCGCTTTTATTGCTAGGTGGTTCATGGCAACACACGGGCCTGCCAATTTTTATTCCCACCTACCATGTCTTTCAAGGCC
Source organism: Deltaproteobacteria bacterium (assembly GCA_013152945.1). Lineage (GTDB taxonomy): Bacteria > Myxococcota_A > JAADFL01 > JAADFL01 > JAADFL01 > JAADFL01. Next base: position 62,772 of record JAADFL010000018.1, on the reverse strand, counting down.
GCCTATCGATCTGCAAGGCTATGGGCCGGGCTATTTCGGATGGATTTTACCCTGGTTTCTCGCTCTGGGCCAAAGCGATCGGACAGCCTTTCTTGCCGGAGCAATTGCAGGAACAGTCACCGTACTCCCGGTATATATTATTGGAAAAGAACTTTTCCAAAGCAGGTTCGCCGGCTTGGCTGCTGCAGCATGTCTTGCCTTGTGGCCGATACACGCAAGGCTCTCACCAACGGATGACCCCTGGATAGTTGTCGGTCTGCTTTTAGCCACATCCCTGGCATCTGCAATGGCGGGTATTGAACATAAGTCCGGAGTCTTACTGGTCGCTGCATGGCTCTCATCGGCATTGGCTTGTGCAACCAGGCCTGAGGCGGCTCTGTCTGTTGTTTTTCTGGGGCTTTTCATTTTGTCTTCTAAAAAGGGGCAAAGGCTTCAGCGCAAACCATTGGTAATAGCGGGGACCATCCTTGCCATGGCGCCTGCACTCGTGTCAGTCTGGTGGACAGGATCAAGGGCATGCTCTTACTTTCCCTTTTGGAGGTCGCTTGCGCCATGGTCTCTTGCAAGACTTTTTGGCCTGCATAAAGGTTCCGTCTTGTTTCCGGACAGGACGCCCCTTTCATTTTTACTTGTTCTCGCAATTGGATCGATTTTGTGGATTGTGTTACCCGGAGGGCACGGGAATAAGGCAGGGAAAGAAAAACGGACGATATTATTGATTTTGCTTTTTGGCCTTGCTCCTGCTATTCCCACGGCATCTCTTGCCGGTCCGGGATTGGTGACGGCTAGGTACCAGGTTCCACTCGTAATCATGGCCGCAGTAATAATCGGCGGAATCCTGTGCAAGTTGAACAACATGGTTGGATTCCGGGCACCAAGCATGCTTTCCCCCGGCAACCTGGTATTGGCCGGGCTTGTTTCGGCAGGATTGCTGAACCTGGGAGCACACCGGCCTCAACCCACGTTCAGGTCAGAATACGAATTTTTCAGGGACAACATTGAAAAAGTGCCCAAGGGCTGCAGAATTCTGGAGGTACAATGGCGGCAGGACCTGGGCCTGGCGCCGCCCAAACGGTTTTCATGTTTCCTTGGACTGAAACACAAATGGATTCGTGCTGCTTCTCTTCCTAAACCGGGCAAGAAATGTCTGGTTTATTGGCGCCCCGGAGCTTGTAGCGTTGATTACAAGGGGGCCAAGGACATTCATGATACGCCGGCTTACCAGTGCGATCTTATCGAGAAAAGATATGAACTGGAACCCATGGCTCAGGAAATAATTACTGCCAGGCCGGGATTCAACGAACACTATATAGGTGCTGCTGAAAACAAAGTCAGAATAGGATTTTACTACGTTAGAGCCGTTGCCGGCGGCCCTAGTTCCTTTTTGAACCAGGGTGCCTCTGGTCATGGCTTGAAAAAGATTGTGAGTCGATTTTTCTTATCTCGTCCCTGAGTTCGGCGGCCCTTTCGAACTCCAACTCGGCAGCAGCCTCGAACATAAGCCTCTTGAGTTCGTCAATGACCATGCTCTTGTCCCGGCCCGAACCTGAAATGTATTCGGCCTCGGAGCCGTCCCTAATTACAGACACGCAAGAGTAATCAGAATCAATGATCGCCGCGATGCCGGAACGGATTTCCTTGCTGATGCTTCTCGGCTCTATTTGGTGTTCCCGGTTGTACTGTAGTTGCTTTTCCCGTCGCCGCCTGGTCTCGGAAAGTGCATTCTTGATTGCAACGGTTTTCTTGTCCGCGTAGAGGATGACACGGCCTTCCACGTTCCTTGCGGCCCTGCCCATGGTTTGTATCAAGGAGCGTTCGCTTCTCAAGAAACCCTCCTTGTCCGCGTCCAGTACTGCAACCAGGGCTACTTCGGGCAAGTCCAGGCCTTCCCGCAGCAAGTTGATACCTACAAGCACATCGTATGTTCCCATTCGCAAGTCACGGAGGATCTCCTGGCGTTCCAGTGTGCCGATATCCGAGTGGAGGTACACGCTCTTGATATCCAGTCCCTGTAAATGCTCGGTCAGGTCTTCGGCCGTTCGTTTGGTCAAGGTGGTCACGAGCACCCTGAACCCATTGTCCGTGGTGTTTCTTATTTCCTTCACAAGGTCGTCCACCTGGTAGGTCGCAGGTCTTACTTCCACCTCCGGGTCTGCAAGCCCGGTAGGTCTTATTACTTGTTCGATTATTTCTCCACCGGTCTTCCCGAGTTCGAAGTCACCGGGTGTCGCTGACACGAAGACTGCCTGGCCGACCCGTTTCCAGAATTCCTCGAATTTCAACGGCCTGTTGTCCAAAGCGGACGGAAGCCTGAAACCGTGTTGAACGAGCACCCTTTTTCGGGATTGGTCACCCTTGTACATTGCCGAGATTTGGGGAGTGGTCACATGGCTTTCGTCTATGAACAACAGGAAATCTTTTGGGAAGTAGTCCAACAGTGTGGGCGGCGGTTCCCCTTTGGTTCTCCCACTCAAGTGCCTGGAATAGTTTTCTATTCCCTTGCAGTGGCCAATGGTTTCCAGCATTTCCAGGTCGTACCTGGTTCTTTGCTCGAGTCGTTGCGCCTCTAAAAGAAGACCTTTGGCCCTAAGCTCCGCCAGCCTTTCTTCAAGCTCGCGGCGAATGGATTCTATTGCTTTTTCCCTCTGCCCCGGGGGAGTGACATAGTGGCTCCCGGGGAAAATGACGGCCTTGTCCAAATCAGCCAGCCTTGTTCCCTGCAAGGGATCTATTTCACTTATTGTTTCTATTTCATCACCGAAGAATACCAGGCGCAGGGCCTTCTGCTCTTCATGGGCCGGGAAGATATCCAGCACATTGCCTTTCACCCTGAATGTCCCGCGGTGAAAATCTACGTCGTTTCGATCATATTGGATGTCAACCAACTTGCGCAGGATCTCTCCCCGATCGGTTTCGATGCCCTTTTTCAGGGTCAGAACCATTTGATGATAGGCCTCGGCTGACCCTATTCCATAGATGCAGGATACACTGGCGACGATAATGACATCGCGCCTGGTCAAAAGAGACCTGGTGGCGCTGTGTCGGAGCCTGTCAATACGTTCGTTTATCCTCGCATCCTTGTCTATGTAAGTGTCGGTGACCGGCAAGTACGCTTCCGGCTGGTAATAATCGTAATAAGATACAAAGTATTCGACAGCATTGCCCGGAAACAACTCCTTGAATTCTTCGAAGAGCTGACCTGCCAGTGTCTTGTTCGGCGCCATAATCAGGCTGGGCCTGTTTGCCCTTGCAATAACGTTTGCCATGGTGAATGTTTTGCCCGAGCCTGTAACACCAAGGAGAACGTGGAAGCGTTCTTTTTTTTCTATGCGTTCCAAGAGCTCTTTAATGGCCCTCGGCTGGTCGCCTGTAGGCTTGAATTCACTCTTGAGATCGAAGCCCATTATTTTTTTCCTGCGCTTTTCCGCTGCTATTATTGGGAATCATCTTCCTTTGTATGTACGTTTTTCAAGAGGTGAGTCGAATCCCGGTCCGGCAGGGATTCAACTTTTTCAAGATTCCTGCCCAATCGTTTTCTCCTGTTGATGGCGGAATTCATGCTCTTTTCAGCCTTTTCCAGGTAATTGACAGCTCTGTCCATGTCTTCCTCCAGCTTGGACAGGGATGCCTTGACTGTCTTGAGCACTTCCCATACTTCCTGTGCCCTTTCCTGGATGGCGAGTGTGCGAAAGCCCATTTGCAGGCTGTTCAGGAATGCTGCCAATGTAGTAGGCCCGGCAATCGTAACCCTGTAATTAACCTGGATTTCCTCCAACAGGCCCGGGAATTTGACTACTTCCGCAAAAAGCCCTTCCACAGGCAGGTACATAACTCCGAAGTCCGTGGTGTACGGAGGATGTATGTATTTCCCGTTGATGCTCTTTGCATTCTCTTTTATGGCTCTGATCAGGCCGGTTGCCGCCTCTTTTGACTTCTCCGGGTCAGCCTCTTCTCCTGCATCCACCAGCCTCTGGTAGTCTGCAACAGGGAACTTGGAATCCAAGGGCAAATATACCGGCTTGTTATCCGAACTCTTACCCGGCAACTTTATGGCAAACTCCACTCTTTGGCCGGTTCCGGGATTTACCGCTACATTTGTCTCATATTGGCTCGGCGCAAGTATCTGTTCCAGCAGGTTACCGAGTTGTATCTCGCCCCATGTCCCCCTTGTCTTTACATTGGTCAGGACCTTTTTCAGATCGCCAACACCTTTTGCCAATTCCTGCATCTCCCCGATACCGTACTGGACCTTTTCAAGCCTTTCCGATACCAGCTTGAAGCTTTCGCCAAGGCGTTTCTCCAGCGTGTCATGGAGTTCCTTGTCAACCTTCTCCCTGATCCTGTCCAGGGACTGCTCTGTGTGCCGTCTGATATCGGACAGCTTTTGGTCCAATGCTTGACGAAGACCGTCCATTTTCAAATCGTTCGACCTGGTCAGATTCCCCAGTGTAGAAGAAAGCTCTTCTAATTTTTGCCTGTGCAAGGTTGTTATCTGCTCAAGCGAGCCCTGCAACAATTCAGTGGTGCTTTTCATTGAAGATGCAAGTTCTTGTCTCTGTTCCCTGGCAGACCGGGCAGATTCAGACCTCAAGGCAGAAAGCTCTCCCCGCAATATCGTCTCTGTCCGCTCCTGTCCCTTTTCAAGAGCTGCAAGTTTGTTTGCGATGCCGGAGTCCCCGTGCCGATAAAGACGTAACAGGATAAATGCAAGAATTGTTGTGGTGATCGCAAGTCCCGGTATGATGTAAAAATCCATGCCGGTCATTGCCTTGACTTTCCTACAAAGAATTTTAAGGCAGCAAAAAACTGGTCTGATGAACCATGTTGATTTGAGCCGGACCCGCTGTAAGGCGCATCAGCGGCTAACCTGTATCCTTTGTTTTTCATAGCCTGAACAATTGCATTCGCATCCGCAAGATCGCCCCCCGGACCTGCGTTACCCCAAGGCCTGAAGCCCAGTTGGGCTGATGTTTTCTTTGGCGTTGCCCGGGCATTGACATCGTTGGCCCAAAAGGCTGCGAAAAAAGACTGCCTCAAATCGAAACCCAGAGACAGTCCTGCAGTGGTTCCTGCAGATTCCGAGAGCAGGTACGTCCTGTCATTGTCCACATTATAACGTTTTCTCATGTCATCGAGGGCTGCAGCTCCTGCATCTCCACGGCCGTAATAGGTCTTTCCGTCTATCACTGCTGCCAGGACATCCCCAAGTCCTACATAAGGACCAGCACCCAACAGGTTGTTGGTCATTGTCGATGCTCCTTCTGTGCCGGAGAAAACGACCAAGAGAGCCGTGGGCCTGGTCCTGGTGTAATTGTTGGGGACTATTGCGTTGAAGCTGATACCTTGTGCCGTTAAGCGGTGTATTCCCGGCGAATCAGGTCCTATGGCACCCATGGAGGAGCCGCCAAGAGGCGGTTGTACATTCCCGGTATCCGTATCCGTGTCAGTATCCGTGTCAGTATCCGTGTCCGTGTCGGTGTCAGTATCAGTATCAATGTCAGTGTCAGTGTCGGTGTCAGTATCAGTATCAGTATCAATGTCCGTGTCGGTGTCAGTGTCAGTATCAATGTCAGTGTCGGTGTCAGTGTCAGTGTCAGTATCCGTGTCCGTATCAATATCGAGGTCTAAATCCAAATCCACGTCAGTATCGATATCCATGTCCAGGTCCAGATCGACATCAGTGTCAGAACCCTTGCTTTCACTTTTGTTGGACCCGCATCCTGAATGAATAAGAATAAACATGGGTAAACATGACAAAAGCACGACTCCAAGTATTCTTGGTTTGTTCCGGTCTTTTCTTGATGAAAAAGACATGATCACGCCTTGCCAAAAAATTTTCAGGATTTCAGTCCTGTGCCTATCTTTTCCTCGCAATCAGCAAAATTGCAAGGAACAGAGGCAAAAACCCTATATTAAACGAATCAGGCTGCCTGGTGTCGGCAATGCTTATACTACAGTCACAGCCGCCACCATTTGAAAATTGCTCTTTGCCAGTATCAGTATCCGTATCCGCGTCAGTATCAGTATCAGTATCGGTGTCGATATCAGTGTCGGTGTCGATATCAGTGTCGGTGTCGATATCAGTGTCGGTATCAGTATCAGTATCCATGTCAGTATCAGTGTCGGTATCAGTATCAGTATCAGTATCCATGTCAGTATCAGTGTCGGTATCAGTATCAGTATCAGTATCAGTATCCATGTCAGTATCAGTGTCGGTATCAGTATCAGTATCAGTATCCATGTCAGTATCAGTGTCGATATCAGTGTCGATATCAGTGTCAGTATCCGCGTCAGTATCAGTATCAGTATCAGTATCGGTGTCGATATCAGTGTCAGTATCCGCGTCAGTATCCGTATCAGTATCGATATCAGTGTCGGTGTCAGTATCAGTGTCTATATCGGTATCAGCATCACTGTTTGGCGGAAAGCCGCCATCATCGTACTTGTAAAGATTGGCACAGCCTCCCTTTAATGTGATCTTAAGGGTATGTTGATTCAACGCTATGCGTTGCGTTTTATCATTTAGCCTGTCAAGCATTCTAAGGTGGTCGACGGATTGGTCGAACTCTAGAACGAAATCCAGGCTGCCTTGTTCTGAAGAGATATTTGCACCATGAGTCAAATTTACCAGCATGAAGAAGTTTCGGCCCTGGTCATCCTTGAAAAAGCCGATAAGGCCGTTCCTTTCCTTTCCATAAGAGGCATCGTTGGAGAAATCGACGGAAGCCGATGTGATATTGTTATCTCCTCCGGCATCTTTGCTCCATACCTGTAACCCTGAGGGAACTTTGTTGTTGATTATCATGTTGAAGAACTTGTGTTTACCGGGGATGAACCTTACATCCGTGCTCTCCAGGAACTTTGTGATTTGTCCTATGTGTGAAGCCTCTTGGTTGACATCTGCAACTATGTGGTACAACTGGGTAGGATTACCGGATTCATCCAGCAGTCCGCCGTTTTGAAAGTGGTCGTACGTGAAATAGGCCAAACCTGTATATCCTGCCGCAAGCATCGAGAAGACCTGCATCCTCAAGTCTGATTCACTGGGGGACCTGCTGTTCTGATCGGACCAGGATTGAATAAAGGTCCAATAGGGTATACCTGCTGCAAGGGCCTTGTCTCGCACGGTCATCATGTCGCTGTAATAAGAATCGCCGGTAGTACCGTCCGACTTGAATGGATAGTGGTCATACATGAGCAGGTCGGGCTTTATGATTGCTATAAAGTCATCCAGGTACTGTGACCACGAGTAACCCGGATTTGATCCGTCACCATAGAGCTGGGACGAGCTGGCATAGGACGGAAATGCATTGGAGTACACCAGCATATTGGGATATTTACCCCGAAGCCATTGCGCCACCTGTCCAATGCCCGGCATCTGGAGCCTGCTGGGCTCGTCGTGAAGGAGCCATCCGAGACCTCCGGGATGAGCTGCGGTTGCCATTGCAAGATTCTTGATGAAGTCGGTCGGCCCCTGGTCTGCCGGGCGCAGGTGCGCATGCCAGGGGACTCCGCCCTTGCTTGAAATCGCTGCCTGCTTGTCGGTTTCCTCCCATGCCAGGAGAGCGTGGAAACCAGCCCCGACGTATTCATCGACATCCAGTGAACTTGCCAAGATATTCAACCCAATCAAGGTAAAAGGGGTCTTGCGGATCCATTCCTTTGCAAAGCCGGGAGAACCTGATTGGGCCAGAGAGGCTCCTGGGAGCAGTATTCCAAAAAGTAGGAAAACAAATAAAGGGATCGTGGTATTTTTCCAATTACTTGATAGAGTTGGAGATTTCATGGCAAGCCTCCTGACCAAATTCGCCAGTTCACTTGTTTATATGTTCAATAACCCGACATTTCAACCCCATTGGTTAGAGCCATCTCATTTATGAGACATATTGGTGTTCCATTCCAATTGTGAGTCCAAGAAATCACGTCGCACGGGATTCGTTCTAAAGAGATAACCCCCTGAAAAACCGGTATTATTGTTAAGATGAAAATTTGGCCTTTCTATTGCAGAGGAGAAAAGGAAAGGGATGACAAAGGTGTTTTTCCCTGGGAGGTACGAAATGAACAGAATTTTTCCAAGGAATGAGAATGGAATCGAAAGATTTTTCAGGATAATAGCCGGCTTGATAATCTTGAGTCTTGTTTTCATAGGTCCCCAGACCAGTTGGGGCTGGTTGGGGTTGATGCCGCTGCTGACAGGAATAGCAGGGTCCTGCCCGCTTTATACCGTGTTCGGTCTCAGTACCTGCAAGCTCAAGAAAAGTTCAGGCAGTGATTTGAAAAAAGAGATAATTGAAATAAATTAACGGCCCTAAACTTTTTCAGGTGTTAGTCCAGCCTGGCCCCGGAGAGGACGCCCGTGCCCTGCATGGATTCCACGGCTTCCAGTCTCCTCCATCTGGCCACTGCCTGGCCGCAGTTGCTTCCAATCCTGATCTCTTCCTCTGCTCCTATACTGACGATGCAATCAAAGTCCAGGTTCTCGAATTCCACGGCCAAGTCGTCCGCTGCATTCGGGGCGGATGGAGTCAGCGTGGGCATGAGATTGTTCGCTCTGGCAACATCTGTTGGATTCAAAGGTGTCAGTTTTATAATGAAGTGTTCCGGTGAAAATATCGACCTGACCTTTTTAGGATCCACGGGAAGATTCTTTGCCAATACGAAGTTCAACGTGATCCGCCTGTCCGATGTTTCGTGGAATCGTTCACCGTACTCTGCAATTTGTTCGAAATTCCACTTGGATGCAGGCATCAGCCGGTTGCGTACATCTTCGCTGGTAGTGTTTATGGAAAACTGCAACTGGAATCGTCCGCCCGGGTACATCCGATTTTTGATTTCCATTAATTTCTCAAACCAATTCTTGCCCGCCCTGGGTGCGATACTGGCGATGCAGGGCATGAGACCGGGAGCATCATATACAATGGGAAGCTTTTCCAATACTTCCAGTACACCGGGGTTGAGAGAAGGTTCGCCCATACGGGCAAACTGAATCTTGAACTTGGGGCAATCGATTTTTCCCGAAGGCGCTCTCTTTTTTACCACGTGGTCGATCTCGGAAAGTATTTCATCGGCGGTAAGATTGCCGATATAGTGATCTCCTGAATCGCACATGGCGCAGCGCATTGGACATCCGAATTGCGTGGACACGGTGACCACCCATTTTTCCTCTCTTGGAAACCGGGGATCGATGGAATCCACGAATTCAACCAATGTCCTTGGATCTTCACGCAATCTGGCGACATAGACCTCTGCAAGGTCGGGATTGCCCCTGACCTCCAGTACTTCACGTACAGCAACAACCATCTTGACATCCTCCTCAAAGAACTGAAACTTTTTGATTCAAAGAGCAGCGGTTGTCAAGACCTTTTGGCAGCAGCCCTATACTGTGCCGGAAAAAAGCAGCCAGGCTATTCCAAAAACTGGAATTATCCACGCAACAGCAGGTGCAATCCTACTCCGGCGTTTTTTTATCATGACTGACACATTACATGCTCCCGAACATGCGAGCACGGTCTGAATGGGCAGGAAATAGTGAGGAGATACATGGTCTATTGTACTGAGCAGAAATGAATAGAAAATTCCAAAAAGTGCAAGGCGTCTTCCAGTGCCGGACAGCATGGCAAGAGACAAAATAGGAATGAATCCGCTCCACATGAGCATCTCCCGGTAGAAACCGGGAATTCTGGAGACCAGTGTTCCAAGGTCGTAATTTCCATGAAAATGTTCAGGAAAGGTCTCGAAGTACAACACGTTCAGCCAATCTGTCAAATGGCCCGAAACAAGGCCGGCAACAGTCGCCAGGATGCAGAGCGCAGCCATCGGTAACCAGGCCGCCTTAAGAAACATCCTGGTTCTCTTGAAGTTCGGACCAAGGAACAAGGCACCTGCAGAAAGGACTATTGTCCCGGGATACCTCAAGATTCCTGATAAGAATCCCCACGTGCCGAACAACAAAGGCCCGCCATACATTATTCCAAGGAGCGCCATTGGAAATGTAAGGGAGTAAGCCTGGTCAGGGAAGACAATGCATGAAGAAGCAGCCATCAACTTTTGCTGCATCAGTATTACCACGGCAGGCACGAGCAATACCGGAAGGGTAGACCCGGGTTCTGAAACATAGACGAGCTTGATACATGCCATGCCGGTCAAGACCAGTATGACAAGGCTTAACAGGAAAAAAGTATAATTCAGTGGTCCAAGTATTACCTTGAAGGCTGCTGACAGATATGTCCAGAAAGGAGGCTGGTGGATTACCAGCCAGCGGTTTTTCAAGATTTCCCTGACCCAGAGATAGTTTTCCGCAATATTCAGCTCCTGGTAATAGTGTATTTCCCTCAAGTCCGTGGAATTCAATTCATTTATTGCTTGTTTCCCTGCATTTGTGAGATCCACCAGCCTGAATCCGGGGGGTGAATCCACCCGTAATACGAGCTTTTCTCCCTGGGAGACGGAAATCTCGGACCTAATGGCAGTTATGCCGTTATGCAGGTAGCGAAGCACCGGTCCTTCCGCAGGGCTTTCGACAGGCCGCGCCTCCACCTTCCCGGTTGCTATGATTCTACCCTCTTTGAACAGAGAGATTTTTGCGCCTACAGGAGCCTGTAACAAGAAGAACAAATTGGCGCTGCCTGCTTGCATTGCCTCGAGGGGCAACTTATTTCGGACAGGTTTGAAAACAAGAGCCGGCGCCTTTTTCGGTCCGTAGCGTTCGGGCCTTCCCCAACTTGGAGAATGGCTGAATGAAACCCAACTGGGCGAGACAATACCATTTTCCACCGCGTGATCGTACCAGTACCCGTAAACAGGTCTCGAGGCATCAGTAAATGTCAAGAAAGCCATGCCAAGGATGCCGGCAAGGAAAATCATGAAAGCCATGATTGCCGCTCTTGGCGTTGAAGCGAGGTCCAGCTTAATATTTATATTTCTTGTTCGAAGGAAAAAAGCGGGTGGGAGAGATTCCAAGACTATTGTGACAAGCAGGGCTGTGGACACCGTGGTAAAGCCGGTCAGTTTGAGCAGGACTAATGCCAGTACATGACCGATAAAGGAAAACCCCAATCCCAAAAGAATAATGTCCATTATGTCAAGGCGTTGAGCCTTGCCTGATTGTTTCTTGAAAAGAACCAGTGCCCAAGGAAGTCCGGGCAACAGGGTCATGGTTGGCAAAACCACTACCGCCCTTGCAAGTACGTATGAAAGAGGATCCCAATCGCCGGGCGGCAAAATAAGGGCTGACAAAATCGAAACCGATGCAAATGCATAAGCTGTCCACAGCAGAATTTTCCAGGTGCATATTTTCCTGCTGTTCATATTCCGTGAGGCTGGCGGCACGTGCAATGTCAACACCATTCAAGGCCGAGTTTTCGTGCATCCTTGGTGAAATCCTGTATTTGTTCCATCGACAATTCCAGGAGATCTACACGGTCTTGCATACACGCCTTATACCATGCAATGGTCTTGTCCACGGTTGTCAATAGGGGCCATACCTGCCTGTAGTCTAGCAAGGACCTGGCCTTTGTGGAGTCCAGGAGAAGTAATCCTTCTTCTACAGAGTCACTGGTACGATGATCTACATAGTCACCGGATTGTCCCCAGCACCGGCCGGCTATTTGCACGAGTTGCCGTACTTGAACATGGCTTTTATCCAATGGCCCCATGTTCCAAGGTCCTGAGAATTTTCCCGGATCTTTGCCGAGTTTGATCAGAAGCCAGAGATAACCCGATATTGCCTGGAGCACATGTTGCCACGGCCGTACCGCCTGGGGCATACGCAGGGTAACAGCCTTCCCGGCGTTGAATGCTTTTACGCAATCAGGTACCAACCTGGACTCGGCCCAATCCCCTCCGCCTATCACGTTGCCTGACCTTGCTGTTGCAATCCCAAACACGGGTTTGTTTCGACCAAGATGCGAATTCATGAAACTGCTCATAAATGAATGCACTACAATCTCTGCGCAGGCCTTGCTGGCGCTGTACGGGTCTCTGCCGCCCAGGGGAGCATTTTCTGTAAAGGCAGTGTTGTTCTTGCCTGTCGCCTTGTAACACTTATCACTGGTTACAGCCAGTACAGCCCTTGGAGCATCGTATGACAGGACCGCGTCAAGCAGGTTTACGGTTCCCATGACATTGGTCTCGAGGGTATATACAGGCTGTTCGATTGATGTATCCACCAGGGCTTGGGCAGCCAGGTGAATAACGTAATCCGGCTTGAAATCACGGACTACTTCGCGAACCAGGTTTCTGGACCTAATATCCCCTGTAATAGATTTCATGTTACTCGACGGTCGGACTACATCAAAAATAGTGGGCCATTCACCCTTTTCCGGTTCCAGCCCGAAACCCATCACATCGGCCCCAAGCATATCCAACCATAAGCAAAGCCACCCTCCCTGGAAGCCTGTATGGCCGGTAACCAGGACTTTTCCGCCCTTGAAGGCATGGGCGAGTCTGGATTTTCCTACCAGGTCTTCCATGGAGCCTTTCCTGTCTTCCAGAGTGTCTCCAGCCTTTCTTTGTCCCTTACCGTATCCATTGGTAGCCAAAATCCTTCGTGCCTGTAAGCATAGAGTTCTCTTTCTTGTGCCAGGTTTTCGAGAGGGTCCCTCTCCAATATACAGTCATCGCCATCGAGATAGTCGAAGATTCGTGGTTCGAACACGAAGAATCCTCCGTTTATCCAACCTGATGCGGCCTGTGACTTTTCCGAGAATTCCTGTACCATGTCATTATCGAGTTGGAGCGCCCCGAATCTGGCAGGAGGACGAACTGCGGTGACAGTGGCGATCTTGCCGTGTTCCTTGTGAAAGAGAAGCAGCTTTTGCAGGTCAATATTTGAGACACAGTCTCCATAACTCACCATGAATGTCTCATCTTCCAACCATTTTTTCAGCTTGACAAGCCTGCCGCCGGTCATGGTGTCGATTCCGGTATCTATGGCACCTACCCTCCAATCGACGTCCGAAGGCTTGACTATTTCACTCGTGTTGTCCTTGAGGTTAACAAAATAGTCGCTGTTATTTATGAAGAAATTATGGAAGTAATCCTTTATCTGTTCTCCTTTGTACCCGCAAGCCACAAGGAATTCATTGAATCCGTGTGATGAGTAAATGTGCATAATATGCCAGATGATGGGCCTTCCTCCCACTTCGACCATTGGTTTGGGCCTGATCGATGTTTCCTCCAGGAGTCTCGTGCCCCTTCCTCCAGCAAGTATCACTGTTTTCATAACCTGGCCTCCGCCTGATCATAGTTGCTCAGTGGCAGCGGGATGATGAATTTCCCTCCATGTACTGAAAACCATGATTCCTGTCTGATAATCTCGTCAGCCATGTTCCAGGGCAGAATGATCAACAAGTCGGGTCGATCTTGCTTCAGCCTGGATACCGGGAATATGGGTATGGCCGTGCCGGGCATACACATACCTTGTTTTAACGGGTTCGCATCGACCGTATAATCCAGGATGTCCGGGCCGATTCCACAGTGAAACAGCAACATGCTTCCCTTGGCGGGGGCCCCGTACGCCGCCAGGGATTTGCCCTGTTTTTTGTAATTCAACAAGCTGTTCTTGAAGCGCTCTTTGAAAAAGCGAACTCGTTTTTCGAACAAATCGATCGTAACCTGGTCCCTCAAACCATCCTTGGATTCTTGCCGGACAAGTTGTTCGACCTCCGGGCCTGTTTTTGTGTGTGTCGCCATGCCCGCGATTATTCTCAGGGAACCGCCGTGAACTTTCAACCTGACTATTTTTTCAATAACCATTCCTGCGCCTCTGAAAAGATGAACCAGGGCCGATACGGAAAAATAGCTTACATGTTCATGGTATATGGTGTCGAATGCCGTACCGGCCAGGAGATCGGCCAGGTAGGGAACCTCGGCTATTACCTTTCCCCCGGGAGCAAGAAGCAGGCTGAAACCTTTCAGAACATCCGATGGTTCAGGCACATGGGCCATCACATTGTTTGCGGTTATTACAGATGCGGGGCCGTATTCTTCCATGATTCGCCGGGCAAGCCTGCTTGAAAAAAAGTCAGGTATAACATGGATTCCTTGTTGTGAGACCTGTTTCGCCAGGTTCTTTGCCGGGTCTACTCCGAGTATCCTTGTGCCCAGCTCTTTGAAGCAACGAAGCAATGTTGCATCATTGCTGCCGATGTCCACTACGAGGTCTCCGGGGTCCAAGGCCCCGTCTTTTATTACCCGCCGGGCATAATCTTCAAAATGGATTTTCATGGTTGAGGAGGTCCCGGTCAAATAGGGATAGCTTGAAAACAGTCGGGATGGCGACACAAGGTGCCCGAGTTGCAACAGGCCGCAGGTATGGCAGAGGCACAGGTCCAACGGATAGACGGGAAGATTCTTGGCGGCACTGCAATGAGTGAACTCGTTTGCAAGCGGAACTCCACCGAGAGACATGACCGGTGCTTCGAGTTTCGCGCCGCAGGCTCCGCACCTGGTGCGTAACAAAATGTCCTGCAATTCATTGAACCTGTTCATGTTCGGCTTTCCATTGCTCGTCAATTAAACCTTTTTAGCCTATAGCGTAACATGTTGATTGAAAACTCGAGACATGTTGCCGGCCCGACCTTGGATTTCCCAGCCCTCCTGGACTTGGCCTGGACATCGAATTCAACAATCCGAAGGCCCATGCTTCTCCACTTCAGGACTATTTCAGCATCCAGGAACCAATCCCTGGATTTGAGGTTCAATAGGCCGAGCAATCGGCCCGGGAAGATCTTTGGATTGCCGTTTATATCGATACTGCCCAGCCCGGGAAACAGGATGTTGGCTGCGATGTTGTAGGTTATGGAGATGACCTTGCGTCTTGGCCCGTCCTTTCTGAATCTCCGGCGTACCTTTGCAAGAACAGGGAAGGGATTGGCTTCGGCCTTTTTATACACGCGCAAGGTATCCTCGGCCGATACCTGTTCGTCCGCACAGGTAAAACCAACGAACCTGCCACGTGCGGTTTCGAGTCCTTTCAAAATACCGTTGCCGTAACCGATGTTGACGGGTACATGGGCCTCTGACACGGGAAGACCACGGGCCATGAGGGACTTTATGATGTTTGGGGTTGAATCAATTGATCCATTATCCACCAAGATCAATTCGAGATCCACTTTGGCCCGGTCAAAAACCCGCACGAGTCTGGTTGCAGTGGATTCGATTGATTCTTCTTCATTATAGCAAGGCACGACCAGGGACAAGTCGGGTGTGCTGTGAATGTTCTCGTCTTTCATACCTCACCATTTTGCAGCATTATTGAATTCAAATATTCCAATGTTTCTTCTATGCCTGCCGGAGGCATTGTAAGTGGTGCCCATCCTGTGAGATCGAGCAGCCTTCTGATTGTTACAGGTTTGTGTTTCATCTCCCACGGCCTTGTGCCCAGTTGGCCGAACCGGAGTTTTTCAGGCCGCATGCCGAGAACCAATGCTGCCGCCTGTACGAACTCTGATACTGATGTCAATTTTCCCGTGGCAAGGTTTACCGGAGTACCCCTCGGACGGCTGCACGCGCCGAGCCTCAAGAGGCCCTCCACTACATCGGCTACGAATGTGAAATCCCTTTTTTGTATTCCCTGTGTCAGGCGGGCCGGCCTTCCGGATGCAGCACACCCGGCGAGGTAGGGAAGGAGTCTTCCTGCTGCTTCGAACGGGCCATATACCGTAAAAAGGCGGGCGGTTATTGCCGGTATATCGTTTGATGCAGCCAATTTCTTCAATGTCAGTGTTCCCTCGAGCTTGGTTCGGCCGTAAACGGTTGTAGGAACGGCCGGACCGTCCTCGTGCAGTGGGCCATGAACAGCGCCGTATTCCAGAGCAGTACCTGTATGAACGAACCTGGCCCCTTGCCATGTTCCAGGATTGATGCCTGAAACAGCCGTTACGGCTCTTTCGACAAGCCTGCAGTTTGTTTCATGGGCTTTTTCCGGTTTTTTTTCACTGGATTCAACATCACATGCAACCAAATTGAACACCACCTGGGGCTGGTGGGTTAGAATCAGATCCTCCACCAGGTCAGGTTGTGTAAGATCTGAAACTTCTTCGAAGTGAAATGTGCCTGGTTCCACGGACAAACGAAGTCTTGAGCGCATTCTACCCACGAGGCAAGGCCTGACCCCGGCCGAGATGAGCGCTGCCGAGAGGTTGGTGCCGATGAAGCCCGTACTGCCGAGCACCATGACTCGTTTGTTTCTATACATGGATGCTGCTTTTTCGAGAGAACCCCGGCCCACGTAATTCATGATTGCTTGATAACATGTCACGGCTTTGTATACAACAGACTGTATACGGTTGCATGCATTGCCGTTATTGAATCTGCCCCGATTTTGCAGACACCTGACAAAGGGGGAAGAATCGCCACCGGGATGGTGTACATGATGGGGCGAGTAAAGAGTAAGTATACGATGGAGCAAACAGAAGGAGCACCAGGCAAGGGGGAAGAAGGAGTTGTGTCGGCCTAGGTTGGAATACCGCAGATTTGTGCCAGCCTTGCACCTGGTTCCGGAGCACACCGTCCGGTACCGGGTTCTCAAAGAGCCATGGCACTGGAAGACCGAGAGCGGCTGCTGCCGGGAGGATCCCGCCGAGTTCGATTGTGCGAAGGGTTGTAATGATAAGATAAAGCTTATTTCTCATGTGCCGTAACTCCTTGTTCTTGACCATGGTATTCACGACCCGTGTAGCGCTTTTGAGCCTGTTTTGCTCCGGCAGGCAATACAAATCTTGTAACTTATCGAAAACAACCTGGGGTGGAAGTTTCATCAATTATCAAGATCGAGGTGAGGAGCCCTGCCATGGTCGTTAGAGGCTTGATTCCTCCCAAGTACGAGCCAGGTAAGCTGGGCCCGATTGTGAATCCCCAGTTTCTTGTGGATGCGCTTGAGATGTGAATAGACCGTTGCTTCGGCAAGACCGAGCTTGGCCGCGATATTGGGGCCGCTGAACCCGTATGCCGCAAGCAATGCTATCTCTCTCTGCCTAGGCGTAAGTAGTGCGAGTGCGGGAAGGGTTCCTGATTGCTTCTCTTTCCCGAGTTCCCGAGGCCCGGCATGTCGTTGCATAGCCGGCGTCGCGGCCGGCTCGACAGATTTCCCACGTTTGCCCGACCGGTTTGCATGCGGCGCACCATCGACACCCAGAAAGGTTATGAGCAGGACTTGTCCCTTGTTGCCGACGCCCTCCATAGGTTTCACCTCCACCTGGAGCACCCGCAGGTCCGGCCTGTCCGCCAGGGCCGGCAGCTCTTTACGCGGCACTGCTATCGGGCCGGTGTTGGTTCCGTGTGCATGCATGTAACGCTGAAACCAGGTGCATACCTGATGGCAGAGAACGTTACAAAAACCGCCTTGTGATCCTGGTGCGTCTGTTAATAGATCTGGTACGGCCAAGCTCATCCAAAGGATATCGCCATCCTTGCTGCACACTGCGCATGGATATGGCAGTGTTCCTGCTAGCGCCTCGAGTATCTCGGTAAGAAACATGAGCCTATTTTACCAAATCCCGGCTGTAAAGAAGATGTAGCGTCGCAATGCCATGAAACAGTGGGGGAGCCAGTGCATAGCCAAGGGCTCTCCATCCTGCTTTCTGTTGGCGACTGTATTGCATGTCACTGCTTATTTTTATATATTATTAACAAGATGGCAATCGATGGAAGCCGTGCTGCAGGCGTCAGGTGATTCTATATGGACCCCGCCGAGGTCGGCCGGCTCTTAAAAAACTCGTCTTGTTCAGGTCCAGCCCATCGGTTGTGGTGCATGCCATTTAACGGAGGATCCAGGGGTGTGGCCATCCACAAAGTGTGTTGAAGCCATAGAGGCAGCCGGGGCTCCCTTGGAGCTGGGCCAAGCCCTAATAGAAGAAAGTGCACAAGAGTTCGGGATCACGAACGCCAACTTCATCCCGGCCAGTTGCTTCCCTGTGTTGACGGTTGACGACGTGGTGATCTGGGCGGAAGACCTTGACTGGTCGGACCGGATCGAGATGTGGAACAGGTTCGTGGAACTGAATCGGTTCCAGAGCCAGGAGGTTTGTCCGATCGATGCCGTATTCGGACGCTGCACGCGCGTCTTGGACGTGTACGAGATTGTCGATGAGATGGAAGCTAGGCGAACGACAATCTACAATGAATTCTGGAGGCCTTACCAGATAGAACGCCAGCTCGTGTTGGCACTGGGAGACCGAGGAGATCCATTGGCATTGTCCGGTCTCTGTCGGAGTATCAAGGAACGCCCATTCGACAGTGAGGAACGCCGCCGCGCCCTGGAGTTGGCAAGATTAGTGGAGAAGGCCTTGCGGTCCATGCGGGCAATGGGGCCGGTGCACCACGCCCTGGCAGAGGTGGTTCATACATTGGATAAAGGGCTTCCACTGGCTGCGATCCTGTTCAATCGTACCGGGCGATTGTGCTGGTTGAGCCAGGAGGCTCGAATCCGTTTCCATGTGCCATCTACCAGGCTATCGGCTAACCTGTTGGTGCCCAGGCTCAACCATGCCCTGAAACGTGTGCGGAAAGCGGCCATGGACGCCTTGAATCGCCCGGTAAACGCATTCTATTCGACCATGGACCTATCAGATGTGTTGCGGCCGGGAGAGTCGTTGCTCCTACGATGTTGGCGTAACAGCGAGTCGGACTTTGTTGGCGTGCTGGCTGTCATCGAGTCGGCCCAAGTGCTTGCTGTCGGGGAGAGGCCTCTCGTAATGCCATCGTGCTTGACCGCCAAGGAACGCGAGGTGGCAATGCTGGCGGCCAAGGGAGAGACAGAGAGGGAGATCGCAGAACACCTGGGCATAGCACATGGTACCGTGCACACCCACCTGAAACACATATACAGTAAGCTTCAAGTCTACTCCAGAGCCGAGTTGGTGCAAAGATTATTACCAAGGGACTAGCACTGGAAGGATCTTTCGGAGTTAATCGGACCTGAAGCATCTGCCCACGGGAAAGCCAGCCTCTGGATATACTTTGCCCAATTCAGGGTATTGAGAAAACTCGATAAACTTCAGATAGTTGAATAAAAGTCCGAGGTTGAAGGGAGAGGTGGCGATGAACCATACAGGAAACAAGTATTGCATCCTTGCACTTTTGCTTGGTCTGGCACCCGGTTACGTCTGGCTGTCCTGCTCTGGTACCGGTTCCGGTTTCCAACACGAGAAAGACGCTGCAACAGAACGGGAGCAGGCAGGGGAGCAGGCAAGGGAGCAGGAAGGATTTGTCGAGCAGGATGGTAAGGTTGAACATGAGGCATCAATAGAGGGTGATGCATCGGCCGAGCATGACGCCATGCTGGAGGACGGCGGTGAGCTGGATGGTGAATCCCTGGAGCGGGACGTCGACTTGGCCGAGCACTTCCAGGAGCTGGAGGAGCTGCCGGAGGGCATGATCAGGCTGCAAGGCTCGGTCCAGAAGGGGCCGTTCATATTGGGCTCGGACATGGATATCTCCCAGCTGGACAGCGAGCTGAACCCGACCGGTTTCGTGTACAGCACGCAGACGATCAACGACAAAGGCGAGTTCGTCCTGGCCTTGGAGCCGTCCGGGCCGGTGGAGGTGCGCGGCAGCGGCTACTACTACAACGAGATAATCGGTGACTTGACCGGCCCCTTGACGCTGCGCGCTTTCTACGTTCCGGATACAGAGGGCGTCCAGAGCGTGTACGTGAACATAGTGACGCATCTCATAGCCAAGCGGGTAAAGGCGCTGGTCTCCGAAGGCATGGATTTCGACGATGCAGTGTCCCAGGCCGAGGGTGAGCTGAAGGATGAGCTTGACATAACCGAGCCTGGTTTCACTGGGTTCAACAACAGCACGTCAATGAACCTGCTTGGAGGGGACACGGGCTCGAACGCGTACATGTTCGCGGTGAGCACGGTGCTGGGCCAGGTGGCAAAGAACAGGATACCAGATTACAACAACACCCAGGGCGCGAGTGAGCTTCTCAACGCCAAGCTCCAGGAGCTTCTGAACACCTTGGCCCTGGACCTTGAAGACGGGGTGCTCGAGGCAGACGTGAAGGGCGAGATCGCCGAGGCCCTGCCTGATATAGACACGAGGGTGATCGAATACATGCTCGCCAGGCGGTTCGACGAGCTCGGGGTGACGAGCCCTGTCCCGGATCTGGACAGCGTCCTGGACCAGGACAAGGACGGCCTCGTCAACATGCAGGACAACTGTCCGCTCGTGAGCAACCCGGACCAGGCCGACACCGACGGCGACGGCGTCGGAGATGCCTGCGACAACTGCCCTGACGTCGAATGCTCGGACACATGCGCCCCACCTGGTACTTTCAGCCAGTTCTGTAGCAATGAACTCCTTTGTTACGAGGCATGTGCAGTCGAGGGCCAGGATCCCGGCCAAGTCGTTTTCATAGGATGCACCAACGAGGACGATGTTTGCATAGCGCCCAATTTCGGCGCAGGGGATCTCTTGGCGTACTGTACCAATACGTGCCCTGCCCCAAGCTATCCTGGTGCGTGCGGCCAGGGCTACTCCTGCGCGGCATATCCCTTGTTTTCGGACGAGTCACACGCAGAGCTCGTGCTGACCTGCCTCCTAACGTGCACCATGTTCGGCAATGCAGGAGAGGGCAACTACTGCTCCACCATATTCGACTGCAAGCCCGGCCTGTTCTGTGGGTCCGACGGCAGGTGCAGGCGTCCGTGCAACCCGTCCGATCCGAACGATTGCGAGGGCTGCAAAGAGGACGAGCTTCTAAACCAGCTCTGGCCGCCGGGGCAAACACCTCCGGGCATGGAGGATATAACAATTGATAGCATAAAGACACCGCTGTGCCCGGCTGGCTGGGCAGGCCAGGGGGAACCGTGCGGGGATCCGAACCTGGAGCCGGGTGCCGTGCCGTGCATGGAGGGGCTGGAGTGCATCGACCATGTCTGCGTGAAAATGGGTGATATCGGTGACGCCTGCGGCGGGCAGTCGGATCCGCCGTGCGCCTTCCACCTGGTGTGCTTCAATGGCAAGTGCAGCGAGTATAGAAAGGAGGGCGAGGCCTGTTCCGAGTCGGATCCGCCGTGCGCCTTCCACCTGGTGTGCTTCAATGGCAAGTGCAGCGAGTATAGAAAGGAGGGCGAGGCCTGTTCCGAGTCGGAGCCTCCTTGCGAGAACGGCACTGTGTGCCTGAAAAGCGAGTGCGTTGCAGAAGGCATGGAGTGCACCGATACCCAGAAATCCTCTGATTGCCCTGATGGGCTTTTCTGCATATCGGGTGCATTGTGTATGGACAAGTACAACATTGTGACATCATGCTGCCTCGGTCCGGCCGGCCTGGGCGAGGGTTGCCTTGGGGGGCTCCCATGCAACGACAGCACGTACTGCTCATCTTCCGAGGAATGTATGATGAAGTACAGGCAAATTAACTGCTGCCTGCCTCGGCCTGGAGAGTCGGAGCCATGTGGCTCATCGCAGGGAGGCGCGGTCTGCCAGGTAGGCTTGGCTTGCGCCTTTGATGCGGCCAAGGGCGGGTACTTCTGCACAAAGGCCGGCGGGGAAGGTCAGCTCTGCTACCCAGACGGCACCTGCGACGAGCCCTTGGGCTGCGTAGGCGGCACCTGCAGGCAAGTTGGAGCACTTGGTGACCCCTGCGGTAGGCCTGGCGACAAGCCCTGCGCCCCGTCCCTGGTATGCTTCGATGACAAGTGCGCGCAACCTCCAAAAGAAGGGGATCCCTGCTCTGAATCCACACCGCCTTGCGAGGATGGGACAGCGTGCTCGTCAGCAGGCACGTGTGTAAAGGAGGGGCAGCCGTGCGATACCACTGCCGACTGCCCCGAGGGCTTCAATTGCATACCAGCAAGCCCGGTGTGCATAGATACGTACTCCCTTCCCGACTGCTGCCTTGGGCCGGGCGACCCTGGTGACAGTTGTAGATATACGCCCTGCAGGGACGGTCTCTATTGCGTTGACATGGTTGAATGCAACGATCAGTATGGAACCTCTCCACCGTGCTGTCTCCCTGTTGGAAGGCTTGGAGAAGCCTGCAATGGGCGACCTTGCGAAGGTAATCTCAACTGCCTGGATGCATCGGCGTGCAGCGATACATATGGGGTCGCCAGTCCCTGCTGCCTCGACTTGGCCAAGGAGGGAGAAAGCTGCGAGAGCCGTTCCTGCGGCGATGGGCTCGATTGTATGGACGTGGCGGAGTGCGAAAGCATGTATGGGATCACCGGGCCTTGCTGCATTGATGCTGCCGGGCTTGGAGAAAGCTGTGATGGCCGCATCTGCGGTGAAGGGCTTTACTGCGTGAGTGCAATGGAGTGTAGCGAATACGATGTCGTCGGACCTTGCTGCCTTCCCCCGGTTCACCTCGGGGAGGGCTGTGAAGGTCGTGTATGCGATGGCGAGACGTTCTGCTCAAACTCGCCGACCTGCGGGGAGAACTATGGCGTTGATGGGCCGTGTTGCCTGACAAAGCCTGGAGACGGCGAGGCATGTGCAAGATATCCAAAGGTGCCGTGCCAGAAGGACCTGGCATGTGCGTACGACCTGGACAAGAAAGGTTACTTCTGCGTACAGGCCGGCGGGGAGGGACAGCCTTGCTACCAGGACGAGACCTGTGATGAGCCCCTGGGATGCGTGGCCGGGACCTGCGTGCAGGTCCTTGGCGAGGACGCTGCATGTGGAGGAAACGATGATCCTCCGTGCGATCCATCCCTTGTCTGCTTCAACGGCAAGTGCACGCAGCCTACAAAGGCGGGGGAGCCGTGCTCTGAATCGTTGCCGGCCTGTGAGGCTGGAACGGCGTGTTCGGAAGGACGATGTGTCAGGGAGGGTAGCGCTTGCGCCTATGGCTCTTCCGACTGCCCGGAGGGATTCTACTGCGCATTCCATGTTCCCGAGTGCCTTGAGTACGGCAGTGTTCAGTGCTGCCTGGTAAAGGAAGGGTTGGGCGAGCTTTGCGGTACCAACTATATATGTGGTGATGATTACTTCTGCTCAAGCACCCAGTACTGCGCTGACCACTACTGGGTCAAGGAGTGTTGCATGGCTAGGTCCGGCTCGGGCGAGCCCTGTGATCCGTCTGTGCCGGACATGTGCGAGATAGGATTGGTGTGCGATTCAGGAACCAATGTTTGCGTCCAAGCCGGCGGAGAAGGACAGCCTTGCTATCAGGACGGGACCTGCGACGAGGCCCTGGGTTGTCTCGATAATGTTTGCGTCCAGGCCGGTGGAGAAGGACAGCCTTGCTATAAGGACGGCACCTGTAACGAGGCGCTTGGTTGCATCAACGGTGTGTGCAGGCCCATGGGCGGTCAGGACCAGGCCTGTTATCAAGATGGAACCTGCGACGATCCATTGTTGTGCATTTCAGGGACGTGCACCCGGGTGAGCGGACCAGGTGAGGCATGCGGCGGCGACAACGACTACCCGTGCGATCCGAACCAGGAGCTTTGGTGTATCGCAGGAACGTGCCAGGGCAGAGTGCCGGTGGGAGAACACTGCGATGCATTGACCACAGGGCCTTGCGTGGAAGGGGCAGCCTGTGCAGCCGACGGCATGTGCCATGTCGAGGGCGATGAGTGCGATCCAGATGCCACGCCCACCGGTTGTGTGGATGGATTCATGTGCATGAAGAACAGCTCGTACTGTTACAACAACCATGGAGTATGGAACTGCTGCATTGGTCCTCAAGGGTTTGGTGAGAGTTGCGATGACCCGCAACTTGAAATGTGCGCTGATAGTCTTACCTGTCGAGATTCGATAGAGGAGTGTAAACCTCCCTATATCTGTTGTTTGCCTTAACTTATTGCTTTGGGTAGCCGCACTTTTGGTCTCGTGTGCTCCCCGGGAGGCCGCGTTATTCATCGAGGTCGGTCTTTTTCAATAAAGGCGTGGGGACAGTGATGAACAAAGGTGGATAGGACTAGATCCCAAAGAATGCTTTGCCCAATTCAGGGTATTGAGGAAACCCTGTTGGTTTCGGACACTTGAACAAAAGGCGCGTAAGCGAAAGGAGAAAGTACCATGGCCTGGACAGGTAAGTATAACCCTGTATCCACCTTGGTGCTCGGGCTGTCGTGCAGCTTGTACTGGCTTGCCTGCTCCGGGTCCGACTCCGGCTCCAGGCTGCAACAAGAGGGAGAAATCGCAGCCGAGGACGAAGGTAGCGTCGAGCACGAGGTGGTTGTCTTGGATGGAGTGGAGCACGAGACGCCGGACGAGTCGGAGGCAGTGCCCGAGCCTGACGCCATGCTGGAGGACGGTGGTGAGCTGGACGGCGAGTCCCTGGATCTTGGTGGAGAATCCCTTGAGCAGGATGGCGAACCAGGCGAGCCATTCCAGGAGCTGGAGGAGCTTCCAAAGGGCATGATCAGGCTGCAAGGCTCGGTCCAGAAGGGGCCGTTCATATTGGGCTCGGACATGGATATCTCCCAGTTGGACAGCGAGCTGAACCCGACCGGTTTCGTGTACAGCACGCAGACGATCAACGACAAAGGCGAGTTCGTCCTGGCCTTGGAGCCGTCTGGGCCGGTGGAGGTGCGCGGCAGCGGTTACTACTACAACGAGATAATCGGTGACTTGACCGGTCCCTTGACGCTCCGTGCGTTTTACGTTCCCAGTGAGGAGGGCGTCCAGAGCGTGTACGTGAACATAGTGACGCATCTCATAGCCAAGCGGGTAAAGGCTCTGGTCTCCGAAGGCGTGGATTTCGACGATGCAGTATCCCAGGCCGAGGGTGAGCTGAAGGATGAGCTTGACATAACCGAGCCTGGTTTCACCGGGTTCAGCAACAGCACGTCCATGAACCTGCTTGGAGGGGACACAGGCTCGAACGCGTACATGTTCGCGGTGAGCACGGTGCTGAGCCGCGTGGCAAGGAACAGGATACCAGGGTTCGAGTACAGCCCGCAGGTAAGGACCCTGCTCAACGCCAAGCTCCAGGAGCTTTTGAACACGTTGTCCCTGGACCTTGAAGACGGGGTGCTCGAGGCGGACGTGAAGGCCGAGATCGCCAAGGGCCTGCCCGAGATAGACACGAGGATAATAGAGGCCATGCTTGCCAGGCGGTTCGACGAGCTCGAGGTGACGAGCCCTGTGCCGGACCTGGACAGCGTCCTGGACCAGGACAAGGACGGCCTCGTCAATATGCGGGACAACTGCCCGCTCGTGGGCAACCCGGACCAGACCGACACCGACGGAGACGGCGTGGGAGATGCATGTGACAACTGCCCTGGCTTCGAGTGCTCCGACACCTGCATTATGGCAGGGACGCACGACATGTATTGCATCGATGAAACCATTTGTTACGAGGAATGCAATGTAGGGTACTCTGACATCAACAAGTCGGTTTTCATTGGATGCCGCAACCAGTCCGATGTATGCATGGGGACCTATATGGCGACCTACTGCGCATCGCCCTGTAACGGCGACCCGGCCGCGCCGGACGCCTGTGGCCAAAGCCGCACCTGCGCCGCCTACCTCCAGTGGTCCGATGACATGCATATGCACGCAGATATTGAGCTGCTCTGCGTGATTCCATGCACGATGCCGGGTCTTGGAAAAGAAGGTCATGCTTGCTTCTCGGTGCTGGACTGCAAGCCCGGCCTGTTCTGCGGGTCCGACGGCAGGTGCAGGCGCCCCTGCAACCCTTTCAGCCAGGATGCCTGCGAAGGCTGTGCAGAGGATATGCTCCTGGACCAGGCGCCCATGGAGCAGTCACCCCCGGGAGCCACAGTGACTTCCTTGACCATGGCGCTGTGCCCTTCCCCCACTGCGGGGCAGGGAGAGCCGTGTGGAGATCCCAGGGCATATCCAGAGCGATTGCCGTGCTCGGAAGGGTTGGAGTGTATCGGCCAGGTTTGCGCGGCCGTGGGCGTCCTTGGGGACGATTGCGGCTCGCCGTCCGATCCTCCGTGCGCACTCGAGCTGGCCTGCTTCGACGGAAAATGCACTCGACCTGTAAAGGAGGGAGAGAACTGCTCCGAGTCCACGCCGCCTTGCGAGGCTGGAACAGCGTGCTCGCAAGGCGTGTGCGTTCCAGAGGGAGGGGCGTGCAGCGATCTGCAGGGCTCTACAGATTGCCCAGAGGGAATGCTTTGCGTTGAGTCATCGAGGTGCACCGACAGCATTCCTTGCTGCATCGCGCCTGCCGGTTATGGAGAGAGCTGCAGCTTCGACACTCCCTGCAAGGAAGGCCTGTACTGTGTGAACTCGCCTTCCGATTGCAGGAGCGTGATGGGATCTTCACCTGTTTGCTGCCTGGGTCCCGGTCTTTTGGGAGAGGCCTGTGAAGGCCGTCCTTGCGTAGAGGGTACATACTGCTCCTCTGCTGCCAGGTGCAGGAACGAGTACAACCTGTCCCAGTGCTGCCTGGCCGCGCCCGGAGAGTCCGAGCCGTGCTCGACGTCACCGGAAGGGCCACATTGCCAATCCGGCCTCGCCTGCTTGTATGACTCCAAGCGAGACGGCTTTTTCTGCGCCAAGGCCGGCGGGGAGGGAGAGCCTTGCTATGAAGACATGACCTGCGATGACCAGCTGCTGTGCATCAACGGGACCTGCTTTCACGTCGGAGGGGAGGGAGATCCTTGCGGCACCCCTGGTGACAACCCATGCGATCCATCCCTGGTATGCTTCAACAGCGCCTGTATAAAGCCCAGCCAGGCTGGAGAGGCGTGCTCGGACCATGTGCCGTGCGTCGAAAGGGCGGTGTGCGTGGATGGAACGTGCGTTGCAGAGGGAGGTGCATGCACCGATCTCGAGGGATCCACAGACTGTCCGAGTGGACTTGTTTGCCTTAACATCAACGCTTGCTATGACCGGTACGAGCGCGATACCTGCTGCATCAAGTCGGCCGGTCTCGGGGATGGCTGTATGCTAATACCCTGCGGTGCGGGTACCTATTGCTCGAATTTAGATAAATGCATTAATGATTACGGTACCTCTCCGTGTTGCCTCCCCAGGGCAGGAGAGCTCGAGCCTTGCGGCTCGGCGTTGCCCTGGCATCCGCCGTGCCTGGAAGGCCTGGTATGCGTTGTCGACGAGCAGTGCGGCGGAGACCGGTGCTGCATCCAGGCGGGCGGCCAGGACCAACCATGCCACGATGACGGGACCTGCGACGATCAGCTCGTATGCATCGATGGCAAGTGTACGCAAGTTGGTGGCGTGGGAGATGCCTGCGGCGGCGCTGGCGACTATCCATGCGACCCGGCACTGGTATGCTTCAACAATGAGTGCGCACAGTACACCAAGAAGGGAGAGGCCTGCTCGGACCTGCTGCCGCCTTGCGAGGAGGGGGCAGTGTGCGCTAACGGCACATGTGTGGAGGAAGGCACTGCTTGCAGCGACACCCAGGGCTCTACTGATTGCCCCGCGGGGTTGACATGCTTCCGTGATTACCCGGACTGCTCCAAGTACGGCAACAGCTGCATGCTTCCGGTGGGGCTCGGTGGCGACTGTGGAGGCGGCCGCAGGTGCGCCGATGCGTACTACTGCTCGAGCATAACCTATTGTTCTACCCATTATGGCGTGACATTGTGTTGCCTGACCAGGTCCGGCCTGGACCAGCCTTGCGATCAAGGCGTGCCGGACATGTGCGAGAGTGGGTTGACTTGCATTTACGACACGGATCGGTCGGGATACTTCTGCGTACATGCGGGTGGAGATGGCCAGCCTTGCCTCCCCGGCAGTAAGTGTAACGATTCCTCCCTGGTGTGCATTTCCAACACCTGCACCCAGGTTGGCGGCGAGGGAGACTCGTGCGGAGGCGAGAATCCTTGCGACCCGCGCCTGGAGCTGCGGTGCATTGCAGGCAAGTGCTGGGGCCGGGTCCCGGTTGGAGGAGCCTGCGATCCCATTACGACAGGACCATGCGTGGAAGGGGCGGCGTGCGCAGCGGATGGCAAATGTCATAGCGAGGGCGGCGAGTGCGATCCCGATGCCACGCCCACCGGATGTATAGAAGGTTTCAGGTGCCTGAAGAACAGCTCCCATTGCTTCAACCTGTACGGCATATGGAACTGCTGCATAGGCCCGCAAGGCTATGCCGAGAGCTGTGAGGACAGCGAGCTGGAGGTGTGCGCCGACGGACTTACATGTAAGTGGTTTTTTACGGCACCCGAGTGCGGTGGCACGGAATATTGCTGCCTGCCATAGATTGTTTAACGCACGAATTTTTGCCCCGAAGATCCCAGGTGTTTTTGGGACGGATCAGATTTGAAGCTCCCTGTAATCAAGACACGGATCGGGGATAGTGCAGAAATGCCCCAACGTCCACGAGGCCGGACCATCCCCACCCGGACATAAACCTTGACCTATTGAAAGAGTCGTTGTATCGAATTGCTTCAATGTTCTTTCAAGAGCTGTCGAATTGAAAAGGAGCTTTAAATGGACCAAGGCGGTAACTACAAGGTACGCGATCTCAAGCTCGCAGAGGATGGAAGAAAACGAATTCAGTGGGCCGAGAGCAGGATGCAGGTTTTGATGGAGCTAAGGAAAAGGGCTGAAAAGGACCGGCCCTTGGCTGGTATGCGCATAGCCGGGTGCCTCCATGTAACCAAGGAAACTGCTGTACTGGTAAGGACCCTGAAGGTTGCCGGCGCCGAGGTTTCATGGTCCGGGTGCAATCCCCTTTCCACACAGGACGACGTAGCTGCCGCCCTTGCCGATGAGGGAACTTCCATCTATGCCTGGCATGGAATGTCGGTAGATGATTTCTACTGGGCCATAGACAAGACCACCGAGTTCGATCCCTTGCTGACCCTGGATGATGGAGCGGATCTGATTTTCAGGATGCACTCCACGCACAAGGGCAAGATACCCAAGATACTGGGTGGAACAGAGGAGACAACGACCGGTGTTCACAGGCTCAGGGCCATGGCTGCTGATGGAGCATTGAAGTATCCTGTAATTGCAGTGAACGACACTGAAACAAAGTGGGATTTCGACAATGTATATGGAACCGGCCAGTCCTCCATCGACGGAATACTGAGGGCCACCAGTGTGCTTCTTGCCGGTAAGAACTTCGTGGTAGCAGGCTATGGTCACTGCGGCAAGGGAACCGCCATGCGGGCGAGGGGAATGGGCGCAAACGTCATCGTGAGTGAGGTCAAGCCCACAAACGCATTAAAGGCGATCCTTGACGGTTTCAGGGTAATGCCCATGGACGAGGCCGCCGGAATTGGCGATATCTTCATTACTGCCACTGGAATGAAGGATGTTATCGTGGGACGCCATTTCGATCGCATGAAAGACGGGGCCATAGTATGCAATACAGGGCACTACGACTGTGAGATCAACCTTAACCAGCTTGCCGAGCGGACAAGCAAGGTAACCGAGATACGCAGGGCCTGTGAAGAGTATAATTTGAAAAACGGACGAAGCATCTATGTCCTTGCAAAGGGTAGGCTGGTCAACTTGGCTGCTGCCGAGGGCCACCCGAGTGAGGTCATGGACATGTCCTTTGCCAACCAGTATCTGTCCCTGTGCAAGTTGGCCAGGGAGGGTAAAGATTTGAAACCCGACGTGTACGACTTGCCGGATGAGCAGGACCAGGAGCTCGCAAGGCTCAAGCTCGAGACCCTCGGTATTGAAATCGATGAACTCTCGGATGAACAAAGGAGCTATGAGACCGACTACTCGGCTGGAACTTGATTTCTATTCCTGATACATGGTTCTCCTGTTCCTTCCGGTAATTTCAGACAAGCCGGCAAGGAGTTCATGGGGTTTTTTAAGGGGCAGAATCAGGATATGGAGGCGGATATTTCAGCCGAGCTCCTGCAAATACCATGAGAATGGTCAATAGTTTGACTGCAGGTATTGGTACAATACAGGAAAGCCTCGACGCTGGGACGGTTTGTCCGCTGAATCAGGGGGGAGCAATAATAATTCGGGTTACTTTGAAATGTGTCCATCTTTCAGGAACCGGCTCAGCAATCGATAGATTTCGAACTCTTCCATGTCCATGAGATCGATAATCTCTCCAAAGGTCAATATACCATCCACCCTTGAAAGTAGATAGGCCTCCCTGGGACTGAGATTCACCCATACCAGGTCGGAATCCGTAATCTGTCTTACCGGTACTGCATCGAGATTCCCGAGTTCAGCCTTGTACAACTCCATGAGTGATTTCCTGATAGCGATTTTAAGGTTCAGGCCTTCTTCGTTATCAGGCTCTGCCGTAAGGAATTTTTCGACCAATTCGTATGCTTCGGTGTAGTCACCGGCCTCCAGGAGATCTTTCGCACCCTCGAGTAAGGGGCTTTCACCTTTTTCAACTTCCGGGTTTGCCCCGGTTTCCGGCAAATGTTCGACATTTTCATTATCTGGTTTTTCTTGCGATTCGTCTCCGGATTCGGGCGTGGAGGCATCAGGCTGGAGCGAGCCGTCCAATGGAATAAATATCGGCGCCGTATTCGATGAAATCATCAGGTCTTGAAAAGCCTCTCCGGCCCCTTGTGACAAAGGCGGGGGGACCTGTTCCTGTTCTTCCTGCTCATTGTCCGGCTCGGCAGGAGACAAGGTCCCGCCTTCTTGTCCTTGTTCCCGTGTTGTTTCGGTTACTTTGTCCGGGCCCATATCATCTTTGTTATCCGGGACATCTATTGCTTCTTCCGCGCCGGGCTGAACAAATGCAATATATTCCCTGGCCCTCTTGTTACCAGGGTCCTTTTCCAAGACGGATCTCCAACGCGCAAGGGCTTGTTCTTCGTTTGATAGGCCCAGGTAGTACAGGCCTTCTTCGATGAGTTTCCTGATGGTGTTGTTTTCATTGTTTGCCTTTGCCAAGGCTCAAGCGCTCCCCCCGAGTATTCCCTCGAACATTGTGACGGCCCGGTTGATACCCTCGGCCAGTTTTCTTAGTTCCTGCTGTGGGGCGTTTTTCGATGATTTCGCATTGATGATCAATTTTTCGACTTTCTTGACTACGTCATCGCCGAAGGCTGATTCGTTCAAAACCTTTGCAGCCTGTGGAAGCAATTTCTCGAGCCGGTTGACCAGGGCCTCTATCTCATTTCTTATCTTTTCGAACTCACCATTTTTCTGCTCTCCAGGTGCTGGCGCAAGTGCATTCTTGTCTGCAAGCTGTTTGATTTCTTCTTTACTCAATCCGGACGTGGATGTTACCTTGACTGATTGTTTCCTGCCTGTTTGCAGATCCTTGGCGGATACACTGACGATTCCGTCAGCATCTATTTCGAAGTTCACCAGTACTTCGACTTCTCCCCTTGGGGCCTCTCTTAATCCATCCAGTATGAATTCTCCGAGCAGTTCATTGTCTTTTGCCTCTTCGCTCTCTCCTTGCATCACGGAGATTCTTACTTGTGGTTGATTGTCTTGAACAGTGGTAAAGACATGGCTGGCACCGGTGGGCACCGTGGTGTTCTTCGGAATTATCTTTGTAAAATATCCTCCATGTATCTCGATTCCAAGTGACATGGGCGTTACATCCAGCAGGAGCATGTCGTTTTTCCTGTTAAGCAGGCTGTTGGCATGCAAGGCAGCGCCAAGTGCTACTGCTTCATCCGGGTTGATCGCCTTACTGGGCTCCATTTGAAAGAATTCCTGCACACGTTGTTGTACAAGAGGCATTCTTGTTTGGCCTCCCACAAGTATGACATCATCAATTTTATCCAGGGCTATTTTATTCTCCTTTATTACCCTCTCGACTATTTCCAGGCTTTTTTCAACCAAGTCTGAAGTCAGGGACTCAAGGCGCTCCCTACTTATCGTTCGCTGGAGATGCAGGGGGGCTTGGTCCGGGCCCTGGACTAAAAACGGCAGGTTTATTTCTGTTTCCACTGCAAGTGAGAGATCGCACTTGGCTTCTTCTGCAGCCTCTTTCAGCCTCTGCAAGGATGTAGGTTCCTCTCTCAAATCGATATCATGTTGCTTTTTGAAGTCTTCTGCGAGCCAATCCACGATCCTGCGATCAAAGTCTTCACCGCCGAGAAACGTATCGCCGTCAGTGGCGATTACCTCATATATCCCCTGCCCGATATCCAGGATGGATATGTCAAAGGTTCCACCACCGAGATCGAATACAGCTATAGTCTTTTCAATCTCCTTTGTGTACCCGAATGCAAGTGCCGCTGCTGTCGGCTCATTGATAACCCGAAGGACATCCAATCCCGCAATGGCCCCTGCGTCCCTGGTTGCCTGGCGCTGGCCGTCGTTGAAGTACGCCGGAACCGTTATCACCGCTTCCTTGCATTCTTGGCCGAGCTTTTCTTCGCTCCTGCCTTTGATTTCAGCCAAAAGGACGGCCATGATCTCGGGGATCGAGTACTCCCGGCCGGCCAATTTCACCCTTGGATCGTTGTTCGGTCCCTCGACTATTTCATAGGGCATGCGTTCCTGCATTTTGTTAACGGCGGTCGAGCCATAGCGTCTTCCAATCAATCTCTTGGCTGCATACACGGTGTTCTTGGCATTGGTAACCGCCTGCCTCTTTGCGATATAGCCTACCAGCCTCCTCTCATCAGGTAAGATGGCGACTATCGAGGGCATGAGGGCCTTGTTGCCTTTTAAAGACAAGATCTTGGGCTTGGTGCCGTCTACAATCCCTGCACACGAATTAGTGGTGCCCAAGTCTATGCCCAAGGCTGTCGCCATCTTGCAACTCCCCGTTTGAATCAGATTCCGTCCAGGTCGTCATGGTCCCCGGAATCGACATTCAGGGCTTTTCTTACGACATTCATTTCATCATAGAAAGCAATGTTGAAGTCTTGTATTTTTTTAGCCAAATCGTTAATTTCCAGCAATACCATGTCTTCCAGTTGTTCGATTCTGACCCGGACGTCCCGTAATTCATCGAACAAGATAGCCTGATTTTCGATGAGTGTTGCAAGGGGGCCTGGCTTGGCATCTTCCAAGGCCTTGTCGACCTTGTTCCTGGCTGCTTTGGATGAAGCCCTTTTCTTCGAATCGGTCTTTGTTTTCTTGGCCTTCTTTTTTACAGGCTTCCTGGCCGTTTTCCTTGCGGCTTTCCTTTTTTCTCCCTTTTTTGTTTTTCCATCGGCCGATTTTGATGCTGTCATTTGGATTCCTCCTGAAGCAACTTTAACTTTATTCACAAAAAAAGAAATTTGGCAAGAAAAACAACAACCGTACATGACCTGATCCATGGCTGCCCGTGTTGTAAAAAGTGGGGAATGATTTCATGAAGAAGCACATTGCGATTTTCTTAATATCCGCAACCCATAGTTCGTAACCCAATTTGTACGAAGCCGTCATTTATCATCATGCCTTGCCCCAAGCCCTTTGCCGATAATATTTTCCAACGGCTCTAATACCGGCAGAGAGCATTGTCTATATCACCCACGATCTTTTGTCTCAATTCTTCAGGTTCGAGCACTGTCGCATCCTCGCCTCTTGCAAGGGTCCATGCGGACAGCCAATCCAATCCTCCTCCGCTGACGGTCACTATGATAGAGCCGCCGGGTTCTTCTTTCAGATCAAGGCCGGCAGGGTTTTCTTTCGCCATCAAGGCCATTTCTCCCGTGAGCCTGATTTTTGCCTTCATTCCCTGGAAATTCCTGGCCAACAAAGTTCTCCTGTGAAAATCAGGGTCGAAGTCGTCCGGCATCTCAAACCCCTTGTTGACTGGAAGACACTTGATAATCCGGTCGGTCTTTAGGATTCTGATATTGTTTCTCAATGCGCAAAAGCCCACTATGTACCAGTTGCCTGAGATATTCAGTAACGAGTACGGAGCAAAATGCCTTTTTGTAATTTCTCCACTTCCGCCCGTCCTGTACTCGATAAGTACCTGCCTGCGAGTTTCAATGGCTTGTTCGAGCAAATCCAACACACTTGAATCACCTTCCTCGCTGCTAAGTTGCATCTTCCGGCCAAGGTCCCGGATTTTCTTTCTTCCGGAATTGTCCAGCACGGATTCGATTTTTTCAAGCGCTCCATCCAGAGTATTTTCGAGCCCCTTGAAGAAGCGGGCAGCGACGATCAGACTGAAGGCTTCTTCCGGAGTCAGGCGCAATGGCTTTTCCAGCTTTTGTTCCAGGTATACCTTGTATTTGTCTCCATTCATGGCCACTTCTATCAGGTCGTCCGGCGAGAAGGGAAAGCGACCCGCCATCATTGCGGCCTGTAGATCCTTTGCGAGTTGCCCGGCTGTTACGCCCAGCGAACGGGCTTCGTCTTCCAGAAAGGCCCCATCTTTTTTAAGCCCCTTTGGAAGAGCCGTGAGTATCCTGCGAACTCTTTCCAATGATCCGGGCAATAATCCGGGCAATGAGCCAGATGATGATCCAGGGGTTGTTGGGTGACCGGAATGACTTTCATGACTTTTCCCCGGCCCTTTTCCGCCAATGCCAGTCGAATTGTTTTTCGATGTTTTTTTGTCGTTATCAGGAGTGCCGCTTGGCTCGGGCTTTCTTCCATGTATTGAGCGGAGGGCCTTCAGCCTGTGCAAAAGTTCTTCTATGAGTTCGGGTGGTTCGATGATCTTTACCCCATCTCTCAACGGCACTATCATGTCCAACAGGGCTCCCGAGTTTGTGGATTCCAATTCCAAGTTTTCTCCTGCCATCCGCCCGGTACCTTCAAACATTCGCCTGATGTCGGGTCTTGACGGATCGATCCACAGAGTCACCTTGACAGGCGGATGAACGCGGAAACAATACGGGGGACGGCCGGCAAGGTCTTGGAGCTGAAAATCATCCGGAATTTTGAAATCAGGTGTACCAATGGCCCTGGTATTGACATCAAGCGAACCTATCCTGGCCACCTTGAAGATTCTGACAGCCTTGCGCAAACGGCAAAATCCCGCCAAGTACCATTCCCCGTGTTTCATGAAAACGCCATAAGGCTCGACCTTGCGAACGGTGTTCTCCCCACTTGACAATGCCCGATATTCTATACGTACAATTTTGTTGTTAAGCAGGGCCATGGTGAGAAGCTTGAGCTTTTCCTCCAGGTCCTGCCCGCCTTTTTCGATTCCCAGGCCCAATCGTGCCTTCAGGGGTTCCGCCGGTGCATCCGAACCGTATGCAATCTTGTTCAGGGCAAACATCAATTCCTGCTTCAAAGGAAATTCAGGAAGCTCCACCGCGGCCCTGCCGGAAAGGTAGAGTAATGCCAGCTCGGTACTGCTCAGCGCGGGATCCTGCAGGTAGTAATCCTTGGGATCTATGAAATAGCCTCCTACACTATCCTCATCAGGTTCAATGTATTGTATTGGAACTCCAAGTTCCTTCAGGTCCGCCTTGTCCCGCTCAAACTTGCGTAATGCGCTGTCCGGGTTGTCACAGTTTTTATAGTCGTCAAACCATTCAGAGAGCTGACCGTAGGTCACCGGTTCGGACTGGTCCAGCAAGGTGGTGACAAGGGCAAGGAGTCTTTCGTCTTTTTTCATTGTTCCCTCCCGGTTCCCAGGTCCTTTTTCAGGGGCCTGCAAAATAGGTATGGAGATACTTAATAACCCAGGGACGGCTAAAATCAACAAGATCCGGATAAACATTAACAGGCAAGTATTAAAATGTCATACCCCCCTGATATACATGTATTAGAAAAAAAATGCAGGAGGTGCGACATGGAAAACAGACAAATAAACAAGACAAGGGGAGGTTATGGTCTTTTGCTCGATCAGCGGTCCGAATGCCGCTTCGATGACTTCCATGTATCTGTGAGCCTGGACAGGTCATGGGACGGCTCTTTTTTAGGTGTAGTTCAGGCAGAGGGGTTCGAGTTTCCTTTCACTGCAAGGTGCTGCGGCGGTAATGTATGGCTGTGGTTCGAAAAGAGGCTCGGGCCAGCCGAGTTGATATTCTTGAAACTGGAAGAAGACATAAGGTGGGCGGCCCGGTCCGCGTTGAAGAGCATGGCTGCATAACAATTTTCAGGTTACAAAGCCATATTCATTTTAATGATCTGCAAGAATATACGCTGTTTTTTTTAATGGTTATCATACTCTTATAGAGCCGTTGACAATCCCTGTCCCGGTTGCTAACCCTGGATGCCGTTGGAGGGGATGGGATAGGAGTGTTTTCATGACCCAGATAGAAGCAGCAAGGTCAGGCAGGGTAACCGAAGAAGTAAGGGCTGCCGCTCACCAGGAAGGTATTTCAGCAGATTTATTGAGCCGGGAGATAGCTTCAGGGCATGCGGTTATTTGCGCAAACAAGAACAGAAAGGATCGTATTCCGCTGGCAATAGGAAAAGGGCTCTCAACAAAGGTCAATGCCAACATAGGGACATCGAGGGATATGCTGGACAAGGGCCTTGAAATTCAAAAGGCAAAGGTTGCAATAGAGGCAGGCGCCCATACCGTGATGGACCTTTCAACCGGCGGCGATCTCGCAGGCATCAGGCATGCAATCATGGATGTCATCCATGTTCCTATGGGCACTGTTCCGATTTACGAGGCATGTGCAAGGGCCGTGGGCAAGCGCAAGTCCTTTGTCGAACTCGAGACCGACGAGATATTCGAGGTAATAGAAGAGCATGCCTTGCAGGGTGTTGACTTTGTGACGGTTCACTGTGGTGTCAACCGGAAGGCTGCGGCTGCCATGGAGGGGGAAGGCAGAGTCCTGGATGTAGTATCCAGGGGTGGTGCATTGACCATCGAGTGGATGGAATTCAATAAGGCGGAAAACCCCTTGTTCGCACATTTTGACAGGCTTTTGGATATTGCGAGGAAACATGATCTCATTCTGTCCCTCGGGGATGGTTTCAGGCCCGGTTGTCTTGCAGATGCGACAGACAGGAGCCAGATCACCGAACTCGTAACCCTTGGCGAATTGGCTTCCCGCGCAATGGATGCGGGCGTACAGGTCATTATCGAGGGCCCGGGACATGTGCCTCTCGACCAGGTGCAGGAGAATATCAGGTTACAAAAATCACTTTGCCATGGCGCGCCTTTCTATGTTTTGGGGCCGCTTGTAACCGATGTGGCTGCAGGCTGGGATCACATAGCTGGCGCAATAGGCGGAGCGCTTGCTGCCTGGGCCGGGGCTGATTTCTTGTGTTATGTTACGCCTGCCGAGCATTTGAAGCTTCCGGATGAGTATGATGTCCGCGAAGGAGTCATTGCCAGCGTGATTGCCGCGCATGCAGGAGACCTTGCAAAGGGCGTGAAAGGTGCATGGGAGAGAGACCTTGCAATGGCAAGCGCCCGAAAGAGTTTGGACTGGGAAACACAGATAAAATCCGCCCTGGACCCGGAAAAATCCAGGCGCTTCCGTGAATCGAATCCGCCCAGGGAAGACGAGGGGACCTGCACCATGTGCGGTGCATTCTGCGCTATCCGGGCTGTGGAAAGGGCAAAAAAGATAAGGGAAGAGTAAATCCGGCCAGGCACTTCCAGAGCCGGAGGGATCCGGGAAAAATTATCGGCAATGGCTCTGAAAAATCAGGTTCCTGATTCTGACAATCTTTTCCTGAACTTCAACGAATAGGTCAAGATAGCGCCGATAGTAAAGCCGCCTATGTGAGCCCACCAGGCAACTCCTCCTGCGCCGGCGCCTGACATGGTTGCATACAGAAGCTGCCATCCGACCCAGAAGAGGAGATAAACAGGGGCAGGGATCTTGAACTGTATGAAAAAGAACACGATATAGAAGAGCTTGTCTCTGAACAGGAACATGTAGGCGCCCATAACGCCGGCAATGGCTCCGCTTGCGCCGACCAGCGGAATTTCGCTCGGACCGGCAACCAGGGTATGGGAGAGTCCTGCCGCTATTCCACAGACAATGTAGAATAGCAGGTACCTCAAGGGTCCGAGCACATCTTCCACATTGTCCCCGAATATCCATAAAAAGTACATGTTCCCAAGGATGTGCACTATTCCTCCATGGATAAACATGCTGGTCAGTAATGTATAAAAATGCTCTCCGCGAAAGATCTCTGCAGGAACCAAGGCACAGGCATCGGCAAAACCTGGGAAGGCCAGAGTATAGAAGAACACCAGGGCATTGATTGCAACCAGGGCTATGGTCATGTACGGAAAATGACTTACAGGGTTGTCCACCTCGACAGGCAGGCCGGTCAAGAGCTGAAACAGGTAGAGCCTGGCTCCACGGTTCGGATCATGGGGTTGTTGTCGCCGCCGCCAACCGGTCCCGGAACTTCCGGATTGGCGCTGCCATTCGTTTCTGAGTGCATCGATACGGGATGCCTCGGCCCTGGATACGGGCCTCCTAATCCTCTTGCGAATCGACCTGGCCTGCATCAATTCGCCGGAATCGAACCACAATCCTCCGCATTGTTTGCATTGGTCTATCCACAAGCCCGTGCCCGGTACGAACTCACGTTCTACAAGCCGGCCTCCACAGGAAGGGCATACGTGCCCGGTCCTGTGAACTTCCTCGATATCACCGGCCAACCTGTCCGGGAGGTCTGTTGGTGTGCCTTCTATTCTGGCAAGCTCTCCCTTGTCCAGCCAGATACCCTTGCAAAATGTACAGTGATCGGCCCTTACTCCTGCGTAGTGAACCGGTGTCAATGGATGTCCGCATTTGGGGCAGATTCTGGGGCCCATCGGTTCTCCTCTTTCAGGGCATTATCCAGGCCGAGGCAGGTTTGGTCAAATCAAAATGTGTTTCGTGTGGTAACCGAACCAAAAAGTTTTTCGGTTTTTTACAATAGCTTGATATTTGCTTGTTTTGGTGCTAAACGTAAAAATACACACGAGGGAGTTAAAAAAAAACCGTTGGATCCAGGGGGACTTGTGATGATACCTACAAATCAGGAAATCCGGTTCGATAAAGGCTATTTTGCGGTGGCTCTTGCCCGGCTTTATTCAAAGAAGGCTACCGGCAAGGTGGTCGTGAGAAATCGAGGCGAGGAAAGTGCCGTGTACCTGCGGCATGGTACACCGGTAATGGTTCGCTTCTCCAAGCCGTTGGACACCCTGGGTAGAGTGCTCCTGACCTTGGGCGCCATCGATGACTCGGCATACAATCGTTCACTGCAGGTCATGGCAAGCACCGGCAAAAGACAGGGCGAGGTCCTCCTGGAAATGGGCGCACTGGATTCGCAAACATTGGAAAAGGGCCTTGTTGTTCAGCAAAGACGAAAATTGGCCAGGTTGACCAAACTAAAGAGCTGTGAAGTGGAATTCCTGAACGGCGAGGTATGCCCGGATTCCTTCCCGGTCGATCCTACTGTCCTGATCGTAAACGGCATACGGGAGTGCATGGCCGAGCAGGAAGTGGACCGGATAATTGAGCCGTGGCTCAAGGTTCCTTACAGGTTTGCCGATGATTTCAATCCGCCGGTGCAAGGTTTGGATCATGATGAGAACCGAATCCTGTCGATTTTCGAAAAATCTTTGGCCCTGGAGGAAGCCTTGAGCAAGGTAAAACTGTCAAGGTTCCAGGTTTGTACCCTGATGATGGGCCTGATAATGTGCGGAAAGCTTGTCAAAGCACGGGGAAGGCAAGCCGGGGCCGTTGCTGAACAAAAAGAGCGTGTGCATCCGCATTTCGACGAACTGGATGAGTTGAGAAGCAGGATAAATGAAAAGCTTAAAGCCGCACATGAGGGCGACTTGTTCAAAATTCTCGATTTGGATGAAAGTGCAGGAGACAAGGAAATATCTGCTGCATTTTTCAAACTGGCCAAGGACTTCCATCCGGACAGGCTTTCAACTTTTGCTCCAAAAATGGTCCTGGAGCAGGCCAGGAAAGTATTTGTTGCCATTACGCAGGCAAAAGAAATCCTGTCGGACCATGAAAAGAGGCGGGAATATATAAGACAGTTAAGCGAAGGAAAGAGCGATTCCAAGCAAGTTGAAAGAAGCAAGGCTGAGAGAGCCTTGTTTCTCGAAGCAGAGGGAGATGTCGCGTTCAAACGTAGGGATTGGAATACGGCGGCCTTGAAATTCAAGGCTGCATCCGCCGTGGAACCGAGTGCCAAGAGGTTTGCCAGACTGGCATGGTGTACCTGGGCCCAAGGCCGGGCCACAAAGAGGGTTGCGGCAATGGCAGAGGCAATGGAACTCCTGGACAAGGCCTTGGAGCTTGATAAAGGATTCCCCGACACGTACAAGTTCGTTGGCAGGCTCTTGAAAATGGATGGAAGAAAGAACGAGGCAGCGGCTTGGTTCAAGCGAGCCTATGAATTAAGCCCCAATGATCCGGAAATAGCTTCAGAGGTGAGGCTGGCGGATATGAGGTCCAAGAAAGGAGATGGCATTGAACGCAAAAAGAGCTTGTGGGGGCTTAAAAGATAATAAAATCAGAGCATACACTTTCCCGGAATGACACCCGAATGTTTTTTCCCCAGGGACAGGATAACCGGGTTGGATTGATTTTCGAACCCAAAATTTAGTTTTTGGCTCTCAAATCGAAACTGACATTCTTACCATTTCTCAAAGCATCAATTCTGCATGTCCTGCTTTTTGAAGACTTGACAATCGCTCTGACCAGGCGGTGCGGTCCGGTAAGGTTGATACCACACCACGAGAGCAATAGGTCGCCGGGCTGAAGCCCGACCCCGGTCAGGGCCTTGTTATGGATTTTTTTGATCAGCAATCCAGCCGGGTTCTTTTGAAAAAAGGTAATCTCCTTGTATTTCAATTCAGGGTAGAAGTACCTGTACCTGACCTGAATCTCTGCCTCACGATCAAGCATGTCTTTTTCCTTCAAGATTTCCTTCAACGTTTTTTTGCCTTCGACTGTATACGTGAAAAGGGACTTGTAATTTACAAGATAGTCAATGCCCGGATCCGGCATGGATCCGGGAAAAGTGAAATAATCACCGAGTCTTTTCATGGCGGATTTGACCATGTTCCTGTGCATCCTGGTCAAGCCGGGTGTTTCATCCCATTCCACCGGATCTGCATATGGATTCTGTACAATTGTTCCCATTATTTCGAACAGCAGCCTTCTGGTCGCAGGATATATTACTTCGAGGTGGCATACGAGAATCCTCTTTCTATGAACAACAGCTCCTGCTTTTTTACCAGTGGAAGTGAATGCCCTTTTTTGGGTAGCCTGCACATGCTCTTCGGACCATCCCCGAAACGCGACCACTGAATTCAAGTCGAGATCATTGTTTTTCATTTTTGGCAACAAGTTTGTAGTGGCATAAGGATCCAGGCTTTTGAGTTTGTTTCCGAAAATCGTGAAATCATCCGGGCCGAATACCAGTGCCTTACCCCAATCAACCAGGAGTGAAATTTCGTCCTGCACTTTTTCGTATGACTCGTATGCATCGTACTTGTACCTGAATGTGAATGGGTACACGACTACAGCGTCGAGGTTTCCGAGATTTGCCGGTGGTGTGACGATATCCGCCTTGTATCCTCCGGCTCCACAACCGGCGGCAAGGACGGCAAGTAACACGATGAATTTATTCATACTACACTCCACAACATGGTTCGAGACAATAATACTTCTCACCTATCCCATCTACTCTTATGGGACATGGGCAGGATATATGATTCCGCTGTTCTTTTTCAATTCCCGTAAAAAAGACGGAACAAGCTTATATTTACAAACCAGTGCTGCTGCAAATACACTATGTACTATGAGATGGCTTATAACGGAACACGTGTTTGATTCAGACAAGAGAATCATGCTTGTCACAGGCCTGTTGTTTTTAATGTTGCCTCTGGAAACGCATGCAGCAGGAGGAGTGATACCGGACCGCGGAGCAAGGGCCATGGCCAGGGGGGGAGCTTTTGCAGCGGGTCCGCCCGACTTGCAGCAGGCATACTATAATCCGGCCGGACTTGCAGGCCTTGCAGGCACCCACCTGTGCATGGACAACGGTTTCATATGGAATCAAGTAGATTTCAAAAGGGCTGCTGATTTGATACATCCCGGGGGATATCCGACAGCACGCAATCTTGCTCCTGTCCAATGGATTCCAAGTCTTTTCCTGGGTTCTTCATTCGGGCTGGATGGCTTTTTCCTGTCTTTTTCAGCCTATGGCTCCTATGCCGGAGACTATGGATACGACTCGACCGGTCCGCAAAGATATTCCCTCATTTGGCTGGACCTTTGGGAAGCGGTTTACCAGTTGTCTGCCGCGTACAGGCCGCTTTCTTGGCTACAGGTAGGCTTGGGCCTGCAATTCGTGGACATCCGGTTCAGGCAGAGCCAAAAGCTCACCACGTACACCGGTATAGAAAATACAGGCCCGAGGGAATACCTGTACAACGACATTACCGTACAAGTCGACGCCAGGGAGTGGAAAAACGTGGACGTTCTTCTTGGGGTCAAGGTTATGCCCTTGCCTTGGTTACAGCTTGGAGCAGCGCTTCGGCCTCCCATGACAGTAAATGCACCTACACGGTTCAAGGTGCAGTTGCCCAGATACAAGGAAGGAAACGATGCCTACCTGTTCGGAGATGCAAAAGTGGAGGACAATGGCTCCAAATCTCACATGATCCTGCACACCCCTCTCGTTTTCAGGACAGGGGCCAGGTTGACACTCGATCCTGCTTGGGACTTGGAACTTGATTTTGCCTTCGAGAAATGGGATTCGCAAAAAGATGTTTCAGTCAAGGTGCAGGGAATTACAGTAACAGGAGTAAAGGTAATTGATGAATTCGATGTCCAGGATGTTACTGTGCCGAAGCACTGGAAGAATGCCTGGAGCTTGAGGTTGGGCGGCACGTACGATGTGCTCGGCAAGTGGCTTTCCCTAAGTGCCGGCGCCTATTATGAAAGTTCCGCCGTGCCTGACGAGACTGCCTCGGTTGCAGTCTATGATAACGACAAGTATGGTTTGGCGCTGGGAGCAACGCTTTCAAGCCCGTGGCTTCCACTGTTCCTGGACATCGGGTATTTACATGTTTTTTTCCCGGATAGGAAAATAACCGGCAGCCGGTTGAAGCAAATAAATCCCATTAGGCCGAATGACCCCGACTTGGCGGATGTTATCGGCAACGGGACGTACAAGGCGAGTGTGGATATCTTTGCATTTACCGTGCGGTATTCGTTTTGACGGCTTGTATGGGGATCGGAATGTACTATTCCAGAACGTCCCTTTTGAATTCTTACGAAGCCGTACTTTTTGAAAAAAAATCTCAAAGCCCTTTTTCAACTGCTTCCAATAATGCCTTTTTCCCCTGTTCTGAGCGGATGTCCATCCTGGAGACATCGAAGCTTACAACCTTCAACCCGTACTTGTTATTGCAGACTTGGGGAAAGACCGAGTAATAGGCGGCCAGTCCCTTGAGAAATTCTTCCTTGATTCCCTGCTCTTCTTTCCTTCCCCTTTTCTTGATCCTGGCAACCAATATCGAAATGTCTTCAACCGAAAGATACACTATGAGATCGGGCCTGACCAATTCTTTGTTTAGTCTGTTGAAGTATTCGAAGTAAAGGTCCAATTCATCATCGTTCATATGACCCAGTCCATGCAGGTACTTGGCGAATATCTCCGGATCCTCGTACAAGGTCCTGTCCTGTACACAGGACTTCTGAACCTTGTCTATTAGTTCATGGTGCCTGACTCTCTTGATGAGGAACTCCATTTGCAGTGTAAAGGACCACCTGGTCATATCAGCGTAATAATGAGCCAGGAACCTGTTGTCTATCACCGGCTCGTCGAATAATTCGAAGCCCAGGTTTTGGCTTAATATCTTGGCTGCAGTAGTCTTTCCCGAGCCTATGTTGCCGGCAAATGCAATAAAATGCTTTTCCATTTGTATGCCTCCAAGGTTTTTACAGCCGTTGAAACAATAACTTGTCGTCCTGTTTCAATAGCCTATGGCAGTCGGAAAAATCAATGATTGAGAATTATTTGTTGTTCTTGTTGGCTTATTGTGTTATTTGCGATTTTGCGAAACAAGGCGTATATACGATACTGTTTCGCACGTTGACAAGGTGGTTTTTCAAAGTGGAGGTTGCAATGGCTAAGGAAACGGGTGAAACAGGGACGCTGGTTCAAGATCTTCAAAAAACAATGGAAAGGCTTTCTTCCGAAGTACAGGAGTTAAAAGAGTCTGCTCCAAAGGATTCCCTGGCAATAGGCATTATCAGCGGTTCATTGGACAGGATACTGGCTGCCTTTATCATCTCGCTCGGCGCTGCCGCCTATGACATGGAAGTACATCTGTTTTTCTCCTTTTGGTCCATATCCGCCCTCAGGGATTCTGCAAAGAAGGCAAAGAAGAATTTTCTCGGTAAGATGTTTGGATGGATGCTGCCCAAGGGGACCAGGAAACTCAAGCTGTCGCAGATGAACATGGCCGGAATGGGTCCCAAGATGATACGAATGCTCATGGACAAGAATGGAGTTCCATCTCTCGAAGACATGGTCAAGCAGGCCGGTGAGTTCGGCGTAAAAATCTACGTTTGCCAGATGTCCATGGATTTAATGGGTATCTCAAAGGACGAGCTTATCGACTACCCGAATCTGAAGCTGGTGGGAGTAAGTACTTTTCTGGCTCTTGCCCAGGAAGCCAAGCAGACCTTTTTCCTTTAGGCCCTGGATCTTCTCCCGGGCACCGGCTCTAATCTTTTGTTGCCCGATAGTCCTGTCTGTGGGATGTTTTTCACATGACAGGAGGAGCGGGTTTGAGGTTCGGTGTCTATTTTTTGACAAGCATTTTCGTCTTGTCGTCCTGCAACAAGGGCGATGGAATCACCAAAGTCTGTCCCGGCACTCTGCAACAGGGAGCAAATGAACGTTTTAATTATACACCTCCTCCGGGAACCGGCTATTCATCACCGACAGCGATATTCAGGAGAAAAGCGGTAGAGTTCCTGAAGTGGAGTAAAGGCAAGATCCTTGTGATTGGATCCGACCCTCAACAGTACGCGGATCCTCTCGTGAGTAATCGCCTTGTGACCTTGTCAAACTCGAAAGGATTGCTTTCAAGGAAATTTTTTTCATCAACCCCTTCAAGACTGGGACAGGTTCTTAATGAATCAGGTATTGGGTTCATAATCTATACACCTCTGTCAGCGTCGGCAGACAGCATACGCCGGGTCGATGCAGCCAGGCAGGATGGGTGGTTTCATCCCTTGCTCATTGGAAAGGGCGGCAATTTTTTATTCCGTGTGGGGCCTGACTCGAGATTGGACAGGCAGGACATAAAGAGAATAATT
Source organism: Deltaproteobacteria bacterium (assembly GCA_013152945.1). Lineage (GTDB taxonomy): Bacteria > Myxococcota_A > JAADFL01 > JAADFL01 > JAADFL01 > JAADFL01. Next base: position 17,803 of record JAADFL010000018.1, on the reverse strand, counting down.
GCATATACGTGGAATTTGGCCAATGGCCGAACACCTGCCGAACCCGATATAGATCAACTCGCCGAGCAATGTAGTCCCGGGATGTGTATGGCATTTGTTTCCCTTTTTTCCATGCAGCCGGTTGCAGGAAAACCCAGGTTGGAGGCAAGGGCCGGTGGTATGGGAGATACCCTGCTTAATGCCCTGGTTAGAGCCGCAAAAAAAATTAGCATTGGAGCCATGTCAGGCGCTCCGGGAAAATACAATGCCATGGTGCGGGACCGCTTCCGAATAGTCCTCGAACTTGGAAGCTCTGCTGCATTAGTGCTCGACAAGGATGCGTCACGGCTGAATACTTTTATCAATCCCGGATTACATACGGTTGTGCTGCGCGACATGCAAAAGGGAAGCAACATTCGTCTGCAGACCCCGCTTGGCTCATTTCGTAACCACACGGAAACCGTCAGGAGGGAACTGGATCGAATATGCATATCCGGCGGTCTGGGCAGGGATTCCTGGATGGATGAGAACTTTGAGCTGTGGTTCCTGCCGACCAGGATCTTCCTGGAAAAACTTCCAGGCGGAAGCGTCATGGAACTGACCCGGTTGGCTCCGTCACAAGATGATATAGATATCAGTCCCCGGGCCATTGCAGGAGCTATCGAGGCTGGACTCGGATATCTTGAAAGAAACCGTACAAGGGACAATGGTTATCTGTACCGGCTCGATCCTGTCAGGCCTGTCTGGAGGCTTAAGCACGATATGGGGTTGCGAGCACTTGTAACATTCTGCGCCCTCGAGGCTGCACTTACTGTCGATGGCCTGGAAAACCACCCGTTTTTTACAAAGGCTCTGTACAGTTTGATTTCGAACAGGTTTTGTGTCCTTGGATCAAAGGGCAGGCTTGCATGCAGTGTTCGGGGAAAAGGCCGGGGCTCAATGAGCCATGATCCAATGGAGCGTGACCGCATAATCGAAGGTACGGCTGGAACTCTATTATCTCTCCTTTTGATAAAGGAAAAGAATGGTTTGATGCCTGTGCTTCAGTCTGCGCCTATTGAGCTGGGCCGGTTTCTCCTGGAAGAACTTGCAAGAGAGGGTATCGGCATGAATGCCTCCAAACTCAGGCTTTCGACCCAGGGCTTGGCTCTTCTTGCTTTGGCGCGTCTGGTCCATAGCGGAAGCACGGGAGAAGATATTCTCGAAACCACGAGTCGCCTGGTCGAGGCTCGAATCAACTGGTTGAAAAAAAAGAGAAAAACCGCGATGGACCGGGATTCGGCAAGATCGATCTTGTATCTTGCACCATGGGTGATGATGGCAGCCATGGAATTGAAAGGGTTGCCGGGTGGCGGCAGGGAGACCTTGGAGGATGTGCTTGATTTGGAAGCCATCCAGTCAGCCTGTTGTAAGGTGACTGTGTCAAGGGGAGCTTCGATTGAACAAGCCGGAGGATTCGCATTTCCGCCTGTGTACTCGCCGACATTGGACTGCGGCCCCAATGTGGCTGTTCTTGCAATTGCCATGGAGGCTGCGCTCTCGGCGGCTCCCTTCAAGATGGATGCGATCCATCGGAGCTTGGACCAGGCATTACGTTTCGTGCTCGGTTTGCAATACAGGGATCCAGGCATGGCGTCATTGTTGGATGAATCATGGTTGGCGACAGGGGGGTTCAGGATTGACTATTCGATACCGGTTATAAGGAGCAGGGAAACAGGCCTGGCCTTATTGGCTCTGGCCGAAAGCTACAAGGTTCTCCGGGAATTGCCGCAAGGTGATTCTTTAGGTGCCGGCAAGCAGGTTAAATAAGCAAGGAAAATGCAGGAGGAATCGGATGCCTTTGAATTTCAAAGAGAAGAGGGCAGGCGTAATTGTTCCTTTGTTTTCGCTGCGTACACGCAATAGCCCTTTTATTGGAGAAATTCCTGACCTTGCACAGGCTGGTGAATGGTTCGCATCAATGGGGCAGACCGTGATCCAGGTCCTGCCTATATTCGACATGGGAGATTTTGAGACCAGCCCTTATTCGGCTGTGTCGGCGTTTGCCATTGATCCTGTCTACTTGTCTTTTTCGGGCTTGCCCGAACTTGGAGAAGACGAAGTAGGCAAGGCATTCTCCGATGCCGGACTTTCTGCAGGAAATTGTGAACGAGTGGATTACAAGGCTGTTCGTGTTGCAAAGAAATCATTGCTTGCATCAGTAGCCGAGAGATTCAAGAAAAACGAGTTGGTTCACCTGACACAAAAAGGGCGGCGGTTTAAGGAGTTTTGTGTAAGCCAACAGCAGTGGCTGGATCCGTACTGCCTGTATTCCGCCTTGAAAGAGTCGAACAACCATGCAGGTTGGGAAGATTGGAGTGAAGGCCAGAAGCATGGTCCTCTCTGTATTGATTCCAGCCTGGTTGAACAAATGGAAAACAGAATTTTTGTGCACCGGTTCGGGCAATGGCTCGCCCACGAGCAATGGTTATCGGCCCGGGCCGAACTAAGCAGGCAGGGCATTTTCCTGATGGGGGATCTTCCCTTTACGGTTTCGAGGGACAGCGCGGACGTGTGGGCCCACCAGGACCTGTTTGACCTGGAAGTGGAATCCGGTGCTCCACCGGACCAGTATTCCAACACGGGTCAGAACTGGGGCTTGCCGGGTTACAATTGGAACAAGATGCAACAAGACGACTATTCATGGTTTCGTGCAAGGGCTGCCAGGGCATCTGATTTGTTCGATCTGTTCAGGGTGGATCACGTGGTCGGGATGTTCAGGACCTGGACTATTCCAAGGCTGAATGGAAAACCCCATTTCAGGCCTTCCAACAAGAAGAGCCAGGAAGAGCAAGGCAAAGCGGTGCTCCTGGCCATGAGGGATGCATCGAAGGGCGGGGCCATTGTTGCGGAAGACCTCGGAGTCATACCTGATTTTGTAAGGGAGTGCATGGCCGGGCTAGAAATTCCCGGGTACAAGGTGTTACGCTGGGAAAGGGACGGCGATGCATTCAAAGATCCCGCCCGGTACCCAGTACTTTCCATAGCCGCTTCCGGAAACCACGATACAGAACCACTTGCAATATGGTGGGAAATGCTAAGTGAAAATGAAAAAAGATTGTTTTTTAACTTGCCGTTATTGAAAGGCAGGTCGGATTCGGCCGGCCTGGGATTTTGCAGGAAGGTACATGAATCGATTCTGGAGGTGCTGTACAAATCCGGCTCCTGTCTTGCAATCATGCCGATCCAGGACCTATTGGCCGTGCCTGATCGCATCAATGTTCCCGGGACCTCGAGCCGGGAAAACTGGACATGGAGACTGCCTGGAACAATCGAGGATCTCGTATCCATGGGCGCGGCCCTGTCGGAAAACGGCGTCGACCGGGAGACATTGAAAAGGATGGTGCAGGAAAGCGGCAGGCTGTAGGTCAAGTATAACTAATACAGGTCCGGCGGCAACAACACCTTTCCATTACATTTTTGAGTTCCATTTGTCTTGGCAAGCTCGTTCCCGGATTTAATCCGACCGGATTCTGCTATGCATCCGACATGAAGTGCTTCTTAAAGAACTCTCTTGCTCTTTCCTGGCCCTCTTGAGTGACCGCCACAGACTTTGCCTTGCTTCTCGGGTTCGATATCCAGCCCTTTTCATGAAGCCGATCCATGATGTCCCAATCAAGGCCCTTCCAGACGCGATCCTCGATAAGCGTCAGGCTTAGTAAGGCCAGGGCAACCTCGTCCACCTTTTCCCAGTTTACGCTGTCTTTGGATTCCATCACCATGCTCCTTGTTACATCTTTTAATAGGATTTCGTCCTCCTGGCAACGCCATAGCCTCCATATAGGCCATTTCGGCCGGAAAAACAATCAAGCCTAAATAGGCTTGTGAGAGGAACACGGGCAACGGCTTTAATTCCCGGTTCCCCAGGATGACGGCTCGGAACCGACTTTGACTTTCAGTACCGTGCCGGACAAGACGTCTGAATGCTTGATGAACGGGCCTTGCAGATCCCGCCCGTCCAGGGTTGCTGACTGGATGTATTCATCACCGTCACCATCACCATCAATGGATTCCTTTACAATGGTCAGTGTCTTGTCGCCAAGTTCAATACTGACCTTGTGGAACAGGGGAGCAATCAGGTAGTAGTACGGTTTTCCCACCACCGGGTACAAGCCGATTGCGCTCCAGACGTACCAGGAACCCATGGTTCCACAGTCATCGTTGCCCGGAATACCGTCAGGGTTCGGGTTGTACCTGTTTTCCATGATCCACCTGCTCCACTTTTGTGCCAGGTCGGGCCTGCCGAGATCACAGAACATGTATGCGGCTTGTATATCGGGTTCGTTTCCATGCCAGTAGTAAGGTTTGGGCAAGAGGTTGTAATCGGAGCGGCCTGATTCGAAGTCCTGCTTTGTGAGTTCAAAGAATTGCTCAAGTTTGGCGAGCAATTTTGCCTTGCCTCCGGCAAGCTCGGCAAGGCCTGCCACGTCATGGGGAACGAACCAGAAGTATTGCCAGGCATTTCCTTCTGCGAACTCATCTGAAAAATACAATGGGTCCCATTCTTGGCCGGTTCCCTGGTCAAACCACGTGCCGTCCGAGTTCCTGCCCCTGAAAAAGCCCTTGTCAGGATCGAACAGGTTTTTGTAATTGCCCGAATGCTGCAGGAAAATGTCCATGTCTTCTTTGGCGCCAAGGTATTCTGCGACCTGGGCAACACAAAAATCGTCGAAAGAGAATTCCATTGTCCTGGATACGCTACTGCCCTCCTTGTCCGCAGGCACCCACCCCAGGGACAGGTAATCTTCGATACCGCCCCTCCCGACAGGATCTACCACGCCGGTCGCAGATGCCCTGATACCCTTGTAAGCTGTCTGCACGTCAAAGCCTGTCAGACCCTTTACTATACTGTCGGCAAATACCGCGTCTGCATGAGAACCGATCATGGACCCTGTGTACCCCGTCCCCTGGGGCCACCTGGGCATGGCTCCTCCTTGCTCATACATAGTGACCAGTGACTGAAGCATGTTGTTTTGTCGCTCAGGGAGTAGCAGGGCAAGCAGCGGATGAAGTGTCCTGAACGTGTCCCACAAGGAGAAGTCCGTATAATAGGTGAAACCGTACGCCTTATGGATCTTGTTGTCGAAACCCATGTACCTGGAATCGGAATCTTCGAAAACAGTAGGCATAATAAATGAGTGGTACAGCGATGAATAGAATATTCGGCGCTGATCCTTTGTGCCGCCGATTACCTTTATCCGGCAGAGCATTTTCTTCCATTCCGCTGCTGCATCGGCCTTGACCTGTTCGAATGTCAGGCCCGATGTTTCAGCCTTAAGATTGTTGTCTGCGCCCTCCTGGTCCACGTACGAGATGCCTACTCTTGCTGTTACGCTGGTTGTGCCTGCCCCCTGTTTTTTGAAGCAGACATAGATTCCGCCACTCCCCCTGCTGTGGGTTTCATCCGGGTGCAGGGAACCGGGCTCGAAAGCTCCATACCTTGAGATGTCGGCGCCGTCGAGCTTTAACCGGAAAAAAACCTTCAACCCGCCGTACCTTCCGCTCAATCCGCCCTTGTTCAAGGCCCATCCATATATAGTCTTGCCCTTGGGATCAAGGGTGGTCTCGCAATCCGTAACATGGCTTCCTGGAACCGCTGCGCCGGCATCTATTAGCAGGCATGGTTCGCCTGCCTCGTTTTCATAAGTATAGTTGTGCAATGCGCAATGCCTGGTGGCGGTAAGCTCTATGGTTATTCCTTGCTCATACTTTACCTTGTAGTAACCGGGCGACGCCTGTTCTGATTTCTTGTCCATCTTGCGTTTGTACCCGGCTTCCCTGGTGTCGGATTCATCCATGTCGAAGAGCGGCTGGAACAGTATGTTTCCCTGGTCGCTTCCGCCGATTCCACTCATTCTGACATGGGCGATGCCGAAAGAGTATTCGTCCGGGTAGTAGTACCCGGAAAAATGATAGGCCTGAAATGCGCCGTTCTTACCTGAAGTGTTCGGGCCTACTCTCATGGGGCCGAATGGCCTGCACGCACTTGGAGTCACCTGTCCGGTGGAGAATCCTTCGCCTCCCGTGCCCTGGAACACATTCGTCATTTCCACGCAGTCATCAGGGAAGGGCTCTTCTTTTTTGCCGTTGTCCCCATTGCCCCGGTTGACCGAGCAACCTGTAAAAAATAAAACTAAAGCAAACAGAGCATGAATACCCGTGAATACAGATTTAATTAACCGGCTTTTTTTCTGCTGCATTGGTTTCTCCCTGAATAGATCTTTTTCAAATTGGCTCCGGGATCCACTTTCACGTCCTGGTGACAATATATGCGCCTGTCTCCCGAATTTTGCAATAAGACATGGCAGGCTATAACAGAACTCGAACAACCACAAATGTTTACAATGTAAACCAATCTGATATTTTGCTGACATGGAGGTGGTGATGAACGATCTTGAGAAAAGAGATTCCGGGGCAACAAGGCCCGAGGCAAAAGAGTTGTGTCTCGGGCTGATTGAATTCTTGGACAAGAGTCCCTGTGCTTTTTTTGCAATCGAAAACCTGGTTGAGAGGCTGAAAGAAAACGGGTTCCAACAGTTGGATGAAAAAGACAAGTTTACCATGGAACCCAAGGGAAGGTATTATGTCACCAGGGGTGATTCTTCCATAATCGCAATAGTTGCAGGCAAGTCCCGTGTTTCAAGGGCAGGCTTCTTCATGCTGGGCGCACACACGGACAGCCCGGGTTTCAAGTTGAAGCCGAGCCCTGAAAAAAAGGAGCCTGACGGTCTTGTGACACTGTCGGCTGAGGTGTACGGAGGCCCATTGCGGGTGACATGGATGGACAGGGATCTGGGCCTTTGCGGCAGGGTTATGTTCAAGAATAGTGAAGGCGAGGTCGAAAGCAGGCTCTATTGCAGTGATACGCCCTTCTTATCCATGCCGAACTTGGCCATTCACTTGAACAGGGAGGCCAATGACAAGGGGCTTACCGTTAATCCCCAGACCGAGATGGCAATAATCATGGGAGACGAGAGCCTCGGTTCGAATAAAGCCGAAAGAGGAGTGAAGGCCTTAGTGGCTGCAAGTTTGGGCCTGGACCGGGAATCCATTTTATCCATGGATCTTTACTTGTACGACGCCCAGCCTGCCGGTTTCGGGGGTATTGACTACGAATTCATTAGATCCGGCCGCCTAGATGACCTTGCCATGTGTCATGCCGGTCTTTCGGCATTACTGGCGTCCTTGAAAGATATGGGAGGAGGCACGGCCCACACGAGAATACTTGCCTGCCTCGACAATGAAGAAATCGGCAGTCAAACTGCACAGGGGGCGCGTTCCACTTTCTTGCCGTCAATCCTGGAGAGGACCGCCATGGCCCTTGGTGACGATCGTGAAGGCTTCCTGGCAGGCCTTGCCGGGTCTTTCATGATCTCGGCTGACAATGCCCATGCCAGGCACCCTGGATATGCATCCAGGCACGATCCCAACCATGCGCCTTCGCTGAACAAGGGCCCGGTCCTTAAACTTCATGCTTCAAGGGCCTATGCAACCGACGCCCTTAGTGCGGCGGTATTCGGGCAATGCTGTAAAGCGGCTGGCGTGCCCATGCAAGAGTTCGTGAATCGTTCCGATTATAGGTCGGGCAGCACCATTGGCAGCATGACTTCGGCCATTCTGGGCGTGCCGGTTGCCGACGTGGGGAATCCCCAGCTTGCCATGCACAGTATCAGGGAATTGGCAGGCACAATGGACCACCTGTACATGAAGAAGGCCATGACCGTGTTCCTGGACGGTTCCTGGAAACCGGCCCGGGGTTAACCGGGCAAAATACTGCCTGGTTCTCAGCCGGATCTAATCGGTCAGTACCTCGTCGTGGAGGACCTTGCCGTCTTTATCGTAGAAAACAACATGAAACGAGGGCGGAACAGACTTTGGATCAAGGTCCACGATTGTGGCCGTGTCTGCAGCATGACCCAGGCCCGAGCCGCGGCCGAACGAGAACTGGGGTGGCTTCAGAAGACTCCCCAATGGATTGTTCATGGCCCCGCCCGGCCCCATCTGTATCTCGTGCATGCCGTAACTCTTGTCAGGTTCGAGCCAGCCCACGACGGCAAGGTGAAAGTCACCTGTCAGCCAGTATACGTGTTTAATTCCCGCCTGTTTTATTGTGTCCAATAATTCCGTGCGTTGTGCCTTGTAACCTTCCCATCTGTCGTTTGCCGCAGTGTCGAACAAGGCGGGATAATTGGTGATGGGAACCGAGTTGGCAATGAGCTTGAATACTGCGTCGGAATTGTCCAGTGCATCTATGAACCAGTATAGTTGTTCCTCGGAAATGTACTGGGCATTGTCGCCGAGGCGTGACGACGGCTTCCTTTCCGACCTGCAATCAAGGAGAAACAATTCGGCTGTCTTGCCCCACTTGTACGAACGCCAGATCCTGTAAGGATGGTCCTGGTCGCGCGGAACCGCCATGTACTCGAAGTACACGTCGTAAGCGTTTTTCATTTGCTGGGGATCGGTTGTCTCCGGGTCATAGTTGTTGCCTACCTCGTGGTCGTCCCATACTGAGTAGAAAGTAGTTGCTGCAAATATGTCCTTGAATCCTTTTTCGGACAGGTTTTTCTCCCACATCGTTCTGTATTCTGAAACACTTTTTGCTCCATCATTGTACGTTATGTCTCCCAGATGCAAAAAGAAATCCAGGTCATAGTTCGCGCATGCCGTGAGGTACGGAAATCCTGCCTTGCCGCCATTATCCTGATTGGTTCCATGTGTTGCGGAAAACCTCAAGGGAATGATTTGCGTCGATGCAGGTGCTGTCCTGAATGTGCCGATATTGCTCCTGAATACTCCTATACCGCCGCCTTGATCTTTTTCAAAAAATGCATAGTAGTACTGGGTATAACTCCTTAATCCATTTACATGTGTATGAACGTAACCACCTTCCTGAACAACAGCAGGTCCATCAAAGAACATCTCAACCTTGCCGTTTCCCAGATCCTTCCACACCTTTAGTACAATTTCTCTGTTGCCGGTATATTTAGTCCAAAAGATTGCTTCATGAGACTGTGTGCCCCCGACCTGGACACCCAGGCTGAAATCATCCGTATTTTCTTCATAAGTATTGGGATCGAATTCTACTATCTTGCCGCCCGTGTCCGTGTCCGTATCCGTATCCGTGTCAGTATCCGTGTCTATGTCCGTGTCCGTATCCGTGTCAGTATCCGTGTCAGTATCCGTATCAGTATCAGTATCTGTATCCGTATCAGTGTCAATGTCAGTATCAGTATCAGTATCTGTATCCGTATCAGTGTCAATGTCAATGTCAGTATCAGTATCAGTATCCGTATCTGTGTCAGTGTCAGTGTCTGTGTCTGTGTCCGTGTCCGTATCCGTATCAGTGTCTATGTCAGTATCTGTATCTGTATCAGTGTCCGTGTCAGTATCAGTGTCGATATCAGAGTCTGTGTCACTTCCACTTGAAGAGGTACAACCGTATGGTATTGCAACCAATAAGCACCAAAGGCAGACAAGCAATATAGACCGGATCATTCCTGAAGAATTCATGTTTAACCTCGCATAAAAACCCTAGTATTTATGGCCTTGTAACAAGTCGACAGGCATCTCATGGAACAATGCATTTCGTACCTTTTAATATCTTTTCTGATTAAAATCATCGGATCCACAATTTATGCTCCGGCTTTTGATAAAGCTGTCAATATTGAACGAAAACTGGTTGAACATGTCAAGCAGCGGAAACAATACAAAGATTTGCTAACATGAGTTCCAAACGGCTTTGTGATCCTGGACACAGAGCTGGCGTGATGTATGTCACAACCAGGCATTATTACGATATTTTTTCATTTTTTTGCGGAACCTTGTCGTACCCTTGGTGTTTTCATTACCAGGAAAAGCAAAGGAGGTTCCGAAATGAGAAAAGGTAATTTTTTGGTGGTTGTTCTGGGAATGGGAATAATTTGGTTGCTTGCCGGCTGCGGCGGTGACCAGGGCCAGGGTTTTTCTTACGGCGGGTACGCCTTGGAAGATCCTGACGGAGGTTTTCTACCGGACCAGGATCTTCCGGTGCTCGACGACAATGCGCTGGCCCTCGATCCGGTCCAGGACTTGGCTTTCACCGCAGACGACCTGGAGCAGGCCGAGGCAGAGAAAAATATTCCAGAGGGCGAGCACGTGTACCTGCTTCGTATCGGCTGGGGTCAGTTTCCTTTCAATCCTGGTTTGAAAACTCCTACTCATTGGCAGGGACTGATAAAGGCCAGGGGAGCAAAGGTTTTCATAGTTCGGACCTATGCATATGAAAAACACGATTTTGTGAGGCCATGCTTCGACCGTTCATGTATTGCAATCGATGCAGTGACATTGCCGCACCATGACGGCCTGCTCGTAAAGGTAGTGCCGGTTCCCGGGGCCCGGGACGTTGTGCCAGGACTCGCGATTGGATTCAAAGGGCTTTACGGCCGGAAGATAGAACTTTCAGATATTGACGGCCTGTCCGACGTGTCGGTGGTGGATGACCTGGGAAACAAGGTTGTACTGGATGCTGTCATGGCGCCGGTTTCATGTAACTTCGGTTTCCTGCGAGGCGTGTGGAAAAGGGTGAACAGGAGGGGAGGCGCTTTCAAGGGTGAATGGATAAATTCTTCAGGTAATGTGGATGGCCTCATGGCAGGTATTTGGGGCATCAGGAAGAACGGTAAAAGGGTCTTCTTCGGTATTTATGCTGATCCGGACGGACACCACCGCGGCCTGCTTCGCGGAACTTACTCTGCATCCGCAACAATGCAGGGCAAGGGAGTTTTCGTAGGCAGATGGGTAGACAAGGACGGTAATCTGGGTGGCATCTTGCGGGGTGTTTATGCGTTGCCTGAAGATGCAGTCGGCCGGGGTGTGCTTAGGGGAAAGTGGAGACAAGCATGCAACAAGGATGCAATCCAAGGTTTTTGCCCGGGCCTGAAAAACCCTGATTCTAATTGCCGAAATAGCAATGCCGAGGTATGTGAGCCGAAAGACAACCCTGTGAAATGCAGGTGCAAGGAAGGCCCTAATGGGAAAAAGTTCTGCATATGCACTGATTGTTATAAAAAGGACATTTCGCAGAATGAAGACGTAACGTGTCTCGAAGAAGGCACATGTGACGACAACGGCGATGCTACTTCCAATTGCTCTTGCAAGGATGCAGACCAGGATCCCAGCCTGGTTGCCTGCACCTGCGAATAATCCTGACTTCCCTCAAAAGCCCCCGGCCCAATAGCCAGGCTTACCTGCCGGATTAAAACAAATCTTTCCAAAAGTAATCTAAGCCGGTGAATGCCGTATGAATACTATCAGTTCGAACAGGCCTTGGACCCGCACCAATAGGCCGGACCCGGGTTGTATATTTCGGCAGAGTCGAGGACCGCAAAATTTCCCATGCTGTCCCTGTACAACCCTCCCATGGAAATGACCATACCATTGGGCAATCTGACGCTCTGGTGGCCGACCCTGGTATCACGGATTATTCTGGCACTGGTTGAATCAACGCTGAAGCTGGTCGGATCCGCCGGGTTGTCCGGAATGATGAGTTCAACCGAGCCGATCGTGCTTGGCTGTGGAGTAGCCGAATTCAGGCCTCCTATCACTACCAGGGCCCTTGTTACACCTGCATTTCCACTTGATGCCTCGAGTTCGGTCAGGGTCGGGCCGAATCTGCCTGTTTTCAGAGTTGGAGTGTCAAGAGGATTCCACGCCACAAAATCCTTGGCTGAAAACCCATCGAACATCTCGATGCTGTTCAGGGTTCCGACCCCTGCGCCTGCGGCATTGTTGGAACCGCCCACTATCAATACCTTGTCGCCCATGCCGACTCTAGCGGCTGCATGCCCCCACCTTTTATCCTTCATTTGTATAGTCTTTACGTCCGCATCTGTCATGCCGTCCTGGATTTGAATTACATCGGCGCTTTTAAGGACCGTGCCCTGGCGCAACCCGCCGGCAACCAGGACCTGGCTGAACGCGCTTTGTCCTCTTCCCACAGTGGTCAAGGTTGCCGTGTGATATGCCCGTCCTTCGGACATGTTTCCCATGACAGCGACGAAGTTGTTGTTCACAGGATCGAAAATTTCCATGTTGTCAAGGTATGTCTTGGTGCCGGCCCCTTTGTAACCGCCGACCAGGAGAACCCGGCCGTCATTAAGCCTGGTTCCAGTGAGGTGGACCCTGGAAGACATCATTGGTTTGCCTATTGTTTCAAACCGGTTGCTCTCGGGATTATAGTATTCAGCTACTTTCCATTGCTGTTCACCTTCACCACCCACAATCAGAACCTTGTAACCATAATCACGTCCAAGTCTGATTGCCACGTGGCCGACTCTGCCTCCGACCATCCTGTTTTTTGTCCATTCAAAGGTTCCTGTCTCCGGGTCGAAAACCTCTCCATTGTCAAGCACATTGTTCTGGTCGTCCATTCCGCCGACCAACAGTATCCTGCCGTCGTGCAGCACAGTGGCTGTAAAATCTTTTCTCGGGACCATCATCTTGCTGCATGCACATGACCTGCCCTTGCAGTTGGTGTTATTCGTGGCGGTCGCGAAACGGTCCACCAAAGACAGCATCATGGTTGTTTTCTGAAGACTTGATTCATCCGCGATCATGGGCTGACTTTGTGCAAACGCTATGGGCTCGCCTCTGCCCTTGGTGGCCCTGGCCTCGATGCTGACCCTTAATGCCCTTCCGGTCCTGAGGTTTGGAATGTCCAGGCCGGCCGAAGAGACCGCGGTGACCTTGCATTCTGCATCCAGGTCTTGTTGCGAGTAGTTCAGGCAGACCTCGGCGTACCTTGCAGGCGGGCTCAATGGGTTATCGTCTTTCAGGAAGTGGTTGCAAGGAAAGTAGGCTCTCAATTCGAACCCGAGCTTTTCTTCTCCGCAACCCAATGAGCCTGTACAAGTTGCCATTAATGCCGCTATGGCGGCAAAGAACAGGACATGAGCTTTATTGCGCCCGGCCATAATTATCGCGTCCCTTCTTTTCTTTTCATGAAATCACCCTGTTGATTGTTACGGACCAGGCCAGTTGACGCTGGCCGATGGCTTGGGAGAGGGCTTCAACAAAAAATAGGTTCCTACGCCCGCACCGGCCACGGCTCCTGCGCCGACTGCTATCAGGGTCCATACCCACCACTTTTGATACCATTCCTTCTCTGTACCTATTTTTCCTTTTCCAGGACCTCCCGGGACCACAATACCAGTACCGGTGGAACCAGTACCCGGTCCGGTTACGACAGGGTTGGGTGGCGGAGGAGCCACTACCATGCCGAATTCTTTTTCTATGGGTTTTACCTTTACCAAGGGAGGCGGATTGTCAGGGAAGAATGTAATTTTTTCTGAAATAACCTCGCTTAGCTTGTAGAGTTCAATGGCTGCATTCAGAAGCTGATAATCCATCTTGATTGTTGGAAGGGCGAGCATCGCTCCATCGGAAGTCCTGTACAGGAATGTGGTCATCTCGTATTCGTCACCCACTACCATAAGGCCGAAGACCATGAAATCAATTCCCAGCCAGCCGGCTGTAAGTCCTGCTTTTTTTTTGAATTCAGAGCCCCAGTTCTGATTAGCCGCGAATTTGCCCAATTCTTTGAACACTGCTTTCTTGTTGTACTTTACCACTCTCGGCTCGGGTTCGAGGTTGACCTGTACGAGTTCTCCTTCCTTATCTCCCACCTCGATTTCCGAATTGTAAGGCTTGTACCCCTGCTTATCTACCCTCAGGAAATAGCGCCCCTTTATTAGGTCCCGAACGAGCAAAGGCGTGACGCCGCGTTTCTTGCCGTTCAGGTAGATTTCACTAAAGGGAGGGGAAGAAGCAATATTTATCGACCCTTTGGGCCCTTGCAGCGCCTTTTTCTTAACCTGGTCGAAAATCCTTTGGAATATCTCGGGGAATTCGCCCTCTTTCAATGTCAGGTCCGGATTGAGACATAACACCTGTGTCAGGTACTTTTGGCCTTTCTCGTCCTCACCGATCCGGAAATAGGCTACAGAAAGCTGGAGCAATGCCTGTACGAGCGGCGTGTAATCTTTCATGTAAACCAGATTTTTCTTGTATCCCTCGATTGCTGCGTTGAAAGCAGCTATTGCATCTTCCAATTTGAGATCGTCCAGGAGCTTTTTACCCCTGTCAACCTCTTTTGAGATCTTGTTTAGTTCTTTTGCAGCGACTTGGGCCGGATCGATTTCCGTAAGGGCAGCATCCACCCTTTTGTTGGGGAACAGATCCAGCTTTGACGAGGATGAAAGCTCCCGCTCCAGGTCTCCGGCAAGCCTCATCCCGACCTTGGGATCAACATTTTTTTCGAAAGATGGAGGGAAAATTCCCACTACCAAGAGCCGAGGCCGACCTGTGGCCTTGTTCTTGGCAGCGACCTTGTCTTGTCCTGTTGTTTTACTTTCTCCTTGATTGACCTGATATTGTTCCTTTTTTCCTGCAATGGAAATCGAGGGAAACAGCAGGACCATCAATGATGCAGCGGTCCATGTCGATAGGAACTTTCCTAGTGTCGAGTGGATCATTGAATCGAGCATTGTTCACGCTCCTGGAAAACTGGCATTCCAACCCGTGCACGGCCCATGCCGGCACAACTGCCCAAAGTAAACTTCGTGTATCTTATATGTAGATGAATGGCAAGAGTTTTTTCTTTTCCAAAATCCTTCCATTGCTGTTACTCTCTCGTACAAATGAGGCTTTCCATTGCGACCAAGGTATTTCTGGGATTCACTATAGTGCTGATTGCATTTATCGGCGTGTCCCTGCATGCATTACTGCGTTTCCAGGCAATGGGTGAAATCCTGCATTTGGTTAACGACGGTTACCTCCCTCTTACAAGATCCGTGACAAGGCTGATAAAGGTTCATGAAGGCCGGGAATCCGATATTTCAAAGGTGTTGGAAACCGAAGATCCCAAGGTCAGGCTCGTTCTTGCAAGGATCGCCGGCCTACATTTCCCCAGGAGCCCGAAGACGACCCTCGAGAAGAGTCGCAAGGTATTGGCCGGTCATGAAGCCGGCATCAATCCGGGAACCGAGAAGAAAGCTCTCCTATCCCTGATGAAGAGATTGGATCGCATACTGGATTACCAGCAAGACTATGATACCAAGGCAGAGGACTTCCTGGATGCCGTGGAATCCGGTGAAAATGATAAGGCAACATCCCTTTTACCAGGATTGAAAAAGAGCGGCCGACGTTTGGAAAGAGAACTCAAGCTCCTCGACTTGAATATCTCCGGCAGGGTTGCGGCCGCCGCAGCCAGGGCCGAGAGGGCCGGGAGTGATGCTATCTGGGGAATCATTATCCTTACCTTGGTTGCCGCCGTGGTCTCCGCCGCAATGATGTTCCTGATGGCTTCCGCCTTGAGACCTTTAGGCAAGCTTACCTACTCGGTGCGGAAACTTGCTTCCGGTGAAGAGGCTCCAAAGATCATTATAAAGAGAAAGGACGAGGTGGGCCTCCTGGCCGAGGAATTCGACAGACTCTTGGACGCCCTCTCGGACAGAAACGCAAGACTCGAGGAGCAGAGGGCCGACCTTTTGCGGGCTGAAAGACTTGCCGCAGTCGGCAGGATAGCGGCCCAGGTAGCGCACGAGATCAGGAATCCCTTGTCCTCGATTGCCTTGAACGTGGAACTCCTTACCGAGGATGCTGAAAATTCGTCACCTGGCATGAAGCAACTTGTACAAGCCGTTTCCAGGGAGGTGGATCGCCTGACAGAGGTGACAGAGGAATACCTGAGATTTGCAAGGCTTCCGAATCCCGACCTGGAACCATTGTCACTCAAGCCCCTGCTGTTCGACCTGGTCAACTTCCTGAAGCCGGCCCTGGATGAGAAATCCATCGATCTGGAGTTCAACATGGCGGATGACCTGGAAGATGTCTTGGCTGATGAGGATCAATTGCGCCGGGCATTCCTGAACCTGATGAAGAATTCTTTGGACGCCATGCCCGGCGGGGGTAGGCTGAAGATCGTGGGATCTTCTGTTTCGGATTTTATTGAAGTCAAGATAATAGATACAGGCCATGGTATTCCCGGGGAGGTTCTTGAGCGAATCTTCGATCCCTTCTTCAGCACCAAGGAAAGGGGAACCGGTCTGGGTTTGGCGTTGACACAACAGATTGTGATGGAGCACAAGGGCAAGATACAGGTGGAGTCGCACCTTGGGTCAGGAACCACCTTTGTGGTCAGATTGCCTGTTGCAAGTAATAAATGATAGTATCCGGTTCCAGTATGTTGAAACGAGCCAAATTGCTGGTCGTGGATGATGAGCCGTCGGTTCTCGAATCCATCAGGGAGACTCTTTCGCGAGAGGGTTACGAAGTAGTGGCCTTGGGCAACGGCGAAGATGCCATCCAGATCTTGAGGAAGGAAGAGTTTAACCTGCTCCTGACCGACCTCATGATGCCGAAGGTGGACGGCATAGACCTGCTCAAGGCCTGCCGCAAACTCTCTCCTGAAACAGAGGTCGTGCTCATCACTGCATACGGAACCATCGAAACCGCGGTAAAGGCCATGAAAGAAGGTGCCTATGATTTCGTGTCCAAGCCGCTGAAACGAATGGTACTGCTGAAAACAGTGCAACGTGCATTGGAGAGACAATCCCTGGTCGAGGAGAACAAGGCCTTGAGGGCAAGGTTGGACGAATTCGTGCGGGCCGGTGATATCATCGGAAAAAGCACGGCCATGCGAAGGGTCCTTTCACTTGTAAACCAGGTGGCGCCCAGCACGGCGACCGTGCTCATCCAGGGAGAGAGCGGCACAGGCAAGGAATTGATAGCCACTGCATTGCACGATCGTTCCAAGAGGGCGTCCGGTCCTTTCATGGCCGTCAACTGTGCTGCATTACCGGAGAGCATTCTTGAAAGCGAGTTGTTTGGTTTCGAACCCGGAGCATTCACAGGCGCGGCCAAGAGAAGGGAAGGAAGGTTCGAGGCTGCGAACAAGGGAACACTCTTCCTGGACGAGATTGCGGACTTGGCGCCGCAGGTACAGGTCAAGCTTTTGAGGGTGCTTCAAAATGGAACCTTCGAGAGATTGGGGAGCAACGATCCGATCAGCGTGGATGTCAGGGTTGTTGCGGCCACGAACGCGGATCTAAAGCTCCTTGTTGAAGAAGGAAGATTCAGAGAGGACCTGTTTTACAGGCTCAATGTAATAACAATTGTGTTGCCCCCGCTTCGAGAGAGGGTGGAAGATATTCCCTTGCTGGCCAACCATTTTCTGCAAAAGTACGCCCGCAAGAACAGCAAGCCTGTGCATGGATTTTCCCCCAGGGCATTGGAATTGCTCATGGCTTACACATGGCCCGGAAATGTCA
Source organism: Deltaproteobacteria bacterium (assembly GCA_013152945.1). Lineage (GTDB taxonomy): Bacteria > Myxococcota_A > JAADFL01 > JAADFL01 > JAADFL01 > JAADFL01. The sequence continues at coordinate 476 of JAADFL010000018.1, read as the reverse complement.
GGGAACTGGAAAACGCCATGGAAAGGGCGGTAGTATTGTGCCAAAGCGATATCGTCCATGCCGAGGATTTGCCCCAGGACATAGCGGACAGGGCACAGGAAAGAACCGAGATTACTTTTGGGGTGGGAACTTCTTTGAAAGAGGTGGAGCGCAGGATGATCGAGGCCACCCTGGCCTTTACGAAAGGTGATAAGCGGCTCGCATCCCAACTCCTGGGTATTGCCATGAGGACGATATACAGACGACTGGCGGAATAATCGATCATTTTCCGGGATTGAGACAGTGCAGGTATCCACCCGCTGGTGGTTCTTTCTCCTGTCGAAGCCGAGTCGATATGTCAGTGAAGTGCCGAGTGAAAATGTCAGTAGGGTATGTGTTCATGCCGCACACCTTAAGATAGGGGCGGTTCGCGAACCGCCCATGCGAGAACAAATCCAAACGATTTGTATTTTATCTCCTGGACCAGGCCGGCTTTC
>JAADFL010000017.1 GCA_013152945.1 Deltaproteobacteria bacterium | reverse complement strand
CAAAAAAAACACGGTATCCAAACACCATAGTTCCAGGCCATGACCAGTTGCACTTGGTGCTCAATACTCTGAATTAAATCGCCGGCTTTTTGGGCGATCACCAGTCTTTAAACCTTAGAAAGCACTGGTCGAGCATGGAGCATTGTACACAATTGCCTGACCCCCCTCCTTTGGGTGGCTTGCAGGTATAGGTTATCACGGCGCTTTTCGATACCCGCAATTTCAACCTCGGTGGGGTATCCTCGGTGCTCAATTTCAACCTCGGTGGGGTATCCTGCACGGTGGGGTATCCTGGGGTATCCTGCAGGTACATATCCACTATTACGCCCACGTATCATTTTCGGGCAACGCCTAAATGAGATCAGTTCGGACGGGATGTTTGTTGAGAATAACAGGGAGGTGAAGGAAGGACGTGTGTACGGGTCCATGAAATTGGGCTTTCTTTTTTGATAATTTACTTTGATTCTAAATAACTTGTCCTTATATTGGACAAAGAAGGAGAGATTGAAATGCATATACCCGACGGATATCTGAGCCCCCAGACGTGCGGTGTGATGTATGCAGCTTCCACCCCTTTCTGGTACATGGCAGGCAGGAAACTGAAAAAAACATTGACCACCAAGACCGTCCCTCTCTTGAGCATATTTTCGGCCTTTTCATTCGTCATCATGATGTTCAACGTGCCGGTCCCGGGAGGGACCACGGCCCACGCAATAGGAGGGACGCTCATGGCCGTGTTGCTCGGCCCCTGGGCTGCGGTGATGGGCGTATCCGCGGCCCTGTTTATCCAGGCCGTCTTTTTCGGGGACGGGGGGATACTGGCATTCGGTGCCAACGCCTTCAATATGGCCGTTGTTTTGCCTTTTGTGGGTTATGGGGTGTACCGGCTTATTGCGGGAAGGGCGGACAAGGATTCTTCAAGGTACTGGATCGGAGCGGCCATCGGATCCTATGTCGGCATAAATGCCGCTGCCCTTTGCGCGGCAATCGAGTTCGGTATCCAGCCCCTGCTGTTTAATACGGCAAACGGGACCCCCCTTTACTGCCCCTATAACCTTTCCCAGGCCATACCGGCCATGCTCTTCGCCCACCTCACGGTTGCGGGCGTGGTAGAAGCGTTGGTGACCGGGGGCGTGTTGATCTTTCTTAAAAAATCCATGCCCGCTTTGCTGGCCGACTTAAGGGGGGAGGTGCAGGCATGAAAGATTTGAAAAAACTGTGGATAGGGCTTGCCGTCCTAGCCGTGCTTACTCCCCTGGGTCTCCTTGCTTCCGGAGATGCATGGGGAGAATGGGGAGCAGATGCCTTTAAAAAAATGCTCGGGTTCATCCCCAAGGGCCTTGTCAGGTTCTCTGATATCTGGAAAGCCCCCCTTGCTGACTATAGCGTCCCCGGCACCGCAGACTTCCTGGGCTATATCATTTCAGCCTTCGCCGGAATCCTGCTCGTGGTCCTCGCCACGTGGCTGATCGGGAAAGGCCTTTCACGCAAGGACAGGGGGAATACGGAAGGCTGATACATGGGTAATGATTTTATTGCGAAGACCATGGCCGAAACCACCCGGGCCATTGAGCGGTCAATATTTGCGAGCACATTTGCACGAAAGAACGGGTTTCTCCAACACCTGGATCCGCGGGTAAAACTGGCGGGAGTCCTTTGTCTCCTCATTATCACCGGTCTATCTGCCACTGTCGAGATATTGGCGATGCTTTATCTCATGACACTGTTGCTTGCGGTGGCTTCGAGGGTGCCGTTGGGCTTTTTCATGAAAAGGGTATGGATATTCATCCCTCTTTTCACCGCCATGATTGTGTTGCCCTCTGTCTTTAATGTTGTTACCCCGGGAAGGCCGCTTTTCACGGTCATCACCTTTTCTTCACCTCATTCCTTCGGACCTTTCAATATTCCAAAAACCATAACGGTAACCGTCCAGGGGGTCATGGGTGCCTCGATCCTGGTACTGCGGGTGGCCACATCCGTATCGCTGGCCGTCCTGCTGGTGCTGACCACCGAGTGGATACGGCTACTGAAGGCCATGTCGGTTCTCAGGGTCCCCGAGATGGTTATCCTTGTCCTGGCCATGACATACCGGTATATCCACCTGTTCCTGAGGATGGTTGAAGCCATGCTGCTCGCGAGGAAAAGCAGGCAGATCGGTGATTCGAGTGTAAAAGAGGCGCACGGCTGGATAGCCTCAAGGCTCGGGGTCCTGGTGGGCAAATCATACAGTCTTAGCAGTGAGGTCCACCTTGCCATGCTTTCCAGGGGGTGGTCCGGGAACCCCAGGCTTATGGAGGATTTCTCGTTCGGGCGCCTGGACTGGCTGTGGGCGGCATTTACCATGGGAATAGTCATTTTATGGATAACCTTCAGGTGAGAGATGGAAAAGAATCCAGTATTTGAAATATCAAAGCTGTCTTATAGGTATGCGGACTCGGATAGTGCCCTCAAGTCCATAAACATGGTCATAAACAAAGGAGAAAGCGTGGCCGTCCTCGGGGCAAACGGTTCGGGCAAGTCAACCCTTCTCAAGCTACTGGATGGCCTCTATTTCCCGACGGAAGGGCAGATACGGGCGTTCAACACCATCATTGATGAGTCCACCATGAAGGACAAGAAATTTGCAAGGGAGTTTCATACGCGCGTGGGATTGGTGTTCCAGGATCCCGATGTCCAGCTCTTTCTGCCCACGGTGTGGGACGAGGTGGCGTTCGCGCCGCTGCAGCTTGGGATGTCCAAGAGTCTCGTTACGGAAAAGGCGTCCACTTCTCTGGAGATGCTGGGCATATACGAACTGAAGGACAGGACTCCCTATCACCTGAGCGAAGGGGAAAAAAAGAAGGTTGCCCTTGCATCCATACTCGCGCTTGATCCTGAAGTCTGGTTGCTGGACGAGCCTACCTCCAGCCTGGATCCCCGGACCCAGGGATGGATAATAGATTTTATCCTGGAACTCTCAGAAAAGGGAAAAACCGTGGTGACGGCAACACATGACCTGGAGATACCCTATGTGGCGGCCAGGTCATGTTACGTGCTGGGGCAGGATCACGAAATCATGGCCAGCGGTCCTTCCAGGGGGATCCTGGATGACCAGCATGTCCTGGCGGAAGCAAATCTCATCCACCGGCATCGTCATTTTCACAAGAATATGATTCATACCCATATCCACAGGCACTGGGATTAACCCGGGTTTAAGAGACAGACGGGCTGCAGGCCTTTGCCGCACGCCGCACGCATCACCACGCTCAGGTTATGAAAAAAGCGTGTCCGTATCCACGCTTTTGCGTCGTTTGATCTCCGGGTTAGGGGCATTCGGGACCTTTTTTTTGGAGATACGGGAAATACAGGAAATAATACTTGCCCTTCCAAAACAGGTTGCATTGATTATAACGGATTGGGACAGGAAAAGACATTCAGTGGGCTGGAACCCTATTCCTCCTTTACGTACTGAAAGATACCATTATCTGGAGGATTAACTGCATCAAGGATCCCTACTCCGCCCGCAACGCATCAATGGGTTCCAGTTTGGCGGCGCGCAAGGCCGGGTAGATGCCGAAGAGGATTCCCAGTGATGCAGAGAACAGGAACGCCACCCCGGCCACGGGCCACGAAATGACCGTCTCCCAGTAGCCAAGATGGGTAAGGGCCAACGCCCCGGCAACGCCGGACAATACACCGAGGAATCCACCACTACAGGACAGGATGGCCGCCTCCACGAGAAACTGGTTGCGGATATCCCGCCTGAGGGCTCCCACAGCACGCCTGAGACCGATTTCACCCGTCCTTTCGCGCACCGAGATCAACATGACCGCCAGGATGCCGAGCCCCCCCACGAGTAGGGAAATACCGGCGGCACCGCCGACCAGGAGGGTCATCGACCTGGAGGTCTCGCGCGCGCTTTCCAGGAGGGTGGCCTGGTTCTGGATGGTGAAGTCATCATTCTTTTCCCCCAACCGGTGGCGCTGCCGCAGGACGCGACGGACCTGCGTTTCCGCCCGGGGCAGGGCGGCGGCATTCACCGCCTGGACGTATATCCGGTCGACGTACGTTACGTTGACCAGCCGGCGCATGGCAGTGGTAAGCGGCACGATGATCAAGTCGTCCTGGTCGGCGCCGTTGGCGTCGACCCCCTTGGGCTTGGTCACCCCGATAACCTCAAAGGGAACCCTGCGGATCCGGATCTTTTGACCGATGGGATCATCGACACCGAACAGGTTCCTGACCACGGTGGGGCCGAGGATGGCGATACGCCTCATGCCCCGGCTTTCCCCGGCATCGAAAAAGCGGCCCGAGGCGACCTCGATATTGCGGATACGAAATCCATCCGGCGTCATGCCGATCACATTGGTATTGGCATTCTCTGACCCGAACCTGGTCGCGAGCTTCCTGCTGACCGCCGGTGCTGCGAGCCTCACGTCCGGGCAATCGGCGATAATGGCGCGGACGTCGCCCGGGACAAGGGTGGTCACCGTAGCCGTCTGCCGCCGGCGGCCGGCAACGATGCGGGTCTGGCCGGCGTTAACGACGATGAGATTGGTCCCCATTTTCCTGATACGGTCCAGGATGTTTTTCGAAGCTCCCTTGCCGGCAGCTACCATGAGCACCACCGCGCCCACACCTACGATGATGCCGAGCATGCTCAAAAAGGTGCGCATTTTATGCGCAGCCAGGATTTCATAGGACAACGAAATGTTCTTGGAAAGTTTCATCTCAGGGTTTCAACCGGGTTCAACAATGCCGCTTTCCGTGCCGGCTGTATCCCAAAGAAGGTTCCCACCAGCAACGCAAATGCCAGTGACAAGGCAAAAGGCTCCCATGAGAGCACGATTGGAATTTTGGTGCTCTGTCTTAAAATCAGCGTGACCAGCGCACCGAGCCCACTGCCTGCAAGCATGCCGATACACGTCACGGTCAGTGATTCGGCAAGGAATTGGAAGAGTATGTCCCTGCGGGTGGCGCCGACCGCGCGCCTGAGACCGATTTCCTTCTGCCGTTCACCCACCGAGATGAGCAGGATATTCATCAGGACCACGCCGCCGACGATCAGGCTGAGACCTGCCAGGGCAATGAGCAGAATTGAAAGGGTCCTGGACGTTCCCCGCGCCATCTTCGCAATCGACACGGGAGAGGCGATACGGAAGTCGTCCTCCTGGGGCGGTGTGATGTGATGCCGTGCATGGATCAGGGCGCGGATCTCCTTGATCTGTCGCGGCATCAAGGCCGCGTCCCGGGTGATGATCCGGATCGCTCCCACGTGGTCGACGTTCAGAACACGGCGCATCGCAGTGGTAATGGGAACGATGATGCGATTATCAAAGTCTGTCCCCATGGGACTTGTTCCCTTTTTCTCCAGCACTCCCTTCACGGTGAGTCGAACCTTGTTGACATAGATGTTCTCACCCACCGGGTCGCTATCGCCGAAAAGTTTCCGCCGGATCGTCTGACCGATCACGCAGACCCGGGCCATAGTGGCGACATCCCCGTCCGTTATTCCATCCCCTTCGGCTGCATACCAGTTCCATGCCTCATGCCAACTTGGTTCCACGCCCCAAAACACGGCCTGATACCGGTTGGCGTCGTACTTAACGTTTATACGGAACCTCCACGCTATGGGGGTGACAATCTCAAGGTCCTTGACCTGTTCACGGACCGCCCGGGCGTCGTCCATGGTGAGGGTCGTAACGGTCATGTCAGGCCCGGCATTCTTACCGCCTCCGGCGATCAGCATCATCGCCCGTGGACCAAAGGTTTCTACCCGTTTCATCACCTTCTTTTCCGTTCCCTTGCCCAAGGCCATAATAATGGTGAGTGCGGCGATGCCTACGATGGTGCCGGCCATCATGAAAAAGGTGCGCATTTTATTTGCGCCCAGGGCCTGGATTCCTTGCCCGACGATTCTCTGCATTCTCATTTCTTGTCCTCCCCGGCGCCGAGCGTGTCCAGTTCCAGGTCCGGGTCACGCTGTTTCTCGACCGCCCCGTCTGTGGCGATCTTGCCGTCTTCCAGCACGATTATCCTTTGCGCGTTTTCGGCCAACGCCCGGTCGTGGGTAACAAGGATAATGGTGCGGCCCTGCCGGTGCAGTTTCTTGAAAATGGCCATGATCTCCAGGCCGCTCTTGCGGTCAAGCGCTCCTGTGGGTTCGTCGGCCAGAATGATTTCCGGATCGGTGATTAGAGCACGGGCAATGGCGACCCGCTGCTGTTGGCCGCCGGAGAGTTCGTTCGGCCGGTATTGCCTCCGGTCCGCCAGTCCCACGGCGGCCAGCGCCTTTTCGGCCCGTTCCTCCGCGTTTTCCGGGTAATCATCTGCATAGATGAGGGGCAGCATCACGCTTCTCATAGCCGTTGCCCTTTCCAACAGGTGAAATTGCTGGAAGACAAAACCGATCTTCTCGTTTCTCAGGCCGGAGAGGGCGTCGTCGTCCAGCGAAACCACGTCAGTACCGTCGAGGAGGTAACGGCCGGCCGTCGGCTTGTCCAGGCAACCCAGGATATTCATCAACGTGGACTTGCCGGTCCCGGATGTACCCATGATCGCCACGTATTCCCCCTCGTCGATGCGGAAGCTGACGCCCTTCAGGACCGGGGTGGCAACGCTCCCGGCAAAGTAGGTTTTTTCAAGTCCTTCCACCTCAATCATTTTTATTTCCTCCGATTGTTATTTCCCTTGTGGTTGATTCCCGGTTTTTCCAGCAATACATTTTCCCCTTCTTTCAAGCCGGCCGTTATCTCTATCCATTGGCCGTCCTTCCACCCGATATTGACCCGGCGGATTTCAGGGCCGTCCTTTGCCGGCAGGTAAACGATATTCCTGCCGCGTTCCCTCTTCACCGCCTTGGCGGGGACAGCTAATACCTGTTTGCGCTTCCGAAGCAAAATGGTAACGCTCGCAGTCATTTCGGGGCGCAGCAAGCCGTCATAGGGGTCGGCAATCTCGACCACCACGTCGTAATTGACCACGTTCTCCTGGATCACGGCCTCGGGATAGATGGCCACGACCTTGCCGTGAAACTCCCTGGCTGGGAAGGCGTCAACCGTAAAGATGCATTTCTGGCCGATTTTGATCTTGCCGATGTCTACTTCGTCCACATAGGCGTCTACCTGCAATCGGTCCAGGTCGATGATGGTGACAAAGGTCGGGGCGTTGAGCCCGGCGGACACCGTCTCGCCCTGCTGGGTGGAGACAGAGCCGATTACGCCGGAAATGGACGCGGTAATGGTGGCATAGGAGAGCTTGACCCGTGCCTCTTCCAGGGCGGCCCGGGCGGCGTCGAGCTGTTTCCCGGCAAGGTCGAGCCCGGCCCGGGCACTTTCTTTTTCTTTCAATGCCTTGTCAACCGCTTGCCGGCTGGTAAAGTCTTTCTTTATGAGATTTTGCTGTCGCTGATATTCCAGGTTCGCCAGTTTCACCCCGGACCCGGCGCCGGCCACCCTGGCTTCCGCCACCTTCACCTCGGCCCGTGCCTTTGCCACAGCCGCCTCGAGGTCGGCCTTCTCCAGTTCGGCAATGACCTGTCCCTTCTTTACGTGATCACCGATATTGGCGTACAGATGTTCCACCTTGCCGGATATCCTTGCCCCTACCCGGACCTCGGCCCCGACCTGGGGTTTGACCGCGCCGGTGGCCAGCACGGTCGAGGAAAAGTCGCGGCGGGTAACCCTTGCTGTTTCCCGGGCGGATCTTTGTCCGGCATTCCCATTGTCACTGACGGCCCACCAGGCGGCCGCTGCAACACAAACCAACAAGGCCGATATTATGATGAACAGTTTGCTTCTTTTACGTTTCTTCAATGGCTGTTTTCTCCGTTGATGGCATTGTCCCCCCCATTCGCCAATGTCCGCCCGACGGCCCGTTCGAGCCTGGCCAGGGCCGTGTACCAGTCAAGCCTGGCCTGCACCAGGCGAACATTAGCCGTGGTTCGGACGGTCTGGCCGTCTGTTACCTCGATGATCGAGGCGGTGCCGTTCTTGTATTCACCTTCTGTTACCCGGGCGCTTTCCTCGGCACTGGCTACAAGGGCCCGGGCAGCCTCGATTGCCTGGTCCGCCTCGATCAACTGGGAGTAGGCCGTCCAGACCTCGAGCTCGACACCACGTAATAGTTTTTCATATCCGGCGACCGACCCGGCAAGGTCGGATTTTGCCCTGCGGATCGTGAACTCCCTATTAAACCCATCAAAGAGCGGCCAAGTAAGGCCAAGCCCGAGGGTCCACTCGTCACTTTCAGGCACGAACGTGCGGTCCCGCCACCCGTAATCTGCGTTGAGCGTGATTTTGGGCCAGTAGCGTGCCCGTACGGCCTTGACCTTTGCCCGCGCCGACTCGACCCTTGAAAGGGCGGCGCGGAGTCCCGGCCTGCCGGAGACGGCATCAGCCATGAGGCGCTTAATGTCTGCCGGCTCTTGTTCATGAGGATTACATGACAACTCCGCTACCTCGAACGATTCGGAGGGTTTCAACCCCATGGCGTTGGCCAGGCTGCCCCGCGCAATTCGTACCTCGCTGCGTGCTCTGACCAGCAGGAGGTCCGCATTGGCTTTCTCCGTCCCGGCCTTGAGCACGTCGGACCTGGCAACAAGGCCGTTCTCGTGGCGCGCCCGGGCAAGATCCACGTGGTACTGTGCCTGGCGGACGGTCTCTTCCGCCACCTGCTCGAGTTGCCGGGACGCGAGCAGCCGGTAATAGGCTTCTTCCACCTTCAAGGCCACGTCCTGGAGCGTCACGTTGTGTTGAAAATCCGCAGCAAGAAGTTCCGCCTCGGCGCCTTTCAGCCCGGCGGACCGCGCCCCGCCGTTAAACAAGAGGTAGCGGACACCGAACCCGGCATCGAACGTGTTCCCGGGCCCTGTTTCATGTTGGCCGTCAAGGGAAACAGGGTCAGAGCGGTTTGCCCCGGCCGTGAAATCGGCGGACGGAAGGTACGATGAGCGGGCCTGGCCCACCCCGGCGGCGGCTGAACGGGCCCGCTGCCACGACTCGCGCGTCGCCGGGTTGCGCGAAAGCGCAATCTCCATGCATTGAGCCAGGGAAAGGACCCGACCCTCACGGAATGCAGTCTGATCGTCTTGTATGGACATTGTTTTGGGCAAAGGCGAGTGCGGCACGTAAACAGAAGAAGGGGACACTGGGATATCTTCCAACAAATGCCCGGAACCCGTGAAAGCACAGCCGCTTGCAAGGCCAAGCCCCAATACGAGCGCTATAACGGCATGAGCAGAGATGTAACGGCGCGGGCTCTTTCTCACGGGCGTTTCCCCTTTGAAGGGTTTTCCCGTCTCTTCGGCATCCAGCCTGGACGAGGCCCGCTGCTTTTCTCGATTCGCTCCCTGATAAGGGCAAAAAATTTCACCCGTTGTCCAGGCGTAAATAGATTGCTCTCTTCGAGGAGGTGGTCAATCACCCTGGCCTGCATCTGCCGCTGCAGGGTCAGGATTTCTTCCTGTTTCGTGTCAATCGCCCGGCGGTCCGGTTTTACCCCGGCCAGCAGATCGACAAGTTCAAGTTGCTTGGTCTTGATTTTCCGTCCCTGTTCGTTGACAAAGGCGTGGAAACTGTCGCGGATGGGCTTGAACCTATCGAGTTGATCACGGCCGAGGCCCAAATCCTCGTACAGGGGATGATCGTGTTCTCCCTGTCGGCCAGCCAGGGTTAACAGGCCTGATCCGTGGTAGAAATAGGACCCGATGAAAACAATGTTCAATGCCACCGAAAAGGTGATGGCCAGGATCTTGAGATTCTTTTTCATTGTCCGCTTCCTCTTTCGTACGGTTGATCGGCCATGGCGATGTAGATTGAGCCGATGGAACCGGGTGGGACAGGCGCAAACCATTCGAGCCCGTAGAGATCCTTTCCCTGTTCGATAGGCATTTTTCGCCTTGTCACATTTCCTCCATCAAGGGTCATTCCCAATACAAAGGCCAGGAACACGGTGGCGCACGCAGCAAGCTTCATGGGCGCTGAAAGCCCGGCAATCCAACGTAAGGGGTTCCAGGCCGGCAACGTTGAAGGGCTTCCGGGAATTGCCACCGGCTGCCTTCTCCGGGCTTCGGCCATGATCCGTGCGGTAAGCCCGTCCGGCACGGGAGGGACGGGTAGAGTACCCCGGAACAGTTCATCCATTCTCCGGATATCCTCGACCCGCCCCCGGCACGACTCGCACACCGCAAGGTGGGCTTCCACGGTACGCCGCCGCCTTTCGGGGAGCTCGTCGTCAACGTACGCGTTTAGGCAAGAAATAATTTTTTTACACTTCATCGAACGCTCCTTCTGTCCTGTTAAACGGATATGGGAGGAAAAACCCCCGCCGGGATTTATTTTCCTACATGCGATAAACTGGAATGGAGTGTCTTTCTGGCGCGGCCGAGCAGTCTCTCCACGGCCTTGACCGTTGTTCCCATTGCCCGGGCGATCTCGTCGTACCTGAGCCCTTCGTAGTATTTCAGGATGACAACCATCCGTTGCCTGGCCGGCAGGGTGTCAAGTGCCTCGCGGATAAGCGTGTCCCGGTCTTTCCGGATCAGGGCCGTTGCAGGACCAGGGGAGGGGTCAGCCGTTTCAGGAAGGGTGTTGGTGAAGACAGGGCGTTTTCTCTTGGCATGGTCGATACAGAGCCTGGCAACAACACGATACAGGTACGTTGAAAAAGCAGCGCCGGGCTTGTACCGGGGAGCGGCAGCCAATATCCTGAGAAACGCCTCCTGAGCCATGTCCTCGGCCTCTGTCCGGTCACCAAGGAATCGAAGGGCAATCCTCCAAGCGGTACGGTGATGACGGCGAACGATCTCCTCGAAGGCGTGAAGGTCGCCTTCAGCCACCCGCAACATGAAACATGAGTTGCTCATCGCGAGAAAATTCCATTACAAATAAAATGAACGATCTTGTTGAAAGCGTATTGCAGAAAAGAGCACGACTGATTCCAAAGCACTATGCACCATCTCTGATCGTATAACCTTTTCGGGTAAGGTATTTTCCCAAGAGCATCGAACTTATTATAACCAGGGGGATGGAGACGGAAAGGCGGATGATGGAAAACTTAATCCCCAGGAAGGATGCCTCGAAGATGGTCATGGGAACACGACAGATGGCAGATGCCGCAATATAGGTGAAAATCACTCCCAGATCGGCGCCCTTGCGGTAGAGAGTGTAGGCAACCGGAAATGCAACATAGAGACCCCCGACCGTGGTGCCTGCCAATAGTATTCCTCCTATGTGGCCTCTAATACCCGATTTGCTGCCAAAATGTTTTTCTATGGTTTCTTTCTTGACCCAAACTTCAAAAAGTCCAATCAATATGAATGCGGGCGGCAGGATTTTTGCCATTTCCAGGGAAAAATAACTCAGATTAAAGGCCATCTTTTTGCCCGGTTCAAATCCTTTCAGGAAGGAGAATAGGAGAAAAAGAGCGTATGCAGCGAACCCGGCAGCTTTGGCGCACTTGAGAAGTATTTTTGTTTTCATGGGAGGATCTCCCCGAAAAAAATGCCTGTCACCACTGCAACAATAAGGGCGATAACAAGGCTCAGTGCGTTTCTCATGACCGTCACTTTTCCACCGAAGTATCTCTTTTCTATGGGGACAGTGACAAAACCCACCATCATCAGGGTGGTGGTAAATGCGGAAATGACCGTATAGGTGACTTCTTTTTTCAGCAGGATACCGCAGAGAGGAAATGCTATAAAACCCGGCATAAGGGTTATTGAGCCGAAAAATGATGCCATTAGAACCCCTTGGAACATGTTGCTTTCCCCGAGGTAATGCACGATGAGACTGTCCGGTACAAGCCCAAGGATGATGGATACCAGGACGAGCATAGAGGCAAATGCCGGAAGGATCTTCGTAAACTTTTTGAATGCGATTTTTATTGCCCGGTAGGTTTTGGTGCGGTCGGCAATGAAAGATACCAACAGGGCAATCAGGAGCACTATGTATAAAAAATACACTGAAATGTTTCCTTTCTCTGCTTGTTTTCGGTTTTACATGGATGTTCTACCGTGTTCCCATGGCATTCCCTAACCTGTGCGGGCGAACAGGTTTCCGCTACCTCCTTCAACTGCGCCGGGTCATGGCATCCCTTTGTCGAAACGCACGGGTACACCTTTGCATCACCATGATATGTGATGATCTGACCGGCGCTGCACTCTTGCGGCTTACCCTTCAACTGGGCTGGCCTTTCGCGGCAATTTTTCTCATCACACATGGCTACACTCCTTTCGTTTTAGTTACTGCGTAGATATTTGGCCATGTGGCAAAAAAAAGAGAGCCCTACTTCTTTTCCGGATCCAACAGGTTGTCAGCCAGTTTCTTCCATTTGGCCAATGTCGCCTCGTTGACCCTGTAGTGCACGAAATAGCCCCGTTTCTCGGCGGTCACGATTTCCGCGTCCCGTAATACCCGCAGGTGCTGTGACACGGCGGCCGGAGTGATATTAAGCGTCCGGGCCAGGGCGTTCACGCACAAGGAACGGCGCTTTAGCAACTTTATCATTCGCACCCGCGTGTCCACGGAGAGCACTTTGAAAGCCCGGGATGCCTTGTCCGTCTCGGGCACGTTTACCTCCTTTCTGATTAAGTATATTCGCAGATACTATGAAATATTGTCAAGGCTAAAATCCTTTTCCCAACCAGACAGGCCGGGTACAGGCCGGGGACGGACAGGCCGGGACAGGCCGGGGACGGAGGTTGATCTGGCAGGCCGGGGACGGAGGTTGATCTCACACAGGCTCAATCCGCCAAAAATGCGCGGGTTTTCATCATGTTATCTCAAATCACCCATGGAACATGATCCCCGGTTTCCCCCTTTGCCCGCACGCATCACCACGCTCAGGTTATGAAAAAAGCGTGTCCGTATCCACGCTTTTGCGTCGTTTGATCTCCGGGTTAGGGGCATTCGGGATCTTTTTTTTTGGAGATACGGGAAATACAGGAAATGATACTTGCCCTTCCAAAACAGGTTGCATTGATTATAACGGATTGGGACAGGAAAAGACATTCAGTGGGCTGGAACCCTATTCCCCCTTTACGTACTGAAAGATACCACCCTGGAAGTCCTTTTCCACATAGGTATCACAGCTCGTCACCCCGGTATCCGGTATCTTCATTATGTCGAGCATGCCCAGGCTGGGGCAATAGATATTGCCGTCACTGCCCATTACCGGGGAATTAATCAGGCCGTCGTCAAGCTCCACGTGACGCCACAGGATCTTACCGTCGCTGCGGCGCACGCCTACCAGCTCGTGTTTCAGATCCGTGGGTATGGCCACGCCCATGCTACCGCCCCCAATCGCCTTTATATGGCTTACAGAACCGATCACCATGTTGTTCAACACCAGGACCGTGCTCGACCAGTCATCCGATCCCCAATTTGCGGCAGCCTCGCCAGGAAAACGAACCGACCACTTCATCCAGGCCTCTGCGTGTTCCTTGTCCGGCGGGGCCACGGCCACCAGGTCCGGCATTGGATGGTTTGGGTCGGGATCCTTGCCCTGGTTCCACGCGTACACCACGCCGTCTTCGTCCATGGATATTGACGCGTACAGGGCCTGCCCCTGCAAAGTGTAGGTCCATGCGGCCGGGCATGCCTGCTCGCCCTTTGCCGCGGCGGCATTGCATTTAGCGATGTCCGCAGCCACTATCCTGGCCACGCCGGTATCCGTTGTGTCCGTGACCACCGCGAATCTTCCCGAGGGGTCCACTGTGGGCGAAGAGCCCGTGGCCCCGTTCGTTTCCAGGTACCAGGCAAGCTCCATGGAGGGATTTTCCCTTGTCCCGTCAACCCGGATCGCCACCATTGCCCCGTTTTCCGCGTACCCATCCCCGTCCCTGTCCATGCCGCCGCCCACGGCGAAGATCAGGTCGTCCCACACTGCCAGACTGTTGTCGCTCCATGCCCCGGTGCCACCCGTACTGCCGGCCAGATAGGCCAGCATCTCCGATGCAGACATATCTCCGCCCAGGATCCCGCGCAGCCTGCATTCCAGGTATTTGGGCAGCTTGTCAGGGATATCCTGTTCCTTGGCCTTGATTGGCCTCATGCCGGTTTGCTCCATGATCGAATAGTGCCCCTTCACCTTGCCGTCGGCCATGTCCACCAAAATCACCATGCCATCAGGTGTTACGGTTGCGGCAAGCCCGTCCTGCGTGAAATGCAGGCCCAGGGGCGGTGAATACGATGCGGGTTCCTGCTTTCGCAGTCCCTGGAAACTGGTCCTCCATCGCAGGTCCCCGGCCGGTGTAAAAGACACCATGCCGTCCGGCTTGTCCTGCCAGCCGTCCGTGACATAGACATTGCCGTTACCATCGATTTCCGGGGAACTGCCCAGCACACCGAAACTCAAGATATCCGGATCCTTTTCCGTCAGGCAATGCACGGCCCCGTCCTTCATGTCGATCGCATACAACCTGCACCCTGAAAGAGTGCCTACAACAGCGTACAAACGGTCCTTACCGGCGGTCATGGGGTTGAAGATGATCTTGCCCGACAAGGCGTGCCAACCCTTTGCCGGCGGGATCACCGGACCGTCACAGTCGATCCTTTCATTGTTCCCGTTGTTGCCGTGCAACCCCGGGTAAGGGTCATTGCCGTAAGGCCCGGGATGTCGGCTCAGGCATTCGCACTGCTTGCCGGAGTCATCCGCTGTATCCCCACATCTGCCGGTCCCGTTATCGGCACATCCAACCAATATCCCGGCAAGGACCGAGAAAATCAACCAAGCCAACGTCCTTTTCATGTTTGAATATGTGTTCATGGACCATATCCTTTCGCAATGCATGAGTGGTGTCAAGATGATCCCCTTCGCCCGCTCCGCGGGAGAGGGGGACAAAAGGGGGTGAGGGCGGTGGAAAGCGGGCCTGGTCCGGGAGATAAAAAAAACAAATCGTTTGGATTGGGATCTCGCATGGGCGGTTCGCGAACCGCCCCTACTTCATGAAATAACAGCATATTTTAGGCACCCTGAAAATCAACCTGGGTGGGGAGGGCTCGGGGAGGGCCTCAAAGTCCTTTCGATACCGCACACCTTTCCGCTGCCTGCGCAGCCCTGGTCCCGCTCGCAAGGCTCTCACTTCTCGACGCAAAAGCTTATGATCGTTACAGGTTCCACTGGAGGATCGTCAGTGCTGATTTTTATGGTGGCGCAGGTGAACCCTGGCGGGCAGTCTGCATCGCCGGCTTTCTCATCACAGTAAGGGTGACATACTCCATTGCCGTAACCGTCTGTACCATCCATTTCATATCCATCTGGACCGTCCGAATCGTCTCCATTGCCCAGGCAGATCCCGTTGTAGCACTCGATGTCTCCCCCGCACTCCTCCCATGGACCGACAGCAGGCTTGGTGCGCTCGATGCACCTTTTCACAGTGCTGTTGATGCTTCCGTCTCCGTTCGTGTCCTTGCAGGCGTACTTAACGGGATCCCCGCAGTCGTCGTCTTTTTCGCAGAGGTCTCCCCCGGGCAGGCAGAACCAAAAGACATCCACCTCGTTGTTCAAGGCTCCGCAGTGCCAGTAGCATCCGCAGCGATCGTCATTCCTGTCACACGGCATGGAGCAGAACCCTTGCTCTTCGCCCACGTACGCAAGGCATACGAAGTCCTCCGGGCAGTCGTTTCTCGTGGTCGAGCACGTATTCCCGCATCCACGGGCATAACAGGTATTTACATCCATGACGCCGCAGCCGAAATCTTCCTCGACCTCGGTGTCGGTGTCGGTACCAGTATCGCTGTCCATGTCGGCGTCGGTGTCCGAGTCAGCGTCGGTGTCCGAGTCAGCGCCGGTATCCGAGTCAGCGGTGGCGTCTGCCTTTCCAGGCGAGCCGTTGCAGCCCATGGACATGGCTCCCAGCACCAGGTATATGACCGACACGCAGAGCACGGGTGAGAACCTGCCAAGTTTTCTCATACGGTCTCCTTCACGCATGTGGTGGCGCCACAGGTATTGTCATCGAGTTCCAATTACTATTTTCCAAACGCAGCAACGCATGGTCAAGCCGGTTCGCACTGAAATCCATTAATTGTATATATGTATATGCACATATACACTTGACATGTATACCTGTACCGATTACCGTAAACAAAGGAGGCAAGCATGCGAAAGGTGAACGCCTTGTTTCTAAGAAACCGTCTCGGCCAGGTCCTGGACCAGCTCGAGCGTGACAGCGAGCCCGTGCTCGTCAGCAAGGGCAGGAAGGTGCGCGCGGTCCTTGTCACTCTGGAGGACTTCAAGGCCAGGTTCCTGGACAAGCAGGCAGAGGAGGAGCGAAAGCTCCTCTTGGAGCGCATCCGCGGGTTGCGTTCAGAAGCTCCCCTGTCAAAGAGCAGCTTGGACATGCTTCGTGAGCTTAGGGGGTACGGCTCGTGATATGGGTCGTTGACGCTTCCGTGGCGCTTCGCTGGCTCCTTCGTGGCGAGGAGCACCCGGGTGCCCAGGCAGTGCTCGAAAGCATGCTCGCCCAGCCGCTGGGCTTTGCAGTGCCCGAGCTCTTCATGTTCGAGGTGTACGCAGTGCTCTGCAAGCTGCACCCGAAGGCCGGCATTGCGTTTCAAACCGGGGTCATCCCGGTGCTGCGATCTGGTGTTATGAGGCACCCGATGACCCGAGACCTTGCCTCATATGCAGCCCGCTTCGTCGATATGGGCCTCACAGGGCATGACGCCTGCTATGCAGGGCTCGCAGCCTTGCTGAAAGGTACGTGGCTGACCTTCGATTCCAAGGCCCACGCCAGGATAAAGGCAGCAGGCCTGTCCCACGACCTCAACAAGGGGCTCCCAAGCGAGTGGCCACCAAGCCCGGCCACGGCCTGACCAGGTTTGTGCACTTTCGTCCTCCCCTGTTGTCCTCCTTGCATTATGGAGCCTGGTCTTGGTCCCACAGCTTTGTCGACTTACCCGGTGAAGGACTTTTATCTGCCTCGCACTACCTCGACTAATTTGCAATGAGATTGCAAATTAGTCGGGATGTTTCTGCTCTATGCCACCAAAAACACACCTTACCATTTGACCTATTTACCATTTTACCATAGAATGAAGCCAGCTCGCTGGAGGGATGCAATGGCAAAGGCTAGGAACATTACAAGGACAATCGACAACAACGGCAGGCTTACAATCGGCAGGCAGTACGCCAACAGGACGGTTGTCATCAAGCAGTTGAACGATAGCGAGTTCCTGGTCAGCTTGGCCAGGGTTATCCCGGAGAACGAGGCCTGGCTGTTTCGCAACGAAAAGGCTCAAAAGCTCGTGGCAAAAGGGATTACCGAGGCTCGGGAAGGAAGGTTCAGCTCCGATCCTCCAAACCTGGACGAGGACATCCAACTGGTAGAACAGTTGGAGGATGACTAGGAATGTTTCGGGTCGTGTGGACTGAATCTGCTGCGCAGACCTACAACGAGCTCAAAGAAGCAGCCAGGAAGTCCTTGAAAGCCAGGTCCAAAAAGACCAAGAAAAAAGCCTCCAGGCAAGAGGGACTTTTCAAACAGGTGCATAAATGTATCCAGTTGCTGTGCACCAATCCACGCCACCCCGGGTTGAACACCCATGCGTACCATTCCCTGGTGAACCCGTATGATTCCAATGGCAAGGTCTTCGAGGCCCATGTGCAGCAGCATACTCCAGGAGCTTTCAGGGTCTTTTGGTGCTATGGTCCCAAGAAGGAAGAAATAACCATCCTGGCGATCACGCCGCATCCTTAACATGAATACTAAGTATGCCGACCTGGAACGCAGTCCCTATTTTCAAACTAATGGTTGGGTTTGGAAGATGCTAACATGTAGCATGTCACCATACAGGTGCTCCAATACATGAGGTTGCAACTGCGGTGCGGGCATCGGCTTTATCCCTGCCACATACCTTGGCGGCAGCCACCTAGTGAGTTTGATGGGTGTATGGCCGCGGACCGGTATGCAACTAATTGAAATAACGTTAATTTTAGGACGCTTTTAAATCAACCTGGGTGGGGAGAAGAAGAGAAGAGACAAATTGCTGGTTGTGACGTCTATACCTAGCCACAACCCGATCCCGACCTTAATTAATAAGATCCAACAGGCTATTGACTCGGCCATTGTTTTCGACTATTATGCAATTGGATTGCAAATTGGTCGAAAATGACTAGGTACCTGCCAAGAACCCTGGAGACGTTTCTCACCAAGGCCAGCCGCAGGTTCCCTGTGCTCCTGGTGACCGGCGCGCGCCAGGTGGGCAAGACCACGCTGTTCAAGCACGCGGCAGGGCAAAGGCGCCGGGTCATCACCCTGGACGATCCAATGGTCCTGGCCCTGGCCAGGCAGGAGCCGGCCCTGCTGCTTAGTCGCTTCAAGCCGCCCCTTCTCATAGACGAGATCCAATACGCACCCGAGCTGCTGGCGCACATCAAGATGCACGTGGACGACCAGGGCAAACCGGGCGACTTCTGGCTCACCGGCTCTCAGCACTTCCACCTCATGCGTAACGTGTCCGAGTCCCTGGCCGGCCGCGTAGCAGTACTTCGGCTCCTCGGCCTGTCTCGGGCAGAGCTTCAAGGCGTAAAGTCTGCCCTGCCCTTTCTGCCGGAACCAAAAGCCGTTAACCAGCGCGCACGCCAGGCTCGTCCCATGTCGCTCATGGAGCTTTACAACCTGATATGGCGCGGCAGCTTTCCCATGCCGGCCCTTGATCCCAAGATGGACAGGGACCTGTTCTACGGCTCGTACGTGCAGACATACCTCAAGCGCGACGTGCGCGACCTGGCCCAGGTTGGAGACGAGCTGGCCTTCACCAAGTTCTTGCGCGCCTGCGCGGCCCGCACGGCCCAGATGCTCAACCTGTCGGACCTGGCGCGAGATGTCGGAGTAGCGACCAATACTGCCAAGCGATGGCTCTCCATACTCGAGGCCTCTGGCCTGGTGTACCTGCTCGAACCGTTCTATTCCAGCAGGTCCAAGCGGCTTACCAAGACCCAGAAGCTCTACTTCCTCGACACCGGCCTGGCAGCGTACCTCACTGCCTGGTCCAGCCCCGAGACCCTGGAGGCAGGAGCCATGTCCGGCGCAGTGCTCGAGACATGGGTCGTGGCCGAAGTGCTGAAGAGTTACTGGCATAACGGCCTGGAGGCCCCGCTGTTCTACTACAGGGACAAGGACAAGAGGGAGATAGACTTGCTCTTGGTCAAGGACCAAGTGCTCTTCCCGGTGGAGATACGAAAGACTGCCGGTCCTGGAAAGGGCGATACCAGGAACTTCTCGGCGCTCAAGGCCCAGGGCCTGCAGGTAGGCCCAGGCGCGGTGCTGTGCCTCGTGGAGCAGCACATGCCCCTGGCCAAGGGAGTGGATGCGATCCCGGTCTGGATGGTCTAGGCAGGATGCAAGGTCTTTGGGGCCTATCTATGTGCAGCAATTTCCTTTTATAGTCGCGTTCTTACAAGTCGGAACCCTACGTCGAACGACCGGTAGGTCGGCACATTCCCACTACGGCTTGCGGCACGGCAAAATTCGGCAATATCAAACCAGCTACAGCCGCGAAAAACCTTGTTCGAACCATTCTCCGGACCAGAGGGATCGCTCACCGCATCGTTAGGATAATTGTCGTGCCAGTCCCAAACCATCTCCGATACATTGCCGAGCATATCAAAAAGTCCCCATGGGTTTGGCATCTTCTCGCCAATAGGGTGCGTACCGCAAGTTTCGAATTGGTACGGCTTTCCCGGCCAACCGCAGCTACTATATGCGTCCTCGTAAGACGCTTCGCTGTTGCCTCCATACCAGGCTATGGGATCCAAGGCTGGAGCATTGTAATCATCCAAAATCTCGAACTCCCCAAAGTACACTGCGCCTATCGTTCCAGCACGCGCCGCATACTCCCACTCTGCTTCGGTCGGAAGACGGTACCCTTCGCAATCGTACACTGTTGCCACGTCATCATAAAGCGAGACGTCTGCCGACATAATGCCAGCAGACGTTTTATCATTATCAAAACAATCCATGTACGCTGTCCCTACATCCCCACCTTCCGCACATATCACCTTCGATAATACATAGCATGGCTTGTACCCTTCCTTTAGTGATAGCTCATTCGCATATGCAAGGCTTTCGTACCAGGTTATCATATTCATAGGGCACTCGTCTCCGCAAGCTCGGAATGCATTGTACTTCCACCACATCAATGCCTCATACTCTCCTTGTGTGACTTCGTGCCGCATTACCCAGAAGTCATGTGTAAGCGTTACGTTGTGAAGTTCCTCATCATCATACCTACCGGGTTCAAAAGTGCATTCGCCTGGGTACCCATCAGGACAGCCAAAAACACCAGGGCTGCCCATCCAGAAAGAACCGGCCTTTATCAGGGCGAACTCGTCGCCACTCGTATCCGTATCGGTTTCTGTATCACTATCCGTGTCCGTGTCGGTATCCGTATCTGTGTCGCTATCCGTGTCTGTGTCGGTATCCGTGTCTGTGTCG
>JAADFL010000016.1 GCA_013152945.1 Deltaproteobacteria bacterium | reverse complement strand
AACGGATATGAAATTTTCATGAATGCCGCCAAAAGTTTTTCGAACAACATGTTGCAGGACATTGCCTGACATATTTACACATTCCCAAACCTTAACGCGGAATCAACTATCGTGCTTGCTCTTGCGGCAAATCCACTGCTGGGCTATGTTATGACAATATAGTCGGAGGATTGAATATGCGTAAAGAACCATTAAATAATTTTTCTCTTATCAAGAAAATACACGGTAAGCTCAAAAGCCCGGCTCTTATTTTACTCGCCGGACTTGTAATTGCACTTTCACTTTTATCTTCTTGTTCAGGCACCATAGGAGGAGGGGACACAGATATTGATACGGATACGGATACCGACACGGATACCGACACTGACACTGACACGGACACTGATACGGACACTGATACGGATACCGACACGGACACTGATACGGATACCGATTCCGGCCGGATACATGAAGTCAGGGACCATACCCTGACGGCAACAGACGATCCCTATCCCGCTGACCAGGCGGTTCAGTATCGTACGATTGACCGGCTTCCCGAACTTGATGTCACGATCGTATCCACTGCTGCAAACAAGGTATGGGCAGGTACAAAAAGAGGACTGTTCAAACTCGATGCAACCGAAGACAAGTTCAAGGCGGTACAACTACCTCCCGGTGAGCTGCCGGTTGTAGACATCGCCCGCAGGGCCACTGCCTCCGGCCTTGTGGCAATTGCCCAGTCGGGCCGCATAGTAATGCTGAAACCTGATGACATGACGAGTACGGAAATCAAGGCATCCGGCGGACAAGTGACATCACTCACGGTTCTTGGTGACACGGTCTTCGTGGGCCAGACCACCGGACTTGCAAAGGCGGAAGAAGGTGTCTTTACCCCAATCGTCCAGTCTGCCGGCCTCTCGGTTAAGCATCTCGCAGTCACGGCAGACAACACCGTGTGGATGGTAATAAGCAGCGGAGCCCTTTGGAAATATACCGAGGCCGGCGGCCTGAAAAAAGTGGAGGACACGGAGAGCTTGCTTCCCGGTCCGGAAGCACTCTCTATTGCGAGGGATGCAGAAGGCACAGGCGTACTCATAGGTTGCAAAACCGGATTGGCCCATGTCCGGGGAAGCAATTCCACGATCTTTCTGGCAGAGCCCGGCGGCCTTCCGGAAGGTGATATCCTTTCCCTTGCCCCTGCAGGGGATTCAGGTGTGCTCATGGGCCATCAAAAGGGCGCAACCTATTTCAATATGGCAACCAAAGAAGTGAAACACTACGTGTCTTCAAGGTGGTTGCCGGATGACCAGGTGGTATCCACTGCAGTGTCCAGTGACAAAACCCGCTGGTTCGCAACAAAGTCGGGGATTTCAGAAATACGCATCACAGAAACAACTCTCGAAGCCAAGGCAGACTATTTCGGGGAGTACCAGGACAAGTACTTCTGGAGAATGGCCGGGTTCGTGCCTTCCGAGATCAGCTTCCAGGATCCCTGGGACCACGCGGTTCCGCCCACAAGCCTTGACAAGGATCACGACGGACTATGGACCCAGATGCAGGTAGGAGCATATTGCTTGGCATATGCCGCAACAAAGAATGAAAAGTACTTTCAGAGAGCAAAGAAGGCCCTTTCGGCTGCCATGCTGCTCATGGATGTGCCTGCCCAGGCATTTGCCGATGCCGGACTCGAGGCGGGCTTTACGGCCAAGTCGCTCGTAATGGAAGACGAGGGGCCTGTCTATGACAGCAAGAAAGACAAGGAAAACTGGCACCAGGTTGAATACGATGGGAAGAACTACTACTGGAAGGATGACACCTCTTCCGATGACATTACAGGGCAATTTTTCGGGTACGCGCTGTACTATGATCTTTGTGCAAAGGACGGTGAAGAAAAAAGCAAGGTGGCCGAGCATGCAGGAGCCCTGGCACGTTATATTATAGACAATGGATACACGCTCCCCGGCCTGGACAAAAAGGCCGGTACCTTGGGCCACTGGGAGCCGGAACGTTTTTCATGCATAATAAACCCGAAGACCGGCAGGCCCGATCTCGATTACTGTATCAGGAATGCAGCCGATGCAGAACATGTTTCGTACTGCGTGAACTCGTATAACGGGCAGGGATGGCTGAGGGCGGTCGAGATATTGTCATACCTGCTTTCAGCCTGGCACATCACAAATGATCAATCCATTTACGATGCGTACAACGAACTCATAGAAAAATATCATTACAATGCCCTGGTTCGTTTCAGGGATGACATACAAATAGTGACATCAAGGTCCAAGGCAAACTTTCTGGATCGCCAGTCCGCAATGCTGGCCTATTTCAACCTGCTGAGGTACGAACCCGGCAATAAGAGAAGGCAGGAATGGATCGAATCCCTGCTTGCCTTCTATGAATGGGTGAAGCCCGACCGCAATCCCTTGTGGGCGTCTATTGTGGCGAGTGCGGTAAAGGATAAACATGACCTTGACGGCGCTATGGAAACGTTGCGGGAAATACCCCTGGATACGAGAGATTGGCACATCGACAATTCCCACAGGCAGGACTATGTAATCGACCAGGCCCTGGACAAAGACGGCAACAAGCAATTCACGGTAATTCCCAGGTACGACGAAATTCGAACAGCCTTCTGGAACCAAAATCAATACAAGGTTGAAGGTGGAACAACAGGCGTCATCGAAAAGTGTCCTGTATTCTGGCTGCTCCCGTACTGGCATCTTCGTTATCTCGGCGTTATAAAGTGATACTGAAAGCGGCGCCGGCAGTGATAATGCGTAAGAACCAATTTTGAAAGAGGAGGAGGATTAGATGTTTGGAAAATCAGGACTGCTATGCACGGCCCTGGCTGTTTCTTTGTTGTTCCTGTCCACATTAACGGTGTTCCAGGGATGTGGAAGCAACAAGAATGGAGACGCGGATGCCGATACGGATACCGACACGGACACCGATACGGACACTGACACGGACACCGACACGGACACTGATACGGACGTTAATATCCCTGACTCTGTTGTAAACGAAGTAAAGGAGCACACAAAAACGTACAAAGATGTGCCATACCCGCAAGAGATGTCCAATCAGTATATTGACACCGGCAAGTTGCCTGACCTCGATGTTAAGGTCATGTCTTCCGCAGGCGGCAAGATTTGGGCAGGCACCGGCAGCGGCTTGTACGTACTTGATACAAGCAAAGACGAATTTGTAAAAGTCACTCTACCCGGAGGTGACGGCAAGATCGTGGACCTTGGAAGAAAGCTCAGCAAGTCGGGTATGCTGGCGGTGCTTATGGAAGACAAGAGGCTCGATCTTGTGGATCCCGGCGGCTCAGCAGGATCGAGCGTGGCCCTGGACAGCCCGGCCACGCGTTTGTCTGTATTGGAAGATACTGTGTTCCTGGCCACAAGCCGGAACATTGCAAAGGTTTCGAACAATACCTTTTCCGTAGTTGCTGCAGCACAGGCAGTGGCCCCGTTGGACATTGCCGCGGTTTCCGCCCAGGAGATCTGGGTCACGTCTTCCATAAACGCCCCTGTATGGAAATGGGATGGAAATAATTTCACATCCCTTGACTCGAGTTCAGGCAAATTACCGGATGATCAATGCCTGGTTGTGGAGACCGACTTCGAGGGAACCGGGGTATGGGTGGGTTGTTCAACCGGAGTCGCGCATATAAACGGAGACAAGTCCGAGCTAATCAAGGCAGAGCCCGGCGGGCTTCCAAACGGGAATATTACATCGATATTCCCGGGTCAAAACGGCACGCTCCTGCTCGGTCACGAGATAGGCGGCACATTTTTCGATCCATCGGCAGATCACCCTGACTATTATGCCATACAGAGGTGGTTGCCGGACAATCACGTAAATTCGGCGGTAATCGGCAAGGACGGCGCCAGATGGTTTGCAACTCCTGCCGGTATTGGCGAGGTTTACATCGACGATACCATGACATTGGAAAAAAAGGCCGCTTACTTTGACAAGTACCTGAACGACCATTACTGGCGAATGGATGGTTTCGTGTCCCCCGAGATTCACTGGAGCGACCCGTGGGACCATTCAGGCTCGCCGACAAGGTACGACTCGGATAACGACGGCCTATGGACACAGATGCAGGTAGGAGCCTTCTGCTTTGCATATGCGGTCACAAAGGATGAGAAATATTACAAACGTGCAAGAAAGGCCATAGAGACCATGATGCTCCAAATAGACATTCCTGCAATCAGTTTCAAGGAAGCAGGCATGAAACGTGGTTTTGTCACCAGGTCTCTCGTGCGTGACGACGAAGGCCCGGTATTCGAGGACAAAGCCACGAGGGACAACTGGCACAAAGTCGATTACAAGAACAGGACGTACTATTGGAAGGATGATACATCTTCCGATGAGACCACCGGCCATTTCTTCGGGTATCCCCTGTACTATGACCTTTGTGCCAAAGACGATGCCGAGAAGGCTGAAATCGCGGACCATGCGGGCGCACTGGCCCATTACATCGTTGATGGAGGCTTCACGTTGATAGACCTGGACGGCAAGATGACCAAGTACGGCCACTGGCAACCCGAGGTGTACGGAGCCCTTGTCAACGAAAAGGGTGAAATAGACTTGAGCCATTGCATCAAGCAGGGAGATGGCAGCTCGGACTGGACCGCTGTCTGCGTCGGGCTGTGGGGCGGCGGCGCCTGGCTGAATTCAACCGAGATACTGGGCCACCTGCTGGCCGCATGGCACATGACCGGTGATAAAGATTTGTATGAGGCATATGATATGCTTATTACAAAGTACAGGTACGATGTGCTTGCAACCTTTAGCAAAGACGTGAAAACAGTGACTTCCAGGACCCTGGCCAATCATTCGGACCACGAATTGGCCTTCCTTGCGTACAATACATTGCTCCGTTACGATCCCAACCCGGACCGGAGGAAGATTTGGCTCGATTCAATGTTGCAGGTCTATGAATGGGAGAAGCTGGAACGCAATCCCTTGTGGGCGGCCATTGTTGCAAGTGCGGTGAAAGACAAGCATTACCTTGCAGACGCAATAAGGACTTTGCAGGAAATACCATTCGACCTGCGCGACTGGCCGGTGGATCTCTCCTTCAGGAAAGACTATATAGTGGATTCCGCTGCAGACAGATCCAATGACAAGCAGCTTACCGAGGTACCGCCCTATGACGAGATAAGGACCGTGTGGTGGAACGGAAACATGTACCAGTTACAAAGGGGTGGTGACGGCAAGGCTGAACAGTGTCCCATGTTCTGGCTGTTGCCATACTGGTACATGAGATACCTTGGTGTGATATACTAGTGGAAAAGCCCGGGACGATATCCGGGATAATATAATAAACTCCCGGGCGATTGCTGGTGATTATGAAGCGCTTCCATGACTATCTACTGGTCAAGCCTGTGGCCAAGGGAAGCCTGGCGGCTTCGTACAAAGCCAAGCCCATAGGAGTCAGGGGATTCACTTCCACGGTGCTGTTACAGGTGTTGAAGCAGCCTTATTCCAGTGACGGCACGTTCCTGGAAGCCCTGGAAGAGGAGCTACAGCTCTGGCATGCCCTTGAGCACCCCAAGATCCTCGGCCTTCTCGATTATGACATAAAGTGCGACACACCATATATAGTGATGGAATACCTGCACGGCCGTGATTTGGCGCAGGTCATACTAAAGAGCTTACGCCGGAAAAAAAAGTTGCCTTTGACAATCGGCTGCAGGGTCGGGATTGAACTCTTCGAGGCACTATGGGCGGCACATAAATTCAACAGTCTTGGTGATTCGCCTATGCTCGTTGTACACGGCGGCATCACGCCAAGAAACGTGATATTCGGATTTGATGGAAGGATCAAACTCGGGGACTTTGCCATTACAAGGGCACTTAGAAGGATCGGCAAGGAGCCTGAAAGCACTGAACGATTGAGGCTCGCATATTCAAGCGATCTTTGTGCAGGCAATGAACCTACCATTGCGTGCGACCTGTTCTCCGTGGGTGTCATAATGGCCGAACTCATGGTGCTGAAGCCCCTGTATCCAAGAAATTGCAGCACGGAAGAGCTGCGTGATCGGGTCATGAAATCCGGATGGGATCATGATTTACTCAATGGCTTGCCCAACCGGCTCGCCGAGATCATAAGGAAACTGCTTTCAAAGGACAAAGAACAACAGTATTCCAGCGCAATGGCGGCCAGGAGCGCCATTTTGGAGGTAACGGGCTTACGGCCCGGACAGGCCGCGCTGAAACCCTTGTCGGCGGCAATCACAAAGTTGTTCCATAACGAGATCACCAAGGAACAGGAAGAAGAAAGAAAACTGGACAATGAAATATCAAGAGTATTGAAAACCGAGCCAATCGGGTCTTCAGATGAAGCTCAATTCGAAGTGGAGGTATTGCCCCTGTCTGCAGCCCTCGACTACGAGGGAACCATGGATACTACGAAGACAGGCCCTAAAGATCTCGGGGCGCCCCTGGCCGACCTGGGTGATTTCGATATAGAGGAGACGACGGAAGCGTCCTGGGACGAGATATCTCTTACCGAGATGATTACAGGTTCGAACGGCAAAACAGCAAGTGTGGATGTCAGCCTGTTGCGAAAAGATATCTTGGCCGGCAAACAAATGCCCGAGCCCCCTTCTCCCCCACCGCTTCCGGGCGATGTCCAGACGGAAGTACCGGTGCCGGGGCCGAAAAAGGCGGTTTTTTACGGCAACCTGGCAAAAACTTCCTTGCCGCACATCCTCAATCGACTGGCTGAGGACAAGAGAACAGGCAGGCTGGAAGTTAAACGTGGACACGTGGTGAAATCACTATATTTCAAAGAAGGGAATATCGAGTATGTCCGTTCGAACATCGAATCCGAGCTCCTCGGAGAATTCCTGGTGAAAAAGGGCATCATAAGAAGAAAGACCCTTGAACAAGCCCTTGGCGAGGCGGCAATCAGGCACATGCGCCTTTCGGAGCTGTTACTGGCCAGTGGCGTTTTGACCGCCCACCAGCTTGCCTCCCTGCTCGAGGAGCAAATAATGGGCAGGCTCCTCAAGTTGTTTGGTTGGGCTGCAGGTAAGTTCGCTTTCTATAACATGGTGAAAATAAGGATCTCCAAGGTGCCGTTGGTAATTGATACGCACAAGGTAATATTTGAGGGAGTCATGAACCATTCTCCCCTTGCCTTTATTCGTGCAAGCATGTCGGATGATATGGACAGTGTTCCCAAGATAAAGAAGGCCCTGTCCCCGGCTTTTAACCTCGGACCAGTTCATACAAGAATATTGAGGGAATTGAGCAAGGGCACCAGCCTGCGGCAAATCATGCAATCCATGAAGCAGGATTCCACTATTGCCTTGAGACTCACTTTTATGCTTCGTGAAATCGGCTGCTTGAGATTCAGATCTACAAGCAATATTTAGTTGTAGGCGCGATTCGCGAACCGCATTCATTCGGCAGTACCACCTAAATTTTAATTCGGCCATCGCCGTGATTTTTGGAGTATTGCATAAAGGGCCTGACTTGGAATAAACTTACCAAGGGTTTATTTCAATGGTTGAGATGGGGCATTTGATGAATGATAAGAGCATATCCTTGGGCCATAAAGCAATTTATCTATCATTCTGTGTACTGGGGTCGGTGCTCTATTCAACAGGCTGCTCAAACTCTGCAAATAGTGTTACCGCCATCCATTACAACGTGGAAATAGATTTCCAAATCCCGGCCCAGGTGGATTGGTTGAAGGTGCAGGTGCTCGATCCGGCCACGGGTAAAATAATAGATAAAGCTTTTCGTGAGATTAACCTTGTCCAGTTGAAGCCGCCTATTTCCGGGCTCATCTATCCGGGCCGCACCATGAACGACAAGATCCAGGTACAGGCCATTGTGTACAAGCTGGCCAAGGTAGTAGCCACGGACTTAAGAAGCGCCAGGTTCAGAAAGGGCAGTATAGAAAATGTCTCCCTGTGGCTCGGGCCAAGTAATAATGAGGGAGAACATTCGGAGACAAGGGAGAATATCTCTGAAAAGGATGCTGACGAAGCAGCCCACTATCCAGATAAAGAAATTTTTCCTGGTGATGCTGAAATAGTGGAAGAGGAAAACAGCAAGGATGAAATGCGAGAAACCCTGGATGACCAATTCGAAAAAACCATCGAAGTGGAGGGTGATTCAGATACCGACACTGATACCGACACAGACACAGACACAGACACAGACATCGACACAGACACAGACACAGACAAACCTATTGCGAGACTGTCTTTCCCGGACCCGGCACCTGCAGGTGTTCCAATATTGTTGAACGGCAGGAATTCCTTCGATCCGACCGGACTGAAAATAATAGACTATTATTTCGTATTCGGTGACGGTTCGGACGATGTTTCCGGGATTCAACCTACAGCTCAACACACGTATTACTGCCCCGGTGAATACATGGCAGGCCTGACCGTAACCAACGAGGTTCATCTCACGGGCTCGACTGAAAAAAAACTGCACGTCTCGCCGCCGGCAAGTGATTACGACAAGGACGGCCTGGACGACTGCGAGGAAATCAGCGATTCAAGCGATTGGACCGACCCCTTGGTATTCAACGGCATGAGGCTCGAGGTATTCACTCATACAGGTTCAAAGAAATGTTCCTTGATAACCGCTGTAGACCTCGACAACCTTTGGAGCGAAAATGCAAAGGCCGGTGAACCGAAAACAAGCGTACCCGTGTCCGGTGGCTGGCTCAAACTCGCTGAAAACACAGGCCCGCTCGTAGATACGATTCCCGGACTCGATAATTCGGGGCTCTCTGCATCCATTGAAGATTATTTCATCCTGGTTTACTCCGGCACGGTCAGATATCCTGAAAATGCAACCACCATGCATATAGAACCGGCTGTTTCGGGCAATGCACACTGGGGCATGCGTGTCGATGACAAGTGGCTCCTGATGGATGATGGGGCGAGCGATTGCATTTGGATGGACCATGGCGGTGATTACGATGTACAGGGGGGCACGGAACATGCCATACAGGTAATCATTTCTTCGGATGACGGCAGCTATGGATGGGACGTGCAATTTCATTTCGATACAGGTGAGACTCTGGATTCCAGGCTATTGAGGGCGGATGACTAAAGAGGGCGACCGGCAACGGTTCTATTTCGGGACACAGTAATTATCCACGCACTTGAAACCCGCGGGGCACTCTCCCATTGTGCAGGGCTCCCTGCAGCCACACTCGATACAAGCGGTTGGAGATGAGCACATATCCTGGTCTTCATCCACCAGGCCGTCACAATCATTATCCTTGCAGTCACACACCTCTCCTTCAAGCAGTTTGGTTTCCCCGGTGTTATTATCCTCGTTGCACTCGTTCTGTGTGCCCGTGCCGTCTCCCTTGTCGTCCACGCGCGCAAAAAATTGCTTTTCCTTAACTCCGCCTTCAGGCACGACATAATCGTACGTAACCAGTGTCGAACCACCCGGCAGCACTGCCTCAGTGGTTTCAGCAGTACCCAGGTAATCCCCCGGGTTGTTCTCTGTACCATAATAGAAACTCACCGGCAGGCCGGGTGCGACTCCAAGTGCTCCCACGTTCATTACCTTGGCTACCAGCTCCAAGCCGGAGGGGCAACTATTCGTATCCAACCACAATTCGACCTTCAGGTCCGGCGCATTGAACACGCCCTCGCCCTGCTCGTTCTGCCTGAAGCTGTTGTACGTAAGCCAGTTCGGCTCCTCGCCCGCAGGTATCTCACCGTCTTCGGTA
>JAADFL010000015.1 GCA_013152945.1 Deltaproteobacteria bacterium | reverse complement strand
AGTGTGAGAAGACTTCCCAGTGTCCTAATGGGTATATTTGTAATTATGAATACAGGTGTGTGAGTTGTGGAGATACAGACACGGACACAGATACGGACACAGACACGGACACAGATACGGACACAGACACGGACACAGATACAGACACAGATACAGACACAGATACGGACACAGACACGGACACAGATACAGATACAGATACAGACACAGATACGGACACAGACACGGACACAGATACAGATACAGATACAGACACGGATACGGATACAGATACAGACACGGATACAGACACGGATACGGATACAGATACAGACACAGATACAGACACGGATACAGACACGGATACAGACACGGATACAGACACAGACACAGATACAGATACTAGCGATTTCGTCCTTATTCCGGCAGGAACTTTCTGGATGGGCAGCCCAGACGGTAATTGTCCGAACGGGTATCCGGGCCACTGCATTTCTGAGCCTGGCCGGCACAAGAACGAGGAGCTGCATGAAGTGACGCTGACGTACAGCTTTTGGATCATGCGGCACGAAGTGACCCAGGCCGAGTTCGAGGCTGTGATGGGGTGTAACCCAAGTCATTTTATATCATGCGGGGGCGATTGCCCTGTGGAGACGGTATCGTGGTACGACTGCCTGGCGTATGCGAACGAGCTGTCTGTCCACGAAGGGTTAGAGCCGTGCTATGTGCTATCAGGAGTGAGCTGTAAGGAAGGTGGTGAAGTAGGGAGCGCGTACATAGATTGCTTCGACGATGACGGCACGTCAGGCGGCATTGCTTCTGCACAGGTTTCACTGAACGGCGGGACTTCAATGGTGTACGATTGCAAGGGATACCGCCTTCCGACCGAGGCGGAGTGGGAGTACGCGGCGCGGGCCGGTAGCGCTACAGCCTTTTACCCGAGCCCTGGCAACGATGGCACGATCATAGACACGGAATGCAGCGATCCGAACCTTAAACAGATCGCTGTGTACTGTGGCAATAGCAACAATGCCACCGAACCATGGGTCGGCAAGGAAGCGAATGCGTGGGGTCTATATGACATGCTTGGTAATGTGCATGAGTGGATAAACAATTGGTACGGAGAGTATCCTGATGGCCCTGTCACAGATCCACTGGGTCCGAAAACAGGCTCGTCCCGGGTCATTCGTGGCGGTAGCTGGAGCAACTCCGCCAGCAACTGCCGCGTGGCGATTCGCTTCAGGAGCGAGCCTAGCTACCACAACCACGACCTTGGGTTTCGTCCGGCAAGGTCAGCGGAGTGAGCTGTTCACTGGCTGGAGCATGTGGAGATACCAGGGACAGTACCGGGAACGTAGGTACTGGGTAGGTACTGGGAACGTAGCAATGGATAGGTATGGGGACGATAGGTATGGGTAGGTGTGGGTAGGGACGGGGTTACAGCCAAGGGCTGCGAACCAACCGCCTCCCTGGGAGAGCCTCTCTTAATGTGTCAATTCAACCGGACATTTCACGTACGTACTAAAAGATCTTGCTCGACCTGTCGAAGCCGAGTCAATATGTCAGTATAGTGCCAAGTGAAAATGTCAGTAGGGGTAATGATTCATGCCACCACACCTTAAGATAGGGGCGGTTCGCGAACCGCCCATGCGAGAACAAATCCAAACGATTTGTATTTTATCTCCTGGACCAGGCCGGCTTTCCACCACCCTCACCCCCTTTTGTCCCCCTCTCCCGCAAAGCGGGCGAGGGGATCGTTTGGTGCCAATAATTCCTGGGGCGTTGCCCCAGGCTATTTTATTTATTTCGCCCCTTTGGGGCTTTTGGGGAATTGGTTTTATTTGATTTAATTGGAAATGATTCAATTAAGGACGATGTCCCTATGATGCGGTATGTATGGCCGGATGCTTTGAATGCCCGGCACCAATCAAGCCCTGAAGGGGCGTAATATGTCAGACAGGGGCAACGCCCCAGGAATTGTTGCGAACAGCCTGAATCTGCATGGGACGAATCCCCTTCCTACTGACATTTTAATTCGGCTACCACAAAGATCTTGCTCGACCTTGACTGTTATTTTATTCTTTGTTACATGACAAAGTTCGCAGGTTTTTGTTCTTTCAGACAGCGTGATGGAGAGAAAAATGTCCAAAGAGAGGTTGTTCTCGATTTCCCCGGAAGGTGAGAAGTTTTCCCTTCCGGCAGAGGAAGACTATGAAAAGGAAATGGAGCGGCTTACCGGGCTGGTCCAAGATGCCAGGAAAGAGGGCAAGGAAATTGTTGTGGTCATGGGGCTCGGTTTTGTGGGCGCTGTCATGGCGGCAATTGTTGCAGACACCAAGGATGACAAAGGCAATCCTTCCAAGTTCGTCATAGGCTGCCAGCGGCCGAGCACCAGGAGCTATTGGAAGATACCCATGATAAACAGGGGAGTGCCGCCGGTAAAGTCGGAAGACCCCGAGGTTGACGAGATAATCGGCCAGTGTGTAAAGGACAAGAAGACGCTTGTCGCAACTTTCAACAGCGATTGCCTCAAGCTCGCGGATTGTGTGGTCGTTGACGTGCAATGCGACTACACCAAGAATGATCTCGGCAAAATGAAGACCGGAGAAGCCGAAATGGGCGCCCTTGAGGCGACACTTCGAACCATAGGGGAAAGGATTCCTCCGGAGAGCCTGGTCCTCATCGAGACCACTGTGGCCCCGGGGACCACGGAGTTCGTGGCGTGGCCGATACTCAAGCGGGCCTTTGCCCGGCGAGGCATTGGATCAGAGCCGCTCTTGGCACACAGCTTCGAGAGGGTGATGCCGGGCAAATACTATGTAAGGAGCATCCGTGATTTCTGGCGGGTGTGTTCGGGCTGCACCGAGGAGGCAAGGCGCAGGGTGGTGAAATTCCTGGAAGAAGTATTGAACACGACCGACTATCCTCTTACGGTGATGGACAGGCCTATTGAATCCGAGACTACAAAGATTGTAGAGAATTCCTATCGTGCGACAATACTGGCATTCCTGAACGAATGGAGCCTGTTCTCCGAAAGGAATGGTGTGGACCTGACAAAAGTAATACAGGCCATAAAGGTGAGGCCCACCCATTCGAACATAATCTTTCCAGGTCCGGGTATTGGTGGTTATTGCCTTCCAAAGGACGGGGGCCTTGGATACTGGGCGTATGAGCATCTCCTTGGTTTCCAGGACGGCGACAACGTGTTCAAGATAACGCCCAATGCAATAGATATAAACGACACGCGCGCCCTGCACGTGGCAGAACTGACAAGGGATGCTTTGCGGAACATGGGCAGGTACATCGCGGGTGCAGAGGTGCTGCTGTGCGGGGCATCGTACAGACAGGACGTGGGAGATACCCGTTATTCCGGTTCCGAACTGGTTGTGCGCAAGCTTACCGAGATGGGCGCGGAGATGCGGGTACACGATCCTTACGTGGATCATTGGTACGAGCTGGAGAAGCAGGACACTTATCCTGCGCCGGGACGTTCATGGGCAAGATTTTTCCGTAATCAGGATGAGCTTGTGGACTTGGTGGTGCAAAAGGATCTCAAGACAGCCTTGAAGGGTGTCGAAGCAATGATACTGGCAGTGCCTCATTCTCCCTATTTGGAGCTCGATCCCGAAGAGGTTATGACCTGGGCGGGTGGTCCGCTGGCGATAGTGGATTGCTTCGGCATATTGTCTGACGAAAAGATCCGGAGGTACTTCGAGCTTGGGTGCGAGGTAAAGGGCCTGGGTCGCGGCCATATCTCGAGGTTGAAGAAAGAAGTGCTCAAGGCCAGACGTTAGTCCCATCTGAATCCGGCGGACAACAGCCGTTCAAGAATAATCCGCAGACCTTTTAAAAACGGATTAAAGGGTCAAAGGTGTCGCGTTTTTCCTGGAACAAAATATCGAAGTAGAATTCCGGCAAGGCTTTGAAAAGCCTCCGGCATCTTTGCTGTTCATCGAGACAGCACTTTTGTTCCGCCCCGGCCCTTGTTTTGCTCCAAAGGGGTAATTGGATCGATTACGGCAATGTTTATGCAATAATTCGTACGCTCTTGTTTTTTGTACACTCCTGGTTTCATCATGTTCGGGAAATTGAAAACCTGGAGCCGTGAACCCGGGGTTATTCCGGGTAACCTCCAACCCTCTTGGAATGGACTATGGCAAAAAACCTGTACAGGAGGTGACCGAACTTGGAGTACGGCAGGTAGCACAAGAGGCAGAACACGAAAACGATATGAAAGAAGTACATCCAGTAAGCCCAGCTACTGGCGTTCGTGAATCGTGCAATCTCTGTAAGCAACCCGGTTATTCCAACTGTCAGTATTACGAGCAGGAAGAACCAGTCGAAGTAACTGGACTGTCCGGCCAAATCCGGTGTGGTCAGCCTGTCGTATATGGCTATGAGGCCGCCTCCTATCAGCAGAATCGCCCCCAGGTTCCCGGCCAGCTTCAAGGGATTCGAAAGGCTGTTGATGGGATAAGTGTCAGGTGCCACCAGTATCAGGAGCACCACGATGCTTGTTACGATGAAGAGCAGGGCAAAACCATAGAACAATC
Source organism: Deltaproteobacteria bacterium (assembly GCA_013152945.1). Lineage (GTDB taxonomy): Bacteria > Myxococcota_A > JAADFL01 > JAADFL01 > JAADFL01 > JAADFL01. The sequence continues at coordinate 7,034 of JAADFL010000015.1, read as the reverse complement.
CGAAATGACTAAAGTAACGATTGCTTCCTGCCGTACATTTCTTGAATTTCCTGTGTGCCAGGAGTTCGAAAAAGGCTGCAATGACCGCCTTGATGAATCCCGGGTCCTTGTCTCCCGGGATCGGATCGGTCTTTTTCATGTCGTTTATGAATCTGGTCAGGCCGACCAAGCCGCCAAGCAAGAATATTACAAATGCAGAGGTGAACATGATGTTCAATGTAAGGTGTGAAAGAAAGTAGGAACCGTATTCTACCTCTGCTTTTGGAGGATGGATCAAGGTTGACAAGTGGCCGTCAACTCCCAGCATGGCCAGGACATACAGCACCGGTATGGCCAGGGCCACCAGTATCAATTTGGGATCCTGAACGATTTTAGTCATGAAGCCGGGTATGGAATAGTGCCTTATGGATTGTGCCCTGACAGCCGCCAGGACATCGCCGGGCCTGGCCCCCCGTGGACAATTGGTGGAGCAATCATTGCACTGGTGGCAGAGCCACACGTGGTGATCCGATACCAGCCTTTCTTTTTGCCCCCATTGCGCCCAGATCATTTCTTTTCTAGGGAAAGGGTTGTTGTCCGGCGAGAGCTGGCAGACCACCGAGCAGGTGGCGCATTGAAAGCATTTCTTCAAGGATTCTCCGCCGGTCTTCTGAAGCTCCTTTATGAAATCGAGATCCGGCTCGGTCAAGCGCAAAGCAGTCATTGCAAGGTTACCTCCAATGCAGGGAATATTACATATCCTTGTACGGATTCGGTCCTACCTCTTCCAGGGTTTCCATGAACTCGTCCACGATTTTTGGAATCCTTCTCCATTCGGAAAGGGCCAATTCTTCGATGCGCACCCGTTCCGATTCGAGCACGAGCCGCTGGAGGGCCTCCTGGACGTTTTCCATTCTCTTGGTCGCGAGTTCACTCCCTTTTATGAAGTGACACTGGTAATCGTCGCCATGTTTGCACCCCAGCAGCAGGACTCCATCATATCCGGCCGACAAGGCATCGGCTATGAATACCACGTTCACTGATCCAAGGCACCTCACGGGCAGGAAGCGCATGTAAGGATTGAGTTTTTGCTTGTTGAGTGCGGCTATGTCCAAGGATGGGTACGCATCGTTTTCACAGATCAGGCACAGGGCACGCGGTTTTTCCTCATCCTCCTCGGGGATCTCGACCGCCTTGATCATGGAAACTATCTGGTCAACATGGTAGTTCTTGAAAGAAATGATCCTTTCCGGACATGCTCCCATGCAAACGCCGCAGCGACGGCACCGGTTCGGATTGGGTTGTGGAGTTCCCTTTTCGTCTTCGTTCAAGGCTCCGAACGGGCATTCCTCGGTGCACCTCTTGCATTGAGTGCAACGCTGTAAGAAGAACTCCGGGAACGTAAGGTCTCCTGCTCTTGGATGAACGGCAGCGCCCCTGGATATCTCTTCAACAGCCTGGATTGCTTTCAGGGCCGCGCCCGAGGCATCCACTCTGCTTTGGTACGCATCCATGGGCTGGCGCACCGGGCCGGCCGCGTACATGGCGGTTCTCTGGGTTTCATATGGAAAGCATACGTAGTTGGAGTCAGGAAATCCGTAACGGTCGACAGGCATGTCAGGCCCCTGCCGGTAATTGAGCTTGAGGACTTCGTTGTCGAGCGTGTTGGGCACCATGCCTGTAGCCAGGACCACAATATCCGCCTCCAGTTCGAGATCCTGGCCGAGCAAGGTGTTCTCTGCCGCAACCACGAGGTTGTTCCCTTCGGATTTCACTTCTTTGACATCCGCCTTTGTAAGAAATATGCCTGGATCGTCCTGGGCCGACTTGTAGAAGTCTTCGAGCAACCCAGGCGTACGCATGTCCCTGTACAAAATAAATGCCTTGATATCCTTGTCGGCGTCTCGCAGCATCCTGGCCTGTTTCAAGGTCTCGGCACAGCATACGCCGGAACAGTAAGGCAGATGATCCGGATCCCTGGATCCGGCACATTGTATGAAAACCACTTTTTTCACAGATCCGTTGTCGGAAGGTTTTTTCAACGAATCTTGTTTGAGCATCTTTTCCATGTCGACGTTCGTGATCACATCCGGGGATGTTCCGTAACCAAGATGTGCCAGCTTGGCCGGATCATAGGGCCTGTACCCGACAGCGGACACGATTGCGCCCACGCGAACATGCTTTTCTTCGGATCCGGACTTGAGGTCAGTGTCCAGTAGGCCGGGCTGGCCGTTTATTCTTTGAATTTCGGTTGCAAGATGGACATCAATATTGGCATCTGCCTGCACCTTTCCAATGAGATCCTCGATATCCGGTTCTTCCGGTTCCCTTCTCGGGGGATTCATGGGCACTCGCTTTGCCAAGTTCAGAGCATTGCCCCCAAGCTTGTCATCTTTTTCGACCAGGTGGACCTTGTATCCGGCGGAAGCCAGGTCCAGGGCCGAGTGCATCCCTGTCCATCCACCGCCGACAACGAGCATGTCTTTTGATATCTCCTCCTTGAATGGCTCCGGAGGCGCTCCTTTTTGAACCTTGACGATGCTCATTCTAATGTAGTCCTGGGCAAGCATGTCCGTGTCTTCGTGTTTCGGCTCCCCGGTCCATGCCACGAGTTCACGCAGGCCCAGCCTGTCCTGGAAGACCTCGGGCGAATCGAAGTGAAACACCTCGGTCTTTACCCTGGGCGAGCATGCGGCGATTACCACCCTATTGAGGCCCTGCTCGCTAATTTCTTTTTTTATCAACTCTACTCCATCTGGATTGCAGAGTTTTTTGTGTGAATGGAAACATTTAACCTTATACTCGGACTCGGCCACTTTTTTCAAAGCCTCGCAGTCCATGGCCTCGTCGATACCGCAACCAGTGCAAAGAAAAACTCCAACAGTTGTGTCCATATTCCTACTCCCAGCTTAGCGAAGGATGATAGCCTTCAGTGCTGCTGCAGTGGCGTCCTGGACCGAGCTGTAAACGTCCAGGGGGGCCTTTGCGCAGCCTGCGCCAACAATGCCCTTGTCCGTGGTCTCGGGATGCACGAAGCCGTGCTCATCGAACTCAAGATCCGGGACCAGTTCCTTGACCACCGGGTTGGGCTCCATGCCCGTGGCCAGCACAACCATTTCGACTTCCCTGTGGATCTTCTCGCCCGCCAGGGTGTCTTCGGCTGTAACCGTAAGATTGCCGGTGGAAGGATCCTCCGTAATTTCCGCAACTTTTCCTTTTGTCAGCTTCAATTTTTCGTTTTCCTGCACCTTGACGGAGAATTCCTCGACCCTGGGCGCCACCCTGAGGTCAATGTAGAACATCTCCATGTTGCAATCCGGCAGCTTCTCTTTCACATAGGTACTTTGCTTGAGGCTTGCCATGCAACATACACCCGAACAATATGCAAGGTGATTTTCATCCCGTGATCCTGCACATTGTACAAATGCAATGCTCTTGGGCTCCTTGCCGTCGGATGGGCGCTGGATCTTGCCGCCGGTCGGGCCGTCGACAGCAGCAATTCGTTCCATCATCACATTTGTGACCACATTCTTGAATTTGCCGAATCCCAGGTTCTCCATCCTGGTCGCATCGTAGGGTTTCCACCCTGTTGCAAATACGACTGATGTGACGTTCAGTTCGAATTCAACGGGCACTGCATCCAGGTCGATGGCATCGTATTCGCACGCCTCGACGCACTTTGCACAATCCTTGCCCTTACAAACGGATGGGTCGATAACGTATTTGAAAGGATAGGCCATTGCATGGGGAAGGAATATTGCCTTGGTCTTTGCCATGCCGTAATTGAAGTCGTCCTTTCGTTCCACCGGGCATTGGTCAATGCATTTGCCGCAGGCCGTGCAGTTGTCATTGACCATGGAAGCCTTTGTCTCGAGAGTGACGACAAAAGCGCCGGGCCGGCCCGTGATTTTCTTGACTTGTGTGGATACAAAGGTCTCAATCCTGGGATTCTGCTTGATCCTCCGGGAATTGATCTCGAAGCCGCAAACAGGAGGACATAATTTCGGGAAATATTGGTTCATCCTTACTACGCGACCACCGAGATATGGCTCTTTTTCAACCAGATAGACCTTTTTCCCAACTTCTGCGGCTTCTACGGCAGCGGTCATGCCGGAGATGCCGCCACCAACAACCAAAATGCCTTCATTTTTGGCCTCTCCAACGTTTTCACTTGACATTTCAACTCCTTCCAAAGCCCAGGAGGGGCATTTTTCCTCTTCGGGACGAGAAACTATAGCAAAAACACTCGGGTTTGCAAGGATAAAAACGAACAAGAGCCGTGCAATAATGTTATGAAATAAAAAAGAACAACATTATAGTAATATCGCCAACCGCTTTAGATTTTCCGGCCGGACTTGACTCCCTTATCCAGCATCTATATATTTGTTTTTACGTCACAAAAAGGGAGGTCTCCCATGTTTCGGGTAAAGAGGAACTTTCCAAGTCATTATACTATCCTGGGCTTTTCATGCCTAATCTTACTTTTGCCGAACGGTTGCGGTGACACTTCCCCGGGCAATTCAGGCCTCCATGGATTTTGCTCGACAGATGCTGACTGTGAACATGGTGAATGGTGCAACGGTGGGTTTTGTGAGCCGATTAATGGGGACACAGATACGGACACAGACACAGACACGGACACAGACACAGACACGGACACGGACACTGATACAGACACGGACACTGATACAGACACGGACACGGACACTGATACAGACACGGACACGGACACGGATACAGACACGGATACGGACACAGACACGGACACTGATACAGACATTGATACCGATACTGATACAGTGCCCAAACCTCGAATCAAGGTGGAACCGCTCATACTTGAATTCGGATCGGTTCGTCTTGGCCGAACAGTGGAACGGAATGTCACCATTACCAACATGGGAGATGCTGATCTTCGAATAACCGCCACTAATCTAAAGGCTGCGGATCAGGCTAGTTCGGCACAGGACTTCCAACTGGTTCAATTGGAAGATCCGCCCTATACCATTGCCCCAAAAGAGGGGCGATTGATCAAGGTAGACTACACCCCATCCGACAATACTCCTGACAAGGCCATACTGCAGGTCTTGTCCAGTGACGAGGAATCACCCGAGGTCGAAGTTGCATTGCACAGCTCACGCAAGGGTAGTGCACAGGTACATGTCGACCCATTGTTTCTGGATTTTGGTTATGTGGCTCCCGGAAGCACTGCGGACCTGAGCTTTCTGGTGACCAACATCGGTACAGGCGAATCGGTTGTGACGCTTATTGATGCGGCCCCGGACGTAACAACAGCACCTGATTTTTCAGCTTCTTCAGATCCTGCTCCTCCAGTGTACCTGTCCCCGGTGTCCATGGATCCGACACAGACAGCAACAGTGACAGTGACCTATCACCCGTCCCAGGCGGCAAAACATGACGGCCACGTGATTGTCTCGACAGACGATCCCGATACTCCGCAGGTAGCGGTCGAAGTAAGGGGATCGTCGATAAAACCGCAGGATATATTCGTGGATCCTGAAACAGTGGATTTTGGTCTTGTAGATATTGGAACCGAGGACACGGCCACAATAAAAATAATGAACAAGGGCGAAGAACCATTGACGATTACGGGCGTGGGACTTTCAGGCATTGGGTGTACATCGGGCGAGATTGATTTTGTGCAGAAGCCTGCAGATGGTTCGATGCTCCAGGGAGGTGGTTCCATTGATGTGGAATTGAGATACAAACCGGTCGATGATGTACGGGATAGCTGTGTTTTGGGTATTGAAAGTGATGACCCGGACCGGCCCGAAGTAAAAGTAATTGTAACCGGGTCTGGGAAAGTCGTTAACCAGGGGCCGGTGGCGGTGATTCTTACTGATGCAGGCGATTACCTGCAATATGAAACGATTGTGGGCAATGTTGTATTGCTGGATGCAAGCAAAAGCTTCGACCAGGACCAGGGAACAATAGAAAAGTACGCATGGAGCATTCTTGATGCCCCTGAAGACGGCGGACCATGTGGAGATGCCTCGCCGCTTTCTGCAACAGACATTGCTCAAGTGACATTGCCTGTAACTGCCTCCGGCCTGACCACGGTGAGCCTGGTGGTGACGGACAATGACGGCATAGATTCAACGGCTGATGAGGTCCAGATCCTGGCACGCGGCAAACCTTTAGCCAAGATCCTTGATAAAAACGGGGCTGACATACCCGGCGCGATTTCACTTGGCATTGGGGAGAAGGTGACCTTGCAGTCAGGAGGGACGGACTGCGACGGAACCATTGATACATACGAGTGGACATTGGTCTCGGCTCCTGCCGGGTCAAGCGCACGGCTGGACTCCGGCACTGCGCAAACCATTAATTTTACGCCGGACCTGGGAGGCGATTACACAATTGGTTTACGGGTGCGGGACAGTAATGAAGTCTTGAATTCAGGCGCGGCTTTGTGGAGCGAGCAGGCAAAGATTCAGCTTAATGTGCGGCATGACACTTCGTTCAGGATCGAATTGGACTGGGACGATTCGAACAAATCGGACCTGGATATCTACTTGACCAAGCCCGGGGGTAGTCGGGGACAGGATAGTGACAATTGTTATCCAGACAAGAGTTCTCAATCTCCTCCGTGCCCCGACTGGGGAGATCCGGGGGCAGGCGGGTATGGTACTGCCACGTATAGCCAAGATCTGTGGGAAGATCCGGGGACCGGCCCTTCCGAGATAGGAGATATCCTGGTCCATAACCATCCCGGGCCCGGGAATTACCGGGTCAGTGTTTATTTCCGTTGCCAGAGCAGTTCCGGAACATTTGGAACCTATACCTGTTGCAATGATATAATATTCGGCTGCCAAATAGCCGGAAAGGACAATCGCGAGGCACATTGGACGGCCCGTATATATTTCAGGGATGAAACAGGCTCGGAACGAAAGGTCTGGGAGACGAGCAGCTCGTTCGACAATGAAAACCCGCTGACCTTCCAGAATATCGGGACCATTGTCTGGCCAAGGGGAATGGTCATTCCGTAGTTAGATTTCACGAGCCTGAGCCGATCCGACAATCATATTGTGCATGGC